>CAYQLM010000064.1:0-17483 GCA_964418365.1 uncultured Dehalococcoidia bacterium
TCGGCATGCGGTAGTCGAGGAAGCCCGGGTTGAGCAGCCGGCCCTTGTCGTCGTAGAGCATCTCCTCCCATAGCCCGATGCCGATCCCCTGCGTCGTGCCGCCCTGGATCTGCCCCGCCACCGAGAGGGGGTTGATCGCCAGGCCGGCGTCCTGCGCGCTGAACCAGCGCAGCACCGTCACCTCGCCCGTGTCGGTATCGACTTCGACCTCGGCGATCTGCGCGGTGAAGCCGGGCGCCTGCGCGCGAGCGGTGATCGCGCCGCGGCCGATCACCGGAGGGTGCAGCGCACCGAAGCCCGTCGTGATGCCGCCGAGCCGTCGCAGCGGGAGCGCCTTGTCCGGTGAACCCTTCACGCGGATCTGGCCTTCCGCTGACTCCATATCGTCCGGGTTCGCTTCCAGCCGCTCGGCCGCGATGGCGAAGAGCTGCTGGCGCGCGTCCTCCGCGGCTGCCTTCACCGCGCGCCCGACGGTGAACAGCGTCTTGCTGCCTGCGCTCATGCCTGCGAACGGCGCCGTCTTCGTGTCGCCGGTGACGACGTTGATCCTGTCCAGCGGCACGCCCAGCTCCTCGGCGGCGATCTGCGCGAACGATGTGTTGGTGCCCGTGATGTCGTTCGCGCCGACGACAACGCTGATCGTGCCATCGCCGTTCAGCTCGACGTATGCGCTCGCCGGCTGCAGGCCGCCCAACCAGCCGCCAACCGCCAGCCCGATGCCGCGCTTCTTGCCGTTGCCGTTCCCGCCGTTCTTGCCGCGCCCGGACGGGCGGGCGTCCGCCCGCGACTTCCAGAGGTCGCTCTCCTGCGCCGCCTGCAGACACTCCTTCAGGCCGATGCTGGGGTACTTCTGCTTGCTCGGCATCTCGTCACCCTTGCCGACGGCGTTCTGCAGCCGCACCGCCAGCGGGTCGAGGCCCAGCTCACGCGCCATCATGTCCATGTGGCTTTCGATCGCGAAGGTCGCGTTGTGCGCGCCGGGTGCCCGGATCGCGCCCACGCTCACTTTGTTCGTCAGCACCTCGAACGACTCGATGTCCAGGTTCGGGAAGTTGTAGTACCCGCCGATCAGGATCGCCCCCACGACGGCCGGCGCGCCCGGGTAGGCGCCGCTATCGTAGACGAGCCGCGCCTTGATCGCCGTCACCGATCCGTCCTTCTTCATGCCGGTCGTCAGCTCGACATGGCACTGCGGCGACGGGGTCGCGCCCAGCAGATCGTCGGTGCGGCTGAAGATGTGCTTTACCGGGCGGCCCGCGAGCCGCGAGAGCGCGCCGACGAGTGGCTGCATGAGCGAGATCTTTCCGCCGAAGCCCCCGCCTAGCTCCATGCCGATCACCCGCACCTTCGTCTCCGGGATGCGCAGCATGACCGACACCTGATCGCGCACGAAGAACTGCCCCTGGGTGGCGGTCCAGATCGTTAGCTCGCCGCTCGCCGCGTTGTAGTCGGCGACCGTCGCGTGCGGCTCGATGTAGCCCTGGTGCATCATCGCGCTGTGCCACTTGCGCTCGATGACGCAGTCGGCCTCGGCGAACCCCTGCACGACGTCGCCGCGCGTGAACCGCGCCTGCGACGCGATGTTGCTCGGCTGGCCGGAGCCGTGCTCCTGCATCTCGACCGCCGCGTGGCCTTGCTGCTCCGACCGGTCGATCTCCTGCACGGGCTTGCGCGCGAGCGGCGACGCCGGGTCCATCGCCGCGATCGGGTCGAGCACGACAGGGAGCTCCTCGTACTCCACGTCGATCAGCTCGACGGCCTGCTCCGCCGTCGACAGATCCTCTGCCAGCACCGCCGCGACGGGTTCGCCATAGAACGTCACCTCTTCGATGGCGAGCATGACGTTCGCGCGGTTGCCAGCTCGCTTGGCCTCTGGCTTCGGCAGGTCGTCCGCCGTCGCGACGCGCACCACGCCCTCGAGCGCCAGCGCCTTCGACGCATCGATGCGCTTGATGCGCGCATGGGCGTGCGGGCTGCGCAGCAGCTTGCAGTGCAGCATGCCGGGCATCTGCAGGTCGGCCGCATAGACGGAATCGCCCGTGACCTTGTGCGTCCCCTCGACGCGGGTGATCGGCTTGCCGATGGTGCTGAACGTCGTCATGGCGCTACTCCTTCGTTCTGGGCGTGCCTGTATTATCGCAGATGGCGCTGGATCGGTAGCTCCCGGATGCGCTTCCCGGTCAGGTCGAATACGGCGTTCGCGGTGGCGGCCGCCACCGGCACAATGCCCGGCTCGCCCGCGCCCGTCGAGGGCGTCTCCGCGTCGCCTACGAGCAGGACCTCCATCTCTGGTGTGTCGGTGATGCGCGGCACGCGATAGCGGGTGAACCCGGCGTTCAGCACGCGTCCGCCCTGGAAGTCGATCGCCTCGTACAGCGCGCCGCCCATGCCCATCACGATCGAGCCCTCCATCTGGTTCCGGGCGCCGTCCGGATTCACGGTCAGCCCGCAATCGAGCGCGGCCACGACCCTGCCGACGCGCACTTCGCTGCCCTGCACGTCGACTTGCAGGCAGATCGCGCAGTAGCTGCCGACGTCGAGCCCGATCGCGACGCCAACGCCGCGGTCGGAGGAGGCCTTCGTCCCGCTCCAGCCGAAGCACTCCGCCGCCGACTCGAGCACGCGCCGGAAGCGCGGGTGCGACAGATTGCGCAGCCGCAGCTCAACCGGATCGATGCCGGTCGCCGCCGCGATCTCGTCGATGTGCGATTCGCGCGCGAAGTGGTTCACCGCGCCGCCGAGCGATCGATACGAGCCGGAGGGCAGCGGGCTCTCCGAGACATACGTAGTCACGTTGACGTTCGGGATGTCGTATGGCGCTTCCGATCCCCGCCGGCCGATGAACGGCCGCTCGCCCGCGTGGTAGGCCTTGAACTCCCACGCGACGATCTTGCCGTCGTTCGTGAAGCCGCTCTTGATCTCGATCAGCGCCGCCGGGCGCATCGTTGCGAGCTGCATCTCGTCAGCGCGAGAGTACGCGACGCGCACTGGCCGGCCAGCCGCTTTCGCCAGGCGCGCGGCCTCGATCGCGATAGGGTAAGGGCTCTTGCTGCCGAACCCACCGCCCACCTCGGGCGTGATCACGCGCACGTCGGGCTCCTCCATGCTGAAGTGCTGAGCGAGCTCCGTGCGGATGCCGAACGGCCGCTGCGTGCCCGCCCACACGGTGAGGCGAGCGTCCTCCCACCGGGCAACGGCGGCGCGCGGCTCCATCGGCGCGTTCGAGATGTATGGGATGAAGTACGTCGCTTCGACGACGCCATCCGCCGCGCGGAAGCCTTCCTCTATCGAGCCCGCCTCCTGCGTGGTGAACGCGTCGTTCGCCGTCCGCGCGAGCAGGTCCGGCAGATCGATGTGCGATGGCTGATTCGGCCGCTCCTCCCACCGCGCCTGCACGAGTCGCAGCGCCTGGTCGGCGGCCTCGTCGGTCTCCGCCAGCACCGCCACGAGCTCGCCGTCGCGCACGACCTGGACCACGCCCGGCATGCGCTCCGCGATCGAGGTGTCTGCGTCGATGAGCCTCGCGCCGCGCGCGGGCTTTCGCAGCACTGCTGCGAAGAGCATGCCGTCGAGAAGGACGTCCTGCGTGTACTGCACTGCGCCCGTCACGCGCGCGACGGCGTCGATGCGCGGCGCATGCGCGCCCATGATCGTGAACTCAGACGGCGGTGTCAGCGCAACATCATCGATGAGCTCGCGCGTCAGCTCGCGGCCGGCGAGCAATTCTGCATACGAAACGCCCGCCGAGCCGTCGCGCGCCGGCACGACGCGCCCCTGGCGGCAAGCCAGCTCGCTCGCCGGCAGGTCGAGCTTGTCCGCCGCCAGCTCGAGCAGCGCTTGTCGGGCCGTCGCGGCGGCCTTGCGCAGCTGCAGGCCCACGCGCGCCGTCGACTGGCTGCCGAACGTCCCCATGTCCCAAGGCACGCGGTCGGTGTCGCTGAGCACGATGTCGACGGCGTCCAGCGGCACGCGCAGCTCATCCGCCACCTCCATCGCGAGTCCAGAGCGAATGCCCTGTCCGTACTCGACCTTGCCCGCGTATGCCGTCACCTTGCCGTCGGCGTGCACCGTCAGCCACGTTGCTTCAACCGGCGCGGGCTGTGTGTTCCCATATGCCGCGCGCGCATAGCTCTTAGGTGGCAGCGCGATCGGCGTCACCTGGCCGACGATACGCAGTCCGCCGTTCGATTCGCTCATCGTGGCGCTTCGCTCGCGCGCTGCACCGCGTGCAGGATGCGCTGGTATGTGCCGCAGCGGCACATGTTCTCGGCCAGGGCTTCCTTGATCTGCGCGGCGTCTGGCTTCGCTTCACGCGAGAGCAGCGCGGCGGCCGTCAGCACGAAGCCGGGGATGCAGTAGCCGCACTGCATCGCCGACTCGTCGACGAACGCTTGCTGCAGCGGATGCAGCGTGCCGTTCTCCGCGAGACCTTCGATGGTTGTGACCTGGCCTCCCGCGACCGCGCCGACCGTCGTGAGGCACGAGCGTAGCGGCTGCCCATCGACGAGGACGGTGCACGCGCCACAGAGGCCCTCGCCGCAGCCATACTTGGTTCCGGTGAGGCGGAGGTCGTAGCGCAGGTAGCTGAGCAGGTTGCGCTGCGGGCTGCCCGCTTCACGCTGTTCGCCGTTGACAACGAGCGAGACCATTACTTAGCTGGCACTCCGAGCGTCACGTATCGTCATTCCGAGGGAAACGAGGAATCCGATCGCTCGCGATGGCTTTGCACTCATCGCGCCGCCGCCGCCGGGGATCGCCGCCCTGTCATTCCGAGCGAAGCGAGGAATCTGATCGCTCGCGATAAGCCTTGCACTCATGGCGCCGCCGCGGCTGCTGAGATCGCCTCGACGATCTTCGTGTACCCCGTGCAGCGGCAGAGGTTGCCAGCGATGGCGTGGCGGATCTCCGCCTCCGTGGGTGACGGATTCTCATCGAGCAGCGTCTTACCGGCGAGGATCATCCCAGGGATGCAGAAGCCGCATTGCACGGCGCCCTTGTCGATGAACGCCTGCTGCACCGGGTGCAGCTGCCCATTCGTCGCCAGGCCTTCGATCGTGGTAATCTCCGCGCCATCCGCTTGCGGCGCCAGCATCAGGCACGAGGTGACCAGCTTCCCGTTCACGATCATTGAGCACGCGCCGCAGTCGCCCGTCCCGCAGCCCTCCTTGGCGCCCGTGAGCCGCAGCTCGTCACGGACGACTTCGAGCAGCGTCCGGTTCGGCTCGATGTACGCCTCGTAGCGGCGGCCGTTGATGTGGTACGTGAACGGAAACTTCTGCATCGATCTTCCTTGCGCGCTATTGCGTTGATGTTACGCCGGTCGCCGGGACGAGCCGCTCGCGCTCTAGGTCAGCCCGCAATTGCATGTCTCGCAACGTCTCCGTTCCGACCAGCACGGGATCTCTCTTGTCACCAAAGACGACCGTTCCGACGTGCGATTTGTCTCCGATCCGCAGCCACGTCTGCCCAACGTCTCGTTTGATCAACCGCCCATCGAGATGCCGGAGCGTGATGCGCTTTTCGACCTCAACGCCCAGCCCCTCGAGCAGCGATCGCGGCGCCCAGGCGAACGCCGCCTTCGTTCCAACGGTCGCGGATACTAGCTCCCAGCGCTCGCCCTGCGGGTCGCCGATCTCGATCTCGACCTGGAACGTGCCCATCCCTATCCTCTCGCCCGTTCCAGCGCGATGCCCAGGCAGCGCTTCGTCATCGCGCCGACGAGATAGCGCCGGAACTCCGCCGAGCCGCGGACATCCGAGATCGGCCGCGCCGCCTCCCGCGCCAAGCCAGCCGCGCGCTCGAACAGTTCCTCGGACGGTGACTGGCCTATCAGCGCCTGTTCCGCTTCCGGCGCGCGGATCACCGTCGGCGCCACGGCACCAAGACAGATGCGCGCGTCGTCGATCGCGCCGCCGGCGCTGAGCGTGAGCCGTATCGCTACGCCCACGACGGCGATGTCCATGATCTTGCGCGGCGTGTGTCGCTGGTAGACGCTGCCCGTACGCGCCGGCAGCGCCGGCAGCTGAACCGCGATGACGATCTCGTGTGGCGCCAGGGTCGTCCGGCCCGGCCCGGCGAACAGTTCCTCGACGGGAACGTTGCGCTTGCCATCCGGCCCGACGATCTCCGCGATCGCGCCCAGGACGACCAGGCCCGGCGTCGTGTCTGCTGACGGCGCGGCGTTGCACACGTTCCCGCCGATCGTCGCCATGTTGCGCGTCTGGTGAGAGCCGACCACGCTCGCGCCGTCCGAGAGCGCCGTATAGCGCTCCTGCACAATCGATGACGACGCGATCGCCAGCATGTCGACGCCCGCGCCGATGCGCAGCCCGCCCCCATTCGATTCGATCGTCTTCAGCTCTGAAAGCTTGTGCAGGCTCACGACCGCCGTCGGGTGGCGGCCGGCTTCCTTCATCTGCACCAGGAGGTCGGTCCCGCCCGCGAGCAGCTTCACGCCGTCGCTGCGTCCCTTCAGCAAAGACAGCGCCTCGTTTAGGGACGCCGGCGCGAAGTACTCGAACCTGTGCATGGCGGCCTATTGTAGCGTACCCTCACGCGGGCGTGAAGGTCTGCTGCTCTCTCGTTTGACGGGCTCTGCCGGTCCGGCGTATCCTTCCGGCACGATGGCGGCATTAGCTCGTATCGCCTTCGCCGCGGCGCTCGTCGCAGTTCCGCTCTGGCTATCTGTTGCCACGCCCGCGCGCGCTTGTGTTTTCGCTCCCTCGGACTCCCCGGATCCGCTCGGAGACAACGTAGCTAAGACGGACGTAATCGCTATCGGCACTATCGGTGAGATGCTTGTTCTGCCGTCCGGGTCGATTCTGCATCCCGAAACGCTGGGCGGTCTGCTGCCGCTAGAGATCAAGTTCCACGTTAGTGAGTATCTCAAGGGCTCTGGGGATTCTACGCTGCTCCTCTATCGGCCGACGTACCGGGTAGTTGATGATAATGGCCAAATCGTCCAAGTCCTGCCATATACGGACTGCGACTACTTCAATCCGAAACTAGGAGACCAGTACCTACTGTTCATGCAAAAGACAGACCCGCTTCGCTATGAGGCGGGCATTGCCCAACGGATCAGTCCGGACTATGACGTGTCGGGCTTCATCGCAGATGTGCGCGCGGCCATCGTCCGCCGGGCTGGGCTTCCCGGAGCCGGCGTCGAACCGGCCGCGCAGCACAGCTCGCCGCCGCCAGCGGTCCTCCTCGCGTTCGGCGCTGGGCTTCTCGCGTCGGGCGCGTTCCTCGCGGTTACGCGCAGGCGAAACTAGTCTCCCGCCTCCATCCGCCGCCGATAGTCCGCCAGCGCGTGCTGCAGCGCGTCCGCCGCCAATACCGACGCGTGCAGCTTGCTCAAGGGCAGCCCGCCCAGCGCCTCCACGACTGCCTCCCGAGTGATCGACTCCGCCTCGGCGATCGATTTGCCGCGCACGATCTCACTGAGCAGGCTGCTCGCCGCGATCGATGCCGCGCAGCCGTCCGATTGCCAGCGCGCCTCCTCGATGCGCCCATCGCGCACGCGCAGCATGAGCAGCAGCGTATCGCCGCACACAGGGTTCGTCATGTGGCCCACACCGTTCGCATCTTCGAGCTCGCCGTGGTTCCTCGGCCGCTCGAAGTGATCGAGCACGATCTCCGAATAGCCTTCTGATGTCATAGCGGCGTGAGTGCCGCCCGTGGGGAGTGCAGGGGGGCGAAGCCCCCTTGCCGGGAGGCCTGGGGGGTGTCCCCCCAGTTTCTCCAACCTGTCTGGGCGGGCGGGTGGGAAAGATAGACCATGTCCTATATATCCACCCCCGCCGCGCGCAGCGCCTCTTCGAGCTGCGACAGGCTGTTCGGGCTGTACGGGTTCGCCGCAAACGAGATCATCCCGTCTTGCTCGATGACGAACAGCGCGCGACGCGAACGCCGCGCGTCGTCCTCCGCGACGACATCGTATGCGAGCGTGACGGCGAGATCGGCGTCCGAGGCGAGCGAGTAAGGGAGCCCGCCGCAGCGCTCCATGAATGCCTGGTGCGACTCGATGGCGTCCGCGCTCACGGCGATCACGTGCGTGCCTGCCTCTCGCAGCGCCTCGTGCGCGTCCTTCAGCGACTCGAGCTGCTTCGAGCAGCTCGGCGTGCCGTCTTCGAAATAGAACGCGAGCAGCACGCGGCCTTCACGCAGCGCGTCGGCGAGATGCAGGCCGCCGTTCGTGCTCGGCAGCGAGAAGTCGGGTGCGCGCTCGCCGCGGCTAACCATCCGCAAAGCCCTGCAGCCCGCTCGCCTCGACGCCTTTGCGCTGCGCCAGCACGCGGATGCGTCCCAGCCCTGCCGGGTCGATCAGCTCCTGCACAGCGCGCCGGCGCGCGTAGTACTCCTCGAGCGCTTCGGGCGATTCCTTCGCCGCCGCCACGCCCGCGCCGATGCCCATGCTCGCCAGAAAGCGCGCTTGGGTCGTGAACCCCGCCACCGCGAGGCCTCCTTCCCGCCCGGCGCGCATCAGCGACGTGAAGTCGACATGCGACGTCATGTCTTGCTTCCCGATACGCGCATACGGGTCGGTGCTGGGATTGTGGCGGTAGAAGCACATCAGCGTGCCATCGCGCCGCCATGGCGCGTACAGCTCGCGCGCCTCGTACCCGTAGTCGAACGTCAGCGCGAAGCCACGCCGCAGCCGTTCGGCAACCGACCGCACCCAATCGATGGCGTGAAGGTTCACCTCCGCGACGCAACCCTCGCCGGGCAGGAGGTCGAGATCGGCGAAGTACTGCTCGATACATTCCGTGGACGGCGCCCCCAGCTCGTCCTCGAACCGCCCGTCGCGATGCGAGACGTAGATCTCGCGCAGCTCGCCGCGTTGCCACACGATCCGGTGCACGGGCAAACTATCGAGCAGCTCGTTGCTCAGCACGCAGCCATCGATCTCGTCCGGTAGGTCCTCCAGCCAATCGATGGCATCGCTGCAGTCCGTCAGCATCTCGCCCTGCTGCGCCCGCAGCGATGCGCTGATCTCGACGATGCGGTAGCGCAGCGCGCGCGCCAACGCCGGTTTCCGCCGCGATGCCCAGCGCAGCATGTCGCGCGCGAGCCGTCCCGTGCCTGCGCCCTGCTCGACAATGTCGAAGCGCACCGGCTCGCCCAGAAGCTGCCAGCACTGCAGGAGCTGCTTCGCTACGAGCGCGCCGAAGATCGAGTGCACCTCGGGGCTCGTCAGGTAATCACCCTCGCGCCCCACGGGCCGCCGGCTGGCGTAATAGCCGTGCTGGGGATGGTAGAGCACCGTCTGCATGTAATCGTGGAAGGTGATCGGCCCTTCCACTTCGATACGCCGGCGGAGCAGCTCGACGAGCGCCGCATTCTCCGTCGCTGGCTCGAAGTCATCGCCCATGGCAGCTTCATCTTATACCGAGCGCTGCGATGGCAGCTCATAGCAAGAAAGGGGCCTGCCGGCCCCTTTCAGTTTCGCTTCGTAGCTGCGGCTTACCCGCGCACGCCGATGATGTTGACCAGAACCTTGCGCTCGCGCGGTCGGTCCAGCTCCACCAGGAAGATGCGCTGCCAGGTGCCCAGCGCCAGACGCCCATCGATGATCGGCACAGTTTCGCTCGTGCTCAGGAAGAGGTGCTGGCAGTGGGCGTGGCCGTTCGCGCACTCGTCGTCCTCGACGTTCGTCCGCCGCGAGAAATCGTTATGTTCGTACTCCTCGTCGATAGGCGCCAGCTGCTGAACCACGCGAGCCAAGTCCTGCAAGAGCAGCGGCTCGTTCTCGTTCACGCGAATAGCCGCCGTCGTGTGCCCCGAGAAGATCGTCGCCTGGCCGTAGTGGGCGCCCGAAGCGGCGACGATTCCCTGTACGTCATCTGTGATGTCGATGAACTCCGGAGCCGAGTTGGTTGTCGCGAAGAGCGCTTCGCAGTGGGCAATGGGCTGCCCAGCCGCCTTGGACACGATCGCCTCCCGGCGGATCTTCACTTCAGTGAGGGTGCGGTTCATCTATCGCCGATTCCTCCTCCGTGCCGCTCGCCCCGCCACGGCGGAGTGTAGCACGATTCCTTCTTATAATAACCTACCGACGGCCAAACTCTACTGCAATAGGCCCAAGGGCACTCGATAACGCGTTGAGCAGGGCCTCGTCCGTTCTTCAGACGCTCGCTCTCGAACCTCGAAACGCGAACTCACAGTGGCTGCCGCCCGGCGAAGCCCGTGTCCAGCTCATGCCACCAAACGATACGCTCCTCGCCCAGCTTCCAGCACAGGTAGACGGTCCGGCCGTCGCGCTCTCCCGGGAAGTCGATAAGGCCCTCGTCGATGCCCTTTAGCTCACAGCCGATGTCCTGTAGCTCTCGCAGCGAGGCGTTCAGCCGCTCGCTCAGCGCCTCCGCCTCCTTGCGCTTGCGGTCCATCTGCGCCAGCAGCAGGTGCCCGTTGCCTGACGCGGCCTGCGTCAGCGCCGCCAGCGACGCCTGCAGCGTATCGAGCGAGGCCTTGGTCTCTTGCAGGGCGGGCAGCACTTCTCGCAGCCGCGGCAGCAGCGCGTTCGCTTCCTCCAGCGTGAACATGCGCGGCGAGCTGTCGGCCATCAGCTATCAGCCATCAGTTCCAGGTTCCGCGGCGGCGCGGGTCGGATGGTGCGGATGAGTGTGGCGAGCATTCGCTTTATCTCGATGAGATCGGCGCTCACAGCGCTGTAGTCGCTCTCGTTGAGGAGGTTAAGGTCATGAGCGAGAAGTACGTGGTATTCCAACTCGCTCGCCGATCCCATAGCGATCTGGAGGAAGCGGGCAAAGTCCAAGTCGGTATCTCGGCCGCATCCTTCCGCGATGTTTGCTGGAATGGAACTCGCGCTACGGCGGAGCTGGCTTGTCAGGCCGTACAGCTCCTCTTTGGGAAACCCCGTGGTCACGCGATAGACGGCGAGTGTCAGACGATGAGCTCTCTCCCAAACCCCTAGCCGCCTGAAATCGCGCATCTCACGTGAGCATACATGGAACGAGGACGTGCTGTGCAAGGAATGCCTAGTAGCTGATGGCTGAGAGCTGAAAGCCGATGGCCAGCGGCCCGACAGCCCAAGCGCCGTTCCTGCTACCATGGACTCACATGGCCCAAGCGCCCACCGAGCTCCTCATCCGCGGCATCGTCGTCGGCGTCTTCGCCGAGAACTGCTGGATCATAGGCTCGCGCCGCGCCGGCGAGGCGATCTGCATCGACCCCGGCGACCAGCCCGACGAGATCCTCGCCCTCGCCCGCGACATGGGCGTCACCATCAAGCGCATCGCGAACTCCCACGCCCACATCGATCACATCCTGGGCGTCCGCGGCGTCCAGCAGTCGACCGACGCGCAGTTCCTGCTGCACGAAAGCGACCTCGGCATCGCGCGCGACTCCGGCCGCCACGCCGCGATGATGCTCGGCCGCGAAGACGAGCCCGCGCCCGATCCCGACGCCTTCCTCGCCGACGGCGACGAGGTCGAGGTCGAAGGCCTGAAGCTCAAGGTGATCCACACGCCGGGCCACACGCAGGGCAGCGTCTCCTTCTACGCCGAAGGCATGCTCTTCAGCGGCGACACGCTCTTCCGCGGTTCCATCGGCCGCACCGACCTGCCCGGCGGCAACTACGAGCAGGAGATGGCCAGCATCGTCGACAAGCTGCTCGCGCTGCCCGACGACACGGTCGTGCTGCCGGGCCACATGGAAGAGACGCGCATCGGCCACGAGCGCAAGACCAACCCCTTCGTCCTCGAGGAGCTGGCCCGAAGAACAAGGGGGTAGGGGCGGGCCGGTGTGCCCGCCCAACGTGGGATGCAGCGGGCGGGTTTCAACCCGCCCGGCTCCAGGGAAGGAGCGCATCTGGTGGCACTCGGCGATCTCCTCGCTCGCCGCACGTGGGCGCTCGCCGTCGCGCGCGACGCCGCGCTCCTCGCCCGACGCTACGCGCTGGGTCTCGCTGCTCTCTCGTCGCTCCTCGTAATCGCCATCGCGATCGACCGCGACTTCCTCACCCGAGGCGACTACCTCGCCGTCTCGTGGGGCGATTGGCTCGGCCACGCCTACCGCGTCCAGTCGCTCCAGTCGCACGGGCTCGCGACGTGGGACCACAACTGGTCGGGCGGCATCTCGCTGTTCCAGGACTATCAGTTCGTCCCGCATCTCCTCACCATCGCCGCCGAGAAGCTGCTCGGCCTATCGATCGGCCGCGCGATGTTGCTCACGGAAGGCTTGCTGCTCGTTTGGATCCGCGTTTCCGGCTACGTCACGGCGCGCGCGCTCGGGTTGCCCGCCGCCGCTGCGCTCATCGCCGGCGTCGCGACCTTTGGGCTGAACGATTACGCCGCCGACATCTCGACGTATTCCGCGCTGTTCGGCCTCGCCGGCACGAGCGTGCTCTTCATCGCGGCGTACCGGCTGCGCGATCGCCCCGCGGTCTACCTCGTCGCGGCGGCGGCCGGGCTCGCCATCTACGTCCATCCGCACCTGGCGCTGTCGGGCGTCGTGGCGATGCTCGCCGCCGCGGCCGTCGAACGCCCGTCGTGGCGCAGCGCGCGACGCCTCGCGCTGCAGCTCGTCGTCGTCGCGCTCGCGACGGCGTTCTTCTGGGTGCCGGCCTTCTTCTCCGCGCGACCGGCCATGCAGGACCCGTACTCCGCCGACGTCACGTTCATCCGTTCGCTGTACAGCGGCGAGGTCGACCGGTTCAGCCATGCCGTCTGGCTCGCGGTGCCGATCGCGGCGCTGGTCGCGCTCATCTTCTCGCCGCACCTGCGGACGCGGCCGCTGCGTTACGCCGCAGCGTTCTTCGCGGTCGAGCTGTTCCTCATCGCGCTGTCGTACGGCGGCGCCGGGCCCGAGCAGGTCCGGCTCACGCAGAACGTCCGGCTGCTCACCGTCGCGCCGCTAGGCATCGGGCTGCTGTGCGCGTTCGCGGCCGACGCGGCGCTGCGCTGGTCGGCCGGACGCGACCTGCTCGCTGCCGGCACGCAGGTCGCCTGCCTGCTCGCCGCCGTAGCCCTCGCGCTGCCCGCAGTGCGCTGGGCGGCCGACCAGCAGTACCGTCCGACGACGTACCGGCCGGACGCCGTCGACCGGTGGCTCACGGCGAACGAGGGCGAGATCACCGGCCGCGTTTGGTTCGACGACCTGGGCACCGCGCTGTACACCTACCGCCACTTCGACCGGTTGCGCACGGTCGACAGCCACTACCCCGTCGGCGACTGGTCGCTGCTCACGCGGCCCATCCTCGAGGGCGTGCTGCTCGGCGAGCGCGACGAGCCCACGACGGAGCAGTACCTGCGCGCGATGGGCGTGTCGCACCTCGTGCTGCCGGACAGCGCGCCGCTCGCGGCGAAGCTCGCGCCGGGCGGCAGCGCGGCGGGCCGGCTCGTGGCCGTCGCGCGGTTCACCGACATGTTCCCGCCGGTGACGGTGTACCGGACGCCGTGGCAGCCCGTCGAGGCGTTCGTCGCCGACCGGCAGAGCCTGCCGGCGCTCGACATCGCGAACACGAGCCGCTACGTCACCGCCGCCGACCGCCAGTCGCGCGACGCGAACGTCGCTCGCTACGCCGCCTTCGCCTACTCAGCGGACGCGACGCCGGCGCAGGTGGAGTATCCGTCGCCGGCGACGATGCGCGGTGCGCTGCGCGGCGTGCGCCCGGGCCAGGCGCTCGTCATCGACGAGAACTGGGACCGCAGCTGGCGCGCGTCGACGGGCGACGGGCGCGCGCTGGCGGTGCGGCGCTACGGGCCGAACTACATTGCCGTCGACCTGTCGGGCGTGAGCGGCGACGTCGTCGTCAAGCTGCGCCACGAGATGTCGTGGGACTGGAAGGCGGGCATCGCGCTCACGCTGCTCTCCCTGCCGGTTGCGCTCGGGGCGATGTTCGCGGAGCGACGCGATCAGCGGAGGGCACGGGCGGCGACGACATAGGTGGGTGGGGCCGAGCTGATGTCGAGACGGGCGAGGTGCGTTTGCTCGCCGTGGCGGCGGGCCTGGAGCGCTTCGAGCTCGTGAATGGTCTGGACGACCTGGCGCTGGAGGTGCGTTTCGTAGCGCATGACTTTGTCCATGTCTTCGAGCGGGATGACGCGCTTCTCTTTGTGGGCGGCGACGAGCAGCGGATCGGGATCGCGGACGGCGGCGTGCTTGGGCGCGAGGTAGGCGTTGGCGAGGCGGAGATCCTGGCGCGTCTCGGCGACTTGATGATTGATGACGGCGGTCTCGTAGCGGGTGACGCGGCGGAGACGCCAGAGGAGGGAAGCGATGCGCTCGGCGAGCTCCTGCTCCAACGCGCCATCGGGCGAGTAGTTGGCGACGATGCCGGCGACGTGGGTGTCCCAATCGGCCTCGGTCTCCAGGCCCTCGATTATGGCGGGGTGCGGGGCCATGATGCCGTGGCGGATGGCGTTGCGGCTGGCGATGGCCTTGCCGGCGGAGGTGCGCGGGCCGGTGCTGGCATTCTTTTTGCCGTTGGCGGAGAGTTCGTTTTGCAAAACAGCCTCCGATTTGTGCTTCCGTTTGGTTGCCGAGTCGCCCGATCGATTCTGTGGCGCGGGGACCGAGTGGCGGGCGCGGTGCGGCTTATCGAGAGGAGGATAGGGGGTCGAGAGGAGAGCGCGAAGGGGGAGGTGGCACACGGCTTGAAGAAAGACGCGTCGCGCCCATTAGGTTATCCGGTCAGGCAAACCGAGCTTTCGGAAGAAGGCGGCATTCCTTTTCTTCGCATCTACCACGAGCTTCGAGTATGGCATTAGCTCGATGTAAGCATTGGAAGGGTTGTTGAAGCCAAAATAGCCTTGGCCGTCCGGCATTTTCGTATAGCCGTAATTCTCGGCCTGCTGGACCAAGGTTGGGGTCATGTCCGCAACTCATAGCAGTAAAATGGGATATCCCCGGCGATCGGGATATCGCGTCCCTGTTCGGTGCGCGCCTTCCCGGCCCGGATGTCCCTGACGTAGTCCAGGACTTGGCTGATAGGATTCTCGTCATCGGAATTATCATCGCGCATCGCGCGCTTAAACTCGATGATAACGACGGCCGTAAATGGCTGATCGGTGGCCACGAAGGCGTGCGCCTTGTTAAACACAAGGATGTCCGGCCTCTTCGTGCTCTTGGTCGCGACCCCCGTACTTGCGCGAAGCGGCCTGTCGGAAGCGAGGTAGGAGTGAAAGACCAGTCTTTCGTCGATCACCCAGAGATTGTGATCGTCCATTTGCACGTCGTCTGACGTTAGACCTTTAGGGAAAATGATGGCGTGAATCCGATCTTCAAGCGGATACGTTCCGTCCCCGCTAAGACTTATCTGCTTCTGCAAGAACTCGAGCACGGTCTTGCGATGTAACACATACCGCGCTAAGTCCGACTTGTTGATGTCACTGAGCTTGTCATAGTAATCACGAAACCGTTCAACGAATTCATCCCAGTCGTCAGCTGGTGCTTCGCTGAGTAACTCCATGCCTCGCCTTCGAGTCTCGCCAGCTAGTTCCTGATATGCTGCATACAAGCTCTGATCCAAAGCGTCGTCACTAAGATCTGGATCGATGCTCTCTATCTTCTCCTGGATGTGGGGCAGGATGGATCGGTACATAGCGCCATCCGACTCGACGAATTCTCTGATTCGCTGCTCCTTCTGCTCACGAATGGGATCAGTGTAAGGCTTTAGGAAGCTGTTACACCTTTCGTAAACCGCCTCACGTATGGCCCGCCAAGTCAGCGTCTCGGTGAGAAGCGGCGTCGCGTCATCTGGGATCGCGAACGCCGTTCGTTCCGAATTTACGGTCTCGTCAAGCGCTGTCGCGTCAACGTATCCTGCGTAGACGAACTCCCTCTGCCTTTGATCCGTAAGTCTGCGCGCGAGGTTAGAGACGTGGCCTTGAAGATTGTCGTTCGTTACGACACGACTGTTGGCACAAAAGTGAACTTGGTGGTTTCTCATCTGCGGCGAGTAAAGACGCACATGAAGGAGATGAAACAATAGGTCGCCGACTGTGAAATCTTCCCGTGCTGATTGTGATTCAATCTCCTCTGAGAAAACTTTGTTGAGATGGATGCGCTCGCCTGTGCTCGCGTCGGTCAGCCACACCCGTGGACAGTCGCTTAGTATGAAGTATTCCAGGAGGCTTTCCACGAGGTGCGAGCCAATAGTCTCGAGCTTTTTCGGGCACTGCTCTCGGTACTTGGCTCGATACCCCGTTAGACGCACAGTCGTTGCCGACTCTGGCGCGGCGCACGCGGCGAGTTGCATCTCCCTAATCCCGTCCCCTTCGGCAACGAACTCGAATGTGCGTTTCTGGTGAGAAGAACCTGACCTGAAGCAGCTTTCAATCTCAACCCGATCGAAAGCAACAAGCCATAGGAAACGGCCAACTCCTTTTCCGCCGCGACTCGCTTTATACCTTGTGTCGGAAGTCTCAAAAGCGCGGTAGTTGTCTTCGTCGAAACCGACTCCGTTATCGGTCACAGTGAAGCCGACAATCTCTCCAAAGGAAGGGTCTTGTTCGCTAAAGAGGTGCGAGTTGTCGCGGACGACCTCGACCTCTATCTGGCCCTCCACCTGCTCGTTATCTTGGATGGCCTGGATCGAGTTAACTACCGCCTCATACAGCGGGAGCAATGGTCTGCTCGCAGCCAGTGTGGTGTTCCTGACACGCCCTGCTACGTCCGTTCGCATGGCTAGTACTGGCTCACGCCCGTGAACGCCCAGGCGCGGATCTTCAGCGCGGGGACGCGGCTGACGCCGGCGATGGCCTGGCAGAGCATGGTGGTCTTGCCGATCGCCTCGACGTTGTTCATGGCGTCCAGGTAGCTCTGCGTGAAGCGCAGGTTGCGTATCGGCGCGGTGATCTTGCCGTCCTCGATGAGGAAGGTGCCGTCGCGCGTCATGCCGGTGACGACGACGTTCAGCGGGTGCACCGGACGCGTGTACCAGAAGCGGCTCACCCAGACGCCGCGCTTCGTCGACGCGACCATGTCGTCCAGCGAGGCGTCGCCGGGCGCAAGGTACATGTTCGACGGCACGGGGCCGAAGGTGTTGCCGGCGGGCAGCGCGTGGCCGGTCGACTCGCGGTCCTTCTCCTTGCCCGCGCAGTAGCTGTCCCAGACGACATCGCGCGCGATGCCCTTGTCGACGAACGTGACGCGCTGCTTCGGCACGCCCTCGAAGTCGAAGGGGTTGGGCACGGTGTCGGGCGCCAGGCCGTCGTCCCAGATGGTGATGTTCTCGCCCATCACCTTCTCGCCGAGGCGGCCGGCCATGAAGCTGCGCTTCTCCTGGTACGCCTGCGCGCCGAACGAGAGGTAGCCGAAGAAGTCGAGGATGTCGGCGACGGCGTACTCTTGAAAGACGACATCGTACTCGCCGGGCGGCAGCTCGACCTGATTCACGTTGCGCAGCGCCTTGTCGATCGCCTCCTTCGCAACGGCTTCGCCGTCGATGTCGCCGACATCGAGGCTGACGCGCTCGGCGTGGCCGGAGCCGGTGTCGCTCATGATCACGGTGTTGATGTCGG
>CAYQLM010000065.1:0-17342 GCA_964418365.1 uncultured Dehalococcoidia bacterium
CCTCGATGATGTCCACGCCCAGCTTATCGAGCTGCTGCGCGATCTCGATCTTGTCCTCGGCCGTGAGCGCTACGCCCGGCGATTGCTCGCCGTCGCGGAGCGTCGTGTCGAAAATGAGTACTTTCTCTACCATGATGTGTTGCTCAACCTCCAATTCGAATGAGTTATGGCGGCGCCTTTCAGGCCCCCTCGCCCTCTCGAGCAGGGGGCCGGCGCAGGTTGAGCGGCAGCCTTTCTTGATGCTTCATCGCATTCATGCTCCGTCTGCGGTGGCGCCCTTCTTGAGCCAGCTCATCATGCCGCGGAGCTCCGCGCCGACCTCCTCGATCGGGTGCTCCGCGTTCCTACGCCGGAGCGCCAGGAAACTCGGGCGGCCCGCCTGGTTCTCGAGGATCCATTCCTTGGCGAAGGTGCCGTCCTGGATCTCGCGCAGGATCTGGCGCATGTTCTCGCGCACGTGCTCATCGATGACGCGCGGCCCGCGCGTGTAGTCGCCGTACTCCGCCGTGTCGCTGATCGTGTAGCGCATCGAGGCCATGCCGCCGTTGTGGATGAAGTCCACCAGCAGCTTCAGCTCGTGCAGGCATTCGAAGTAGGCGACGTCCGGCTGGTAGCCCGCCTCGACGAGCGTCTCCCAGGCGGTCGTGATGAGCGCCGTGACGCCGCCGCAGAGCACCGTCTGCTCCCCGAAGAGGTCGGTCTCGGTCTCCTCCTGGAACGTTGTCGTGAGCACGCCGGCACGCGTGCAGCCGATGCCCTTCGCGTACGCCAGCGCGACCTGCTTCGCCAGCTCCGATGCGTTCTGGTGCACAGCGATGAGCGCCGGCATGCCGATGCCTTCGGTGTAGACCTGGCGCAGCATGTGGCCGGGACCCTTCGGCGCGATCATGCTCACGTCGATGTCCTCCGGCGGCTGGATCTGGCGGTAGTGGATGTTGAAGCCGTGCGCGAACATCAGCGTCTTGCCCGCCGTCATCCCCTGCTCGATGTGCTTCTCGTACAGCTCGCGCTGGATCTGGTCCGGCGCGAGGATCATGATGATGTCCGCCTCGCGCGCGACGTCGGAGACCGTACCGACCTTGAGCCCGGCGCCCTCGGCCTTCGCCCAGCTCTTCGAGCCGGGGTACAGGCCGACGATGACGTTCTGTCCGCTGTCCTTCAGGTTGAGCGCATGGGCGTGCCCCTGGCTGCCGTACCCGACGATGCCTATCGTCTTGTCCTTGAGCAGCGCAAGGTCCGCGTCCTTGTCGTAGTAGATCTCCTTCATCTTCGCTCCTTCTTCGCATCAGGCCCATCCGTCCACCGGAGGTTACGGACGGGCAACGCTCTCCGTAGCGGCGACCTTTAGGTCGCCACTAGCATGTCCCGCACGATCTCGCCTCCCAGAAAGGGATACTCATGAGCTTCATCGACCAGCCCCGCCTCGACAGGGTTGTTCATGATGTACGCGATCTGCGGCTCGATTTCAGCGTCAGTTCGTAGGATGTGGTCATGATAGCTACCTTGCCAGAGTGGTGTACCGAAGCGCTGCTTGTAGTCGAACGAGCTTTGCTGCTTGAAAGACTTCATGAACTGCGGAAGATCGCTTCCCTCCGATCCCTCGATGAGAAGATGAAGGTGATCTGGCATGAAGCAGTACGCCAGCAGCGAGAATCCGTTGGCTCGCGCAGCGTTCTCGAGTTGCTTCTCACACGGCGAAACAACTGCGCGATCGATGAAGGTTCGTTCTCGCTGCCAGGTAACCACAGTAATCGAAAACACAGCCGCACCGGTGTAGGCCTCTCGGTCCAGCCGGTTTCTCCTTCGCCACCATGTCTGCCAATGTGGTGCCATAGTCCCCATTTTCGTTACGCCCGTGGCGACCTGAAGGTCGCCCCTACGATAAAACGCCGCGGTCGAATCGAACCGCGGCGTCGTGCTTCCTAGATCAAACTCCCTACCTTCGCCTTGCCTTCGCCGGCCGGGCGGAACCGGTGGTGCTCGAACTTCTTGCCGTCGACGGAGAGCGGCGTGCCGCTCCCGCGCGTCATCGCGACACGTCCCGTCCGCACGAGCTCCTTGATGCCGTACGGCTGGAGCATCTGGATCAGCGCATCGACCTTCTCCTCTGCCCCCGCGCACTCCACGATCACCGTCTCGTGCGCCACGTCGACGATCTTCGCGCGGAAGATCTCCACGATCTCGATGATCGCGCTGCGCTGCTGCTGCGTCGCCGAGACCTTCACGAGCGCGAGCTCACGATGCACCATGTCGTGCTCGGTCAGATCGGAGACCTTCACGACCTCGATGATCTTGTACATCTGCTTCGTCACCTGGTCGACGTCGGTTGTTGTGCCGTCGACGGTGAAGGTCATGCGCGAGAGCCCCTCGATCTCGCTGTGGCCAACGGCGAGGCTCTCGATGTTGAAGCCGCGCTGCCGCCACTTGCTGGCGATGCGGTTGAGCACGCCCGGGCGGTTCTGCACGAGCGCAACGATGGTGTGCTTGCTCATCGTGACCTCACCTTCTCAGGACGGCCGGCGGGATCGAACTCGATCTCACCCTCCACCTTCGGCCTGTCGACGGTTTCCGAGAGCGACGCGCCCGGCGGCATCGCCGGGAAGGTGTCCTCGTGCTGCTCGACCTCGAAGTCTATCAGCACCGGCCCCGGATGCTGGAGCGCCTTCTCAATCGCCGACTCAACGTCCGCCTTCTCGGAAACGCGTATGCCGGGCATGCCGTAGGCCTCGGCCAGCTTCACGTAGTCGGGCTGGAACAGGCGGACCGACTGCAGATTATTCTGGTAATACATGTGCTGCCACTGGCGCACCATGCCCAGGTGGTTGTTGTTGATGATCGCGAACTTCACCGGCAGCTCGTACTCGACGATCGTCGCCAGCTCCTGATTGGTCATCTGGAAGCCGCCGTCGCCGCAGAACGCCCAGACCGTGTTCTTCGGCTTGGCGAACTGGACGCCCATCGCCGCCGGCACCTCGAAGCCCATCGTGCCCAGCCCGCCCGATGTGACGAAGCCCGCCGGGTTGTCGCTCCAGTAGAACTGCGCGGCCCACATCTGGTGCTGGCCGACGCCCGTCACGTAGTACGTGTCGGACGGCGACATGTCGTAGATCTTCTTGATCACGAATTGCGGCAGCACCTTGTCGACCTTCGGGATCGTGATCGATGGGTGCTCGCGCCGCATCTCCATGATGTGGTTGTACCAGGCGTCGTGGCGCGCGGGCTGCAAGAGCGGGTTGAGGTCCTGCAGCACCGCCTTCACGTCTCCCACGATCGGCACGGTTGGCTTCACGTTCTTGCCGACTTCCGCCGGATCGATATCGATGTGGACGATCTTCGCGTTCGGCGCGAAGTCCTTCAGCCGGCCGGTCACGCGGTCGTCGAACCGCATGCCGATGGCGAGGAGCAGATCGGCCTCGCCGATGGCGATGTTGTTCCAGTACATGCCGTGCATGCCGGGCATGCCCATGAACAGCTCGTGCGACCCGGGGAAGCCGCCCAGCCCGAGCAGCGTGCAAATGACGGGAATGTGCGCCTTCTCAGCGAGCTCGCGGAGCTCATCGTAGGCGCGCGAGATGACGACGCCGTGGCCGGCGAGGATCAGCGGCCGCTCCGATTCGGCGATGAGCTGCGCGGCCTTCTTGATCTGCCCGCCGTTGCCCTTCGTCACCGGCCGGTAGTTGGGCATGTCGATCTTCTCAGGCCACTCGAAGTCGGTGATCTGCTGCTGGATGTCGCGCGGGATGTCGACGAGCACGGGGCCGGGCCGCCCCGTCGTGGCGATGTGGAACGCCTCTCGAATCGTCGTTGCGATGTCGTTCACGTCGAGGACGAGCCAGTTCTGTTTCGTGATCGGCACCGTGATGCCGGTGATGTCGGCTTCCTGGAAGCCGTCGCGGCCGATGAGCCACGTGACCACTGCGCCCGTGATGCAGACGAGCGGCACGGAGTCCATCCATGCGTTCGCGATGCCGGTGACGAGGTTCGTCGCGCCGGGGCCGGAGGTCGCCCAGACGACGCCCGGCTTGCCCGACACCCGGGCGTAGCCATCGGCGGCGTGGGCGGCGCCCTGTTCGTGCCGGACCAGGATGTGCCGGACGTGGGGGTACTGGGGCAGCGTGTCGTAGAGAGGGAGGTTGGCGCCGCCCGGGTAGCCGAAGATGTACTCGGTCCCCTCGCGGGCGAGGCACTCCATCACGATCTGGGCTCCGGTCAGTTTGGTCATCTCAATTCCTCCGATAATATTTCGGCCCCGATTGCTTCGGGGCCGGTCCTCGTGGTGCTTGCTAGTGCGAATAGCTACGCAGCCGAGAACCTCACCTCAGTACCAGGACGAGCAGCAGGAGGCCCACGCCGAGCAGGCCCAGGGTCTGAGCGGAAGCGCTGCGGTTGATAATGGCGGCTTTCATAGCTTCTCCAAGAGTATCGGCTGTCAGTCTAGCGGCCCGACATAAGGGTTGTCAATACAGGGCCTTCCCTGAGGCGGAAACTCGTACCAGACCTCCTAGGACGAAGCCGCGGTCGTCCCGCGTTCAGAACTGCCGGACGATGACGGGCGACCCGTCCTGCCACGCCCAGGCGTAGATCGTCTCGTGGCCGGAGACCGAAGCCGGCATGTCCGTGTGCGAGCCGTCGGCGCACCACTGGACCATTGCGTCGGTCGGCTCCCGGCTCGTGTTCGCCTTACCGCAGTTCAGGTTCGCCCCCACCGTGCAGGCGAGCACCTTGCCGCCGTCGCAGCGCCAGACCGTCGTGGCGACTAGCGCGCTCCCACCGCCCGGCGTCTGGAGGATCTGGGCCAGCTTGTCGGTGATGACCGCCGGCAGGTCAGGGCCTTCCCAGAACGGGTTTGCACTCGGGCTATCGGCCGTGCTCACGAAGGAGCAGAACTTGAAGGGGTCTTTGTAGAGAAGGATGGTCGTATGGGCATTCTGTTGCCCGCTCTTAGCGCTGAACCGAATCACCAGCACAACAGCAAGTGCGCCAACGAGCGCCATCGCAACGTACGCGACCCAGACGTAGCGCATCTTCTTCATCCGCCCCCTCCTCGCCGAGGGAGAGGGGACGGGGGTGAGGGAGACGAGAGCGCCGCTACGCCATCGATCGCCCAGGCGAGCGGGCCGAGGCGGCGGCGCAAGCGCGAGTAGCTGTTCGTCCCGCGCACGAAGCCCGCGATCGCGCCCCAGAAGCGATCGCTCCGGCGCATCATCGCGACGTACACGCGCGGTGTGCGCTGGAAGGCGAGCTGCAGCCTGCGCGACATGTCGATCTCCGGCAGCAGCTCGCGCGCCATCGCCTCGTCGTAGCTGCCTAGGTCGCCGGTCTCACCGTCGAGCAGGCGTCCGACTGCTTCGGCGGCCAAGCGCCCGCTCCAAAACGCGGCGTGGATCCCTTCGCCAGAGAGCGGATCGACCAGGCCCGCCGCGTCGCCGGCCAGCAGCGCCGGCCCCCGCCAAAGGCGGGCGCCGCGCGCGCGCACCGGCAGGTGGTAGCCGCGCATGCCGAACATGCGCGACTCATCGAGCCCGAGGTGGCGACAGAGCGCCGCGAGCCGCGCGCGCAGCGTCGGGCCGATCCACTGCCAGCCGCCCACGCCGACGTTGAGGTGATCGCCCTTCGGGAAGAGCCAGCCGTAGCCGCCGGGCGTCCCGCCCAGGTCGACCGCTATCGCGTTGCGCCATGAGTCCGCCAGCTCGCCATCGGCCGGGACGTTGGCCTCGAGGGCTATCATTTGCGCTCCGACGGATGCCAGGTCGAGCGAGCGCGCCACAATGCCGTTCACGCCGTCCGCGCCGACGAGCGTGCGCGCGCGATACGCGTCGCCGCCTGCCCTGAGCGTAGTCGAAGGGTTGGCGTGCACGACGACATCACGATCCGAGAGTTCCACGTCGCGCACGGCGACGCCGTCTCGGAACTCCACGCCCGCGACGGCTGCGCGCTCGGCGAGGAACGCATCGAGGCGGCAGCGCTGTGTCATGTACGCGAGCGGCTCCAGCCACGAGCGCGTAAACGGTTTCGCGAGCTTGTAGCTCACGCGCACGTCCGTGATCGTGCGCTCGACGACCGGCGAAAGGTCGAGCCCCAACTCGTTCGCTGCGGCGAGGGTGACGCCCCCGCCGCAGGGCTTATCGCGCGGGAAGCGGGCGCGGTCGAGCAAGAGTACGCGCGCGCCCCGCTGCGCGAGCAGCCGCGCCGCGGTGCTTCCGGCGGGCCCCGCTCCGGCGATGATCGTGTCGTACGTGATCACAAGCCCAGTCTAACGCAGGGACGGTTCGCGAACTGGCCCTAACATCGAGTTCCCGACGGACGCACCTGCTACCATCGCTCGTATGCTCATCGACGTGCCACCTGGCGATCGACCGCGCCTGCGTCCGCTCTTCGCCGCCTTCCCCGGCCTGCACGGCTGCATCGACGCCGCGCTGGACGGCTCGATGGGCCAGGCCTGGGCGGACGACTCCAGTGCGCCATCTGTCGCCATGATCGCGTTCATTGCCCGCAGGCGTGCCGACTTTTGCTTCCTTGCCGGCGAGGTGAATGGCCCCGCGGCTGAGGAACTCGTCCGAGCGATCGACGAGCGGGCGAACGTCGTTACCTCGAGCACGCTCTGGGAGCCGCTCCTGCGCGTTCGATTTGGCGACACGCTGAAGCAGCGCACGCGCGTCGCGTTCAAGCCCGGCGCATGGGACCGCGCGCGCCTCCGCGGCTTCATCGACGCGCTGCCGGACGGCTTTTCATTGAAGCGCGTCGGCAGCGAAGACGCGGCGCGGTTCGAAGAACTCGCCGACTCGCTGGTGTACAACTTCGCGTCTCTGGAGGAGTTCATCGAACGCGGCGTCGGCTTCGGCATCGAGCACGAGGGGCGCTTCGTCTCGGGCTGCTCATCGTTCGCCATCAGCCCGCACAGCCTGGAGTTCGAGATCCAGACGCACGAGGACTACCGCCGGCGCGGCTTAGCCACGGCGACTGCCGCAGCGATGATCGAGCACTGCATCGAGCGCGGGCTGCGGCCGGAGTGGGACGCGCACAACGACATGTCCGGCGCGCTGGCGGAGAAGCTCGGCTTCGTCGATCCGGCGCCGTACACGGCGTACGAGATCAGACCGTAGCGAAAACCTCCTTCACCCCGGTGATCGATCGCGTTTGGCGACAGCCAATAGCCCTTCTCCCTCGCTGACGTGCTGGGCCGCTACTCCCGCCAGCGCACTTCGTACAGCCGCACCGGGTCCTCGAAGCCCTTCAGCGCCGCCGCGCCGCGGTCCGAGAAGAGGAAGCCCTTGCCCGCGGCGAGCTGGCGCACGACGTCCGACACCAGGATCTCGCCCGCGCCGGCCTCGTCGCACAGGCGGCGCGCCAGGTCGACCGAGGTGCCGAAGAGGTCGCGCTCCTCCGCGATGGGCTCGCCCGCGTTCAGGCCCACGTAGACGCCGAGGGGCGCCTCCGGGTGTGTGGCGACATATTCAGCGACGCCGCGCTGGATGGCCACGGCGCACTCCAGCGCGCCCAGGGCGGATGGGAAGGAGGCCATGATCCCGTCGCCGGTGTGCTTGATCTCCGACCCGCTGTGAGTCTTGAGCGCGTCGCGGACGACGGCGTTGTGCGCGCGCACGAGCTCCTGCACTTTTGCGTCGCCGAGGCGCTGGCGCAGGGCGGTGGAGGACTCGATGTCGGTGAAGAGGATCGTGACCAGTCCGCCTGGTGGTTGCTCAGGAGCGGGTGTGCCCTCCCGGTCCTCGGCCAGGAAGGCCTCGATCGCGTCAACTGCGGCGTCAGATAGCAAGGCCCACTGAGGCAGATCGACCGAAGTCACTCGTGCGCCCGGGATCCGCGCGGCTACCTCGCGGGATAGCTCAGGCATCGGCCGATTGCGGGTGATCAGGACGAGAGCGGGGACGTTGACTCTAGGCAGAAGGTCTGAAATGTCTATCGAATCCCCTTGCTGGGCATTCAAGCGAAGCGTGGCAGGCGTCATCGCTTCGGCCATGACGCCGGCTATCTGGCGAGCCAGCTCTGCGTCCGAATAGTCGACCCCGCTCATCGCCAAGTCCATTCTGTACTGCTCCCAGACCTCTTCAGCCATCGCCCTTTGGCTTTCCCTTGCCCGGACCCCCGGGAGGCGCCCCCAGTCAGCGCCGCGGGCGAAGGGATTCAGAAGGACAAGCTTAGCGACGCGTTCAGGGTGGTGAACGGCGTAAGCGACCGCGGCCAGGGAGCCTGCGCCAGTGCTGAGCATGGCGCAGCGTCCAATATCCAGCGCTGCGAGAACCGCCTCCAGGTCCAAGAGTCGGGCTTCCATGCGGAAGTCTTCTGCGCCTCTCTGGGAGAGGCCTGTTCCCCGTGCATCGTAGTTGATGAAGGTATAGGTCTCGGCCAGCCGCTCCGCCATCTTCCGGTACTGGGCGATCCGCCACCAGGCCTCGACATGGTTCCAGAGCACAGGCGTGACCCTGACCAGTGGCGGCCCTGCGCCGACGACGGAGTAGGCGATGCTCACGCCGTCCTTGGTCTCGGCGTACTGAATGCGCGGCTCCATCGCGGCCCCAGCTTACATCGCCGCGCCAGCACCGCACCTCTCACGCCGCCAACCGGACGGTCGCCGAATATCGGAACCTGTCCCCTCGCCGAGGGAGAGGGGGAACGGGGTGAGGGAGGACCCTACTGGTGCAGTGTGATGACTGCCGCCGAGAGCAGGATGATCTGCGCGCCGATGGCGCCGAGGAACAGCAGATAACCGACCGCGCGCTCCCACGCGTGCAACACAAAGCCCAGCCCCAGGCTTAGCAGCAGGAGGCCAACGCCTGTCATGGGGATGCGGAGCAGCTCGTGCTTGCTGTCGACGCGCGTCACGCCGCTGAGGGCGGGGAACGAGAACGGGATGCTGTCCGGCAGGCCGGGGTAGCTATGGAAGACGTAGCCCAGCATGACGGCGCAGGCGATCGCGGCCAGCAGTGCCAAGAGCTGCGCGAGCGGGTCCTGCCAGAACGGCTGCGCGGCGAAGGCGTGGCGCTCCGTGACCTGAGGCAGCGAGACGAGCTGCCCGAGCTTGCGGTTGCCCTCCAGGTCGGCGACGAACTGCGTGTCATCAGGAACCGAGATCGCGTAGGTGCCGCCCGTGGTGACGACGTAGAGCAGCTCTTCGTGCGTGCGATGCGTCGCGTAGAACATCACATCGCCCAGGTCGCCCACCTTCCCCTGTCCGACGTGGTGGCCGAGCCAGCTCACACCGCGCACGCGCGGCGGCGGCAGCTCGCGGCCCGGGATCAGCCGCTGAATGCGGTCCATCGGGATGAGCTGGTGGATGTCGCCCCAGCGGATGTTGAGCCCGTTGCGATCGAGGTGGTAGCGCAGCGTAAACAGGCTGTACGTCCAGTACGCGAACAGCAGACCGAGGCCGAAGAAGAACGTCGCCGCGATGTACTCGCCGACGACGGGCAAGTCGACGGGCTGCGTAAGCCCTCTCCAGAGCAGGAGGCTGGTGAGCGTGAAGCACCACGCCGTCAGCGCGCAGCCGACGAGCAGCCCGAGCGAACGCGGGGGGTGCAGCTCGGACGACAAGCTAGGCCTTGACTCCCTGCTTGACCTGAGGCTTGACCGCCGTCAGCCACTTCGCGTACTTCTCTTCGCGGCCGCGGATCGTGTCGTAGAAGAACGAAGAGACGCGCTTCGTGATATCACCCGGCACGCCGCTCCCGACGGGCCGCCGATCGACTTCGACGACAGCCGTGACGTGGGCCGCGGTGCCGGTCATGAAGCACTCGTCCGCGACGTACAGCTCGCTGCGGTCGATCGACCGTTCGATCGTCTCGACGCCCAGCTCGTTGTGGGCGATGGTGATGATGCTCTCGAGCGTGATGCCCTCGAGGATGTTGTCCGATGGCGGCGGCGTGATCAGCTTGCCGTTGCGCACGATGAAGATGTTCTCGCCGCTGCCCTCCGAGACGTGGCCGCGATCATCGAGCATGATCGCCTCATCGAAACCGTTCTCCAGCGCCTCCGTCTTGGCGAGCGCCGAATTAATGTAGAGGCCGTTCACCTTCGCGCGCGCCGGAATGCCGAGGTCGTCCACGCGACGCCAGGTCGACGTCATGCAGCGGATGCCGCTGTCGTCCAGGTACGGGCCGAACGGCAGCACGAAGACGAGGAAGTCGTCGTCGATGTCGTGCAGGCGCGGGCCGATCGTCTCTTCGCTCTTGTAAGCAATCGGGCGGATATAGACGTCCTCAGTGAACCCCGCGCGCGCGACGAGCTCGCTTGTGATGTCGCACAGCTCATCCTCTGAATAGGGGAGGCCGATGCGCAAGATGGAGCAGCTGCGGCGCAAGCGCTGGTAGTGCTCCGGCACGCGGAACAAGTAGAGGACGCCATCGTCGGCGTTCCAGTTGCCGCGGATGCCCTCGAAGCAGGCGGTGCCGTAGAGGAAGGCGTGCGTCTTTACGCTGATCTTGGCCTCGCTGAGCGGCATGAAGCTGCGCTGGAAGTAGGCCATCTCCTCGGGCATCGCTGGGCTCCTTTCGGGAGGGTGGCAGCAAGTATAGCAGAGCGTCGCGAATACGGGCTACCGGATCGCCTCCAGGAAGGGAACAAGACGCAGCTCCGGAACGTCTTGTGCGGTAAGAGCACGCTCTGGCTGAGGAGGAACGCTCATGCGAAGACTCACCATTATCGGGACGGTTAGCGCGGTCGCGGTACTGTCGCTTCTGAGTGGATCGCGGCTCGTCGAGGCCTGCGCTGGGCTGATCGGCTCGAACGGCGCGGTCAACCTGGGGCGCACGACGACGCTCGCCGGCTACCACGACGGCGTCGAACACTACGTGACAGCATTCCAATTCGAAGGCGGTGGAGGAGAGTTCGGCGCGCTCATTCCTCTTCCTGGCGTTCCCTCGAACATCGAACGAGGCGGCGCCTGGACGCTCCAGCGGCTCGAGCGAGAAGTGCCACAGGCGCAGAAGGCGGAGCTCCTCGCGGGTACGGCCGCCTCATTCAACGATGTCGAGGTACTGCAGCAGGTGCGCATCGATGCGCTCGATCTGACGGTGCTGAAGGGCGGCGGCGCCAGCGTCGCGACATGGGCGCAGGAGCACAGCTTCCGCCTGTCGCCCGACGCGCCGGAAGTGCTCGACTTCTACGCACAGCGCAGCCCGATCTTTCTCGCCGCGGTCTTCGACGGCGACGCCGCCCGCGCGCGCGGACAGCAGGTTGGAGACGGCACGCCGGTGCACCTGACGATCCCGACGTCGAACCCGTGGGTGCCACTGCGCATCCTGGGGCTCGGCAAGCAGCCGGCAGACCGCGTGGAAGCCGACGTCTTCCTGCTCACTGATAGCGAGCCCGCGCTGCTCCCGACGCAGCGCCCCGGCCTGGCTCTCACGCACAGCCAGCCAGCTACCCAAACGTTGCTCGGCGACCTGCGCTCCGATGCCGGCATGGGCTGGGTGCCGCAGTCGGCGTGGCTCACCAAGCTCGGGATCGATGCGGCCGTGTCGGACCTGCACTACGATCTCGCCGTCGACACGAGCGGCCGCGGGCAGCCGTCGGTTGTGGCGGCGGGCCTCGAGCTGCCGAACGTCGGCCAGGCGAGCGGGCTAGCCTCGTCGATCATCTGGCCCGCTGCCGTTGCTTTCGCTGCGATGGTCGCAGTCATCGCGCTGCGCCGGCAGCGCTTGGGGACGTGGCCGTCGTGACCAGACGGCTGGCGGGCCTGCTGGTCGCGGCCGCCGTGGCGTCGCTGGCGATGGCGTGCGTAAAGAGCGGCTCCGCCAGCACGACGACGATCACGATCCATCATTCGCACTTCTCACCGGAGTCCATCAGCGTGCCCGTGGGCGTGCCCGTCACGATCACGCTCCGCAACACGGATCCGATCGAGCACGAGTGGATCGTGGGGGACGCGGACGTGCACGAGCGGCATCGGGCCGGCACGGAGCCGTACCACGGCAAGATACCAACCGAGGTGACGATCCCGGCGCTGTCGACTCGCGTGACGACGATCACGTTCCAGCAGCCGGGCGACCTCCTCTACATCTGCCACCTGCCGGGGCACGAGGCCTATGGCATGGTGGGCACCGTGCACATTGAGTAGGGGCGGGTTTCAAACCCGCCCTACCGGTCATTCTGACGAATCCCCGCGCGCGTTGACGCCCTCACGCTCCGTTCGCTACCGTTCGACTCGCCATGGTTGACTTCGGGTGGTTCCTGCCCACGATGGGAGACGCGGAGGTCATCGGCCCGCCGACGCGTCCCGCCACGCTCGAGTACCTCATCGACGTCGCGCGCGCAGCCGAGGACGCCGGCTTCGTCTTCGCGCTCGTGCCCGTCGGCACGACGTGCTACGACGCCTGGCTCGCGTCAGGAATCATCGCCGGGCAAACGGAGCGGCTGAAGTTCCTCGTCGCGATGCGCCCGGGCTTCGTCGCGCCGACGCTCGCCGCGAAGATGAGCAACACCTTCGACCAGCTTACGAAGGGCCGCGTGCTGATCAACGTCGTCACCGGCGGCTATCCGGCCGAGCTGGCGGCCGACGGCGACTTCTTGGACCACGACGAGCGCTACGCGCGCACGCAGGAGTTCATGCAGGTGGTGCGCAAGGCCTGGACGGAGCCGCGGCGCTGGAACCACGAAGGCAAGTACTACAAAGTCGAGCGCGGCGACGTGCACCCGAAGGTCTTTCAGCAGCCGTACCCGCCGTTCTACTTCGGCGGCGCGTCCGAGGCCGGTAAGCGCGTCGGCGCGGAGGAGGCGGACGTCTATCTGCTCTGGGGCGAGACGCTCGACATGGTGCGCGAGCGCATCGCCGACATGCGGCAGCGCGCCGCGGCGATCGGGCGCACCCTGCGCTTTGGCATGCGCATCCACGTCGTCGTGCGCGAGACGGAGGACGAAGCGTGGGCGGCAGCCGATGAGCTGATCGCGCACATCCCGGACGATTTCCACGAGGGCGTGAGCAGGATACAGAGCCGCACCGACTCGGAAGGCGAGCGGCGCCAGCAGCAGATGCGATCGAAGAACGGCGATGACCTCGTCCTCGCGCCGAACCTGTGGGCGGGCATCGGCAAGGCGCGCGTCGGCGTGGGCACGGCGCTCGTCGGCGCGGGCGAGAACGTTGCGCGCCGGCTGCAGGAGTACATCGACGAGGGCATCGACACGTTCGTCCTCTCCGGCTACCCGCACCTGGAAGAGGCGCAGCGCTTCGGCCGCTACGTCATGCCCCACTTCGCTGCGGTCGCCCCTCACCCCAACCCCTCTCCCCGAGGAGAGGGGCGGACGGAGGCGGGCGCGACGGTTCGTGGTTGAACTGCGCCGCCGCGATGCTCCCTCACCCCCGGCCCCTCTCCCAGCGGGAGAGGGGAGACGGCCGTCGCCTTACGACGACCGGGCGCACGGCCATGCGCCCCTACAGCGGCTCCGAATGAGAGAAGTTGTCTCGTATGAGTGAGATGCGGGCGGTAGCGGTCTCGGGCAGCCCGCGCACGCCGTCGAAGTCGAAGGCGCTGGCCGAGCTGATGCTCGACGCGCTGGCGAAACGCGGCTGCGCGACTCAGCTCATCGATCTCGCAGCACTCGACGCCGACGCGCTGCTCGCGCGTGGCGATGACGCCGCGGTGGCGCAGGCGATCGCAGCCGTTGGCGCGGCGCAGATCGTCATCGCTGCCACGCCGACCTATCGCGCGCTGTACACCGGGCTGCTGAAGTGCTTCTTCGACCTGATGCCGCAGGGGCACCTGTCGGGCAAGGTGTGCCTGCCGGTGCAGACCGGCGCCGGCCCGCACCACGCGCTCTCGCCGGAGTACGGCCTGCGGCCGCTGTTCATGTCGCTCGATGGCATCCCGCTCGCGGGCGTCTACGCCACGGACGCGGAGTTCGTCGACGGCGCGCCGAACGCGGAGCTTGCGGCGAAGGGGGCCTCGGTGGCGGAGACGGCGCTGGGGCTGGCGGGACGGTAGCGCTAGCGATCCTTCGGAGACCGGTCATGCCATCGCCCAGCCGCACGTACTCCGAGGCGCTCGGCAACATCTCGGACGCCCAGCTCCAGGCTGCGCTCAAACGCTTCGATCTCGGCACGCTCATCCGCGCGGAGGCGGCGCAGACGGGGCTGTTCGGGCGCAACATCTTCCTCACGACGACAAGTGGCGAGTACGTTCTGCGCGGCGCCCCATGGGACCCGCGCCAGTACGAGAAGGAGGCCTTCTTCTCGCGCCTCATCCACGAACGCACCGATCTGCCCGCTCCCTGGCCCTACCTGATCGAACTGTCGCAAGACATCTTCGGCTGGGCGTATGCGATCATGCCGCGCCTGCCGGGCCTCGACGTCGGCAACGTGGACGTTCGGAAGCAGTTCAGCAGGGATGACCGGCTCGGTCTCGCGCGAGCGATGGGCCACGCGCTCGCGCGTCTGCAGGGGCTCACGTGGCCACACTACGGCGATTACGACCCGACGACCGGCACGATCGCGCCGATAAAGACATCGTACGCAGAGTGGACGGTCGAGGGTGTGCGCGAGTGGCTCGCCCGCTGCCGCGCCGCTTCGGCCGCGACGACTGCTACAGACGTTGCTTGGGTCGAGTCGATCATCGCGTCCGCGCGTGAGGCGCTCGAGATCGAGCCGGAACGGCCGACGTTCGCCTTCCGCGACTATAAGGAGAACAACACCGTTGCCGAGCGCGCGACGGACGGCTGGAGCATCACTGGGGTCTTCGATCTAGGCGAAAGCTACTTCGGCGACGGCGAGGCCGACTTTTCGCGCTCCCTGGCATCGTACCTGCGAGAGGACCATGCGCTGGTGCGCGCCTTCGTCGACAGCTACCGCATGAGCGGCGCGCTGCGGCCAGGGGTCGAGCAGCGCTTCGAGTTGTACATGCTGCTCGATCGACTGATCATCTGGGAGTACGGTCAGCGAAACCGGCTCTGGTTTCAGGAGGGCGCGTCGCTACGTGACTGGGCAGAACCGTTCACGTCGTTCTCTATACAGGACTTCCTCTGACGAATGACCGCCCTGCGTTCCGCTGGGCGCGACGCGTGCGGCCGGAGCTGATCCGCCGGCTGTACGATCTCGACGCGAAGGGCGTGCAGGACGATGAGCTGGTGAACGAGGCCGGCTACGCGATCTACGCGCGCTGCGAGAGCATCCGCATCGCGACGGAGGCGCACGCAGGCCGTCCCACCTGCCGCGAGTGTCGCGCGCAGATGGAGCATCACTGGGCCAGGCACGAGCCGATGGTCTGCGCCAAGTGCGGCTGGTCGACGACGTGGGCCGAGTACCACATGTCGTACAAACGCCAGCAGCTCGTCGGCGGGAAGGCGTACCCGGACTTCCTCGCGTTCCTGGAACGCTGGCCGGCGGCGCGCACGTATCGCGACGAGCTGCTCGAGATCGACCGGCTGGTCCACGCGCTGCACGTCGACGCGAAGTACGGCTTCGCGCGGCCCGCCGCGGTCAACATCCTCGAGGTCACCATGCGCGAGGCGCGAGAGCTCCTGCAGGAGCTGGCATACGGCACCGAGAGCACGCCCGGCCTCGCCGAGACGCGCGTCTCGTGGCAAGAGACGACGGACTCGATGTCGGCTGTGGCTCGCGAACGCATCGCGAACCGCGAGCGCCAACGCTGAGATCGGCCACCTCGTTGCTTCCCTCGGAGGGAAGGGGCGGGGCTAGGCCGCCTAGTGGAACTCGCCCTCCCGGATGGCGTACACCAGGGCAACGACCATAGTAGCTATCATCCCGGCGAAGATCGCGCCGATGCCCAGGCACGTGGCGATGGCCGCTCCTGTGCTCATGCTCCGATCTCACCACAGCAGCCGCTCCGGGGGACGGGCCGAACGTCACATCTTCGACAGGCCGGATAGCGCTAATCCCGCCGCGACGCTGGTGAACGTGCCGGTCGCGGTGAGCCGCGCGCGCGGCAGCGCCTCCTCCAGGTCGCGCCGGAAGGCCGGGATGAGCGACGAGCCGCCCGTGGTGATCGCGGTCTCGATCTCCTCCCGCGCGCAGCCGGCGCTCTCGATGGCGGCCAGCGTACACTCGCGCGCGGCGCGGAGCTGGGCGGCGATCGCCGCCTCGAACTCGTGGCGCGCGACCGGCTCGCGCACGTCCACGGGATAGCGTTCGAATCGGACCTCCGTCTGCTCGTCGTCCGAGAGCGCGATCTTCGCCTCTTCGACCGCCCGGAACAGCGCGAGGCCCAGGTTGCGCGTTACCAGCCCTTCGAGCTGCGCGAACTCACGCGGCTTATCGCTCGCGCGCTTCGCCTCGCGGATGAGCTGCAGCAGATCGGGGCGGTTCAGCTCGACGATCGTCTGCCAGCTCCGCAGCCGCGAGAAGAGGTGGCTGGGCAGCGGCAGATGGCGTTCGAGATAGTGCGCGCCCTTGCCGAAGTGCTTCGAGACGCGCGTCTCCATCAACCTGCTGTCGAGTAGGTCGCCGCCGATCGGCACGCCACCGGTCGCGAGCACCTCGATGCCGTCGCGGGTCGCGCGCGCCACGGTGATATCGAGCGTGCCTCCGCCGAAGTCGAACACGAGGAAGCGAGATCCCGGCGCGAGCTGCGCCTCGGCCGCGTAGTGGTGCGCCGCGCCGATCGGTTCCTCCAGGAACCGGACGCTGTCGACGCCCACGAGCGCCCACGCCTCCTCGAGTCGCCGCCGCGCTGCCTCGTTCTTCGCCGGGTCGTCCGAGAAACGCACGGGCCGCCCGACGACCAGCTCGCGCACCGGGTCTCCGAGCGCCTCCTCGGCCGAGCGCACCATCTCGCGAGCGAGCGTGGCGACGAGGCCCTCGAGCGTGTACTCGGCGCCGAAGACGTTCGTCTTCTTGAACGACGTGACCGGCAGGAAGCGCTTGAGCGATTGGAAGAGCCGCCCGGGCTCGTTCACGTCGACGAGCGCGAAGGCGTCCTTCACGACGGTCATGTCGCTAAACGTCATCTTCACCTCGCCGATGTAGCGACGCTCCAGCCTCACTTCGCGGCCGGTATTTTGCTCCGTGTAGAGATCGAGTGCGCGCTGGCCGGCCAGGATCTCGCCGCCGCGCGTGATGTAGAGCAGCGATCGCATCACGCGCGGATCGCGTCCGTGCGGATCGAGCGGCAGCAGCCGCACCTCGCCCGCGCGAGCGACCGCGACGCTGCTGTTGGACGTACCGAAGTCGATACCGATGCTGAGCATGATGTCACCTCATAATAGTTGCGGTTATCTATGCCGATGCAGAGCGGCGTGAGAGGGGAGGGGAGCGAGCGGTCTCGCGGGCAAACGAAAACCCGCTGTCGCATCGACAACGGGCTAGAGGTTGACTATCATGCCGGCCGTCCCGCAGGACGACCGGCGGTCGTAAGCAGCCTAGAGGCATTCCCTCACCA
>CAYQLM010000066.1:0-17312 GCA_964418365.1 uncultured Dehalococcoidia bacterium
AGATGCCCGGCATGGGCTTCCATCTCCGCTCCATCTACCGCGACGGCTACACCTGTACCGTCTACGAATCGACCACTCGCACGCCCACCGGCATCGACGGCCCGCGCTGGCAGAGCGACGTGATGTACGACGGCTCGGAAGGGGAGCTCTACAATCACGTCGAGGACCCTCTCCAGTGGCGCAACCTCTGGGACGATCCCGCCTGCGCTGCCATCAAGGCCGATCTCATCGCTGACCTGCGCGACCACCTTCCGGCCGCACGCGATCCCCGCCTGCGCGCCGAGGCGCCGACGTAGTTGTAAGGCGGCGCCGTCTCCAGAGCGCAGCCGCCTTGGACATGCGGCACAAAACGTCACGGTGAGCGCGCAGCGACTGTCCGCCTCAGGAGGAACCACTCGGCAGCTCCGCGATATACTTGCCTTCTGCCATGTTTCGTCTCGGGGTCCTCGTGCTGACTGCAATCGCGGCTATCGCCATCGGTATTGCGGTCGCAGGGCTCACGTCGCACCGCTCTTGGCAGGCCGGCGCGACGACGGGGCCCAGCTTTTCAATGGAGGTCCTCGGGAGCGCGTGTCATCCGAGCAGCGCAGCGGATTGCGACATCGTTCCGTTCGCTGACTTCACGCTGGGCGTGCAGCTCACCAAAACGAACCTGCCCGACTACCGGGGCTTTCAGGTGAAGCTGACGACTCCCGACGAGCTGCCCTACCTGAACCGGCCTTTGCGCCAGGAGATCGTCTGGCCCGATTGCGATATCGACTACGACAACCCGATTAGCGCGACGACGTACCAGGTGGGATGCACGCGCTTGGACGCGCAGCCGGCATCCACCTACCTCGGGCCGGTGGTGGAGGTCGACTATCGTTGCGTCGCCTCATCTTCAACGATTTACACGATCACGATGCCGCAGGGCGCGTTCGGCGACAACACCTACCTCGTCGACAGCAAGCGCCATGACGTGGACCCGGAGGGCGGGCCGAGCAAGACGCTCACGCTGCGCTGCTTCGGCACGGCTCCGTCGCCCACCATCACACCCAGCCCGACTGTAACGCCGAGCAGCACACCGCAGCCGACCGCTACGCCAACGCCGCAGAAGGTGGCGGGAGATGTCAACTGCGACAGCCGCGTCGACGCCATCGATGCCGCGCTTGTCCTGCAGCTCAGCGCCGGTCTGCTTGGCGCACTGCCCTGCCAGGAGAACGGCGACGTCAATCACGACGGCTCCGTCAACGCTATCGATGCGGCGCTGATCCTGCAGTACGTCGCGGGCCTCGTGCCGCACCTCTAGAGAGCGGAGGCGATCGGGCCCTGCGCAGTCCGGCTTCTTGACAACTTCCGCGTACGGGCGGATACTGAGGGCGCTTCGCGGCGGGCATCGACGCCGCCGCACAGGCGGGGGTGTACGATGTCAATCCGATTTCCCCTAACTCATCGAGGCAAGGTCGTCCTGGCCGCGGCTGCGGTGGCGGTGCTGGCCCTTTTTGCGAACCTCGCCGTCTCGCAGAGTCCGGAGCCCGCGTCCGCGAACTACGCGACCGGATTCGCGGGAGTGAGCGCTGGCCTCAACGACACGTGCGCCCTGATGCAGGACCAGAGCGTGACCTGCTGGGGCGCCAACGCTGAAGGACAGCTCGGGAACGGCAGCGTGTACACGGGCCCGCAATCATGCGCGACGTTCACCTCGCTAGGCTGCAGCAACATCCCTGCAGCCGTGAGCGATCTGAGCGGAGTCGCTACTGTGACCGAGGGCCTGGTCCACACTTGCGCCCTGACCAGCGCGGGAAGCGTCAAGTGCTGGGGTTCGAATTACTTTGGCCGGCTCGGCATCGGCACCTACTCCGGCCCCGAGCAGTGCGAAATCACGTATGGCGCCGACTGCAGCACGGTGCCTGTCGATGTCGTGGGGCTCGGTAGCGGCGTCGTCGCGATCGATGCCGGCTACGAGACGACCTGCGCCGTGATGGCGGACGGCGCGCTCAAGTGCTGGGGGAACAACAACTGGGGACAGGCGGGCACAAACTGCGTCCCGAGCTGCCACACGCCGACAGACGTGCCGGGCATTAGCAATGCCGCGGCAGTTTCCGTGGGGGACGGCTTCACTTGCGCCCTGACATCGGCAGGCGGTGTCAAGTGCTGGGGGTACAACAACGACGGCGAGATGGGCAACGGCACCATCTCGTACTCCAACCCCAACCCTGTCGACGTGACCGGCCTAACGAGCGGCGTCGCAGCGATCGCCGCAGGCGGAAGTCACGTCTGCGCCATCACGACCGCCGGGGCCGCCAAGTGCTGGGGCCGCAACATGGAGGGCCAGCTCGGCGCGACGGGGGTTGGTGGGCTAAGCTCAACGCCGGTGCAGGTGGCCGGCCTGGCCAGCGGTGTCACGAGCATCAGCGGGGGCCTCAACCACACATGCGCGCTGACGACCGCTGGCGGCGTGAAGTGCTGGGGCGCCAGCGACTACGGACAACTGGGTAACGGATCGACCGCGTCCCAGTCGACGCCGGCCGATGCCGGCGGCCTCACAAGCGGTGTGGCCGCCATCAGCACCGGCCGCTCTCACACGTGCGCCGTCCAGACCTCCGGGAACATGGTCTGCTGGGGATACGACGGCTTCGGCCAGCTTGGCGACGGCACATTTGGCGTCGACCCCTATTGTCGCTGCAACATGATGCCGCTCCCGGTCGTCGAAACGACGGCGAAGCCCACCCCAACGTTTACGCCCTGCCCGACCGGCGGCTGCCCAACGCCCACGCCGGTACCGACGCCAAGCTCCGACGGCCTCGACTTCTCGATCGGCACGGATCTCCTGAGCGGTGCCGGCGGCGCCTGCGACAGCTCGGGCGCGCCAACAAACGTCTGCAACGTCCCTGCCGGCGCGAAGTTCAACCTGAGCGTGCTCCTGAACAGCCTACCTCCTGCGATCGGCGGCGGGGGCTACCAGGGTTTCCAGTTCTACCTGAGCTACACTAACCTGACCGCGACCGAAACAAAGCAGGGAGTTCATCCCTTTGATTGGCCAGACTGTGTGCTCGTCGGGCTGAACTTCCAACCCGGCGTTGAGCAGGTCGGTTGCGCCATCGGGCTAGGCGCGCTGCCGTCGACGTTCACGGGCCGGATGGCCGCGCCGGAGTTCACTTGCACGGCTGACGGCGTGATCACGCTCGTGCACGGCGCGGGCAGCACGAGCATCGTTGACAACAGCCTCTTCGAATTCTCGGAAGCGAACGATGAGTCGCTCACGGTCCACTGTGTCGCGCCACAGGCCTACCCCGGCGACACGGACGCCGACGGTTGCCCGGATGCCCGCGAGCAGGGCATCAGCATGATGATGGGCGGCAGGCGCAACTTCCTCAACCCGTGGGACTGGTTCGACCCGACGGGCGATCACATGGCGCGAATCGATGACGCGCTCGCCGTGGCGTCACGCTACGGCAAGAACGTCGGCGACGCGGCCTACGACGTGAAGTACGACCGCACGTACATTGGGCCGAACGCATGGAACCTGGGCCCACCGAATGGCCAGGTCCGGATCGATGACGTGCTGACGTCGCTCCGCCAGTACGGCGCGGGCTGCTCCGCGAGCTGATCCATGACGTGCGCAAACCAGACTTAGCTGTTGAAGGGCGCACGTGATGCTGACGTTCAGGAAGATCAGATCGCCTTGGCCCATGGCTCTGCTCGCCGCGCTGATGGCATTGGCCGCCGCGACCGCCCTCGCTCTCAGACCTGAGAACTCGTCGGCCGGCGCCGCAGGGGACGTCATCATCACGCTCGAGAATACGGGTCCTTCTTCCTTTACCGACGTACTTCTTGCGTTTGATGTTCCGCCGATCGACCCCGGGCAAACATTCGACGTTGATGTCGGCGACCCGACATCCATTCGAAGTATTGGGCTGTTCTGGTATCAAGGAATGGCAGTTTCCAGAGCCCACCCACTCCCTCCCGGGGCAATGGCCTGCTCGCCTCCCCTTCCCCAGTTGGTTGCGGACACCACGCTTGAGCACGACGAAGTAGCGGAGTTTGGTAACGGGTTCACAGATGTCGTGAGCCCGGGGTTTCCCGCCATAGTCCCAGACTCGACCGTGCTGTCCTTCGACTTCGCAGGCGGGTCAGGCGGCAGGCTGGCGGGAACGTTTTCGTTCCTTTCAGGTGGTTGCGTGACGCCTCTAGCCCTCCCCGGGGATAACGACGGCGACGGTTGTTCCGATATCCGCGAGCAGGGTGGGGACCCGATGATGGGCGGCCGCCGCGACTTTCTTAACACCTGGGACTGGTGGGATCCGACCGGCGACCACTTCGACCGCATCGATGACGTGCTCGCGGTCGCGGCCCATTATGGGAAAGATGCCGGCCAGCCCGGCTACGACGCGAAGTACGATCGCACCTACCTCGGCCCGAACCCGTGGAACCTGGGCCCACCGAACGGCCAGGTCAGGATCGATGACATCCTGACCTCGGCTCGCCAGTACGGCGCTGCCTGCTCCGTGAGCTGAGATCCACTCTTCGTAGGGCGACAACTCCGCTCGATGCCCCTCGCCCCAGGGAGAGGGGTCAGGGGAGAGGGCGCTACCGCGCCCGGCCCCGCGCCACCCACCACTTCGCGCTCTCCCGCCGATGCCCTACCCTAACCTGGGAGGTCGTACCGTGATCGACCCTACGCCACGCCGAGACCACTCACGCCACCGCGCGCGGGAATCTGCCACGGCGCACGGCTCCCTATCAGAAGCGCAAAAGAAGGCGTTTTTGCAAAACGAATTCCCCCGCTATCATGGCGCTGCATGGAGACAGTCTGTCACCTAAGAAACGAGCTCCCCTCTCTCTCGGGGAGAGGGCCCGGGGGAGAGGGCCCATGAAGATCACCGAGGTCAAGCTCCGCACCTTCGTGCTGCCGCACAAGGAGCACCCGTTCCACCCCACCTGGCAGCCCTTCCCCAGCAGCAGCCACCGGCTGCAGGTCGTCGAGGTGCACACGGACGAGGGCATCACGGGCATCGGCTCCGGCGGCGTGCTCACGCGGCTGAACACCACGGCCGGGCTCTTCGTCGGCAAGGACCCGCTCGCGATCGAAGAGCATCTAGAGATGCTGAAGACGGTCGCGTACTTCATGGGCCGCCCCTGGGCGATCGAGATCGCGCTCTGGGACATCGCGGGCAAAGCGGCGGGGCTGCCGCTCTACAAGCTGCTCGGCGGCAGGCGAGATCGATTGCTCGCCTACGCATCGACGGGCGAGCTGCGTCCGACGGGTCAGCGCGTCGACGACGTGCTCCGCCTGCGCGACGAAGGTTTCCGCGCAACCAAGCTGCGCTTCCACAGCGCGAACGCCCGCGACGACCTCCCGACGCTCGCCGCTGTGCGCAATGCCGTCGGCGACTCGATGACGATCATGGTCGACGCGAACATGGGCTGGCGCTACCCCGCCGATCTCTCGCCGCGCTGGGACTTCAAGACGGCACTTACCATGGCGAAAGCAATGGAGGACTACGACGTCTACTGGCTGGAAGAGCCGCTCTGGTCCTACGACTACGACGGGCTCGCCGAGTTGCGCCGGCAGACCAAGGTGCGCATCGCCGGCGGCGAGCTGAACCTCGGGCTGCATGAGTTCCGCGAGTACCTCCGCCACGGCTGCCTTGATGTCTATCAGCCGGACTGCACGTTCGCCGGCGGCATCACCACCGCCCGACAGGTCGCCGGCATGGCGCACGCGGCCGGGCTGCAGTTCGCGCCACACACGTGGTCGAACGGCATCGGCATGATGGCGAACCTCCACCTCGCCGCCGCGATGCCGAACTGCCCGTTCATCGAGTTCCCCTACGACCCGCCCGCCTGGCCCATCGAGGCGCGCGACTTCGTCCTCGCAGAACCCATCCGCATCGATAAGGACGGCTACTGTGTCCTGCCGGACAAGCCCGGCCTCGGCGTCGAGCTGGACGAGGACGTTTGTCACAAATACGAGGTCGTCTGAGCCGCGATCCGCGTTGATCGAGCCCAACCGCCTGACTATCCTTGAGTGGCCATGCGCCCGCGCCTCGTCGCCGTCAGCCTGCTGCTTATCGCGTCTGCGACAGTCGCCGCCGCGTGCGGCGGCGGTGGCAGCAGCAGCCCAACACCAACCGCGACCCGACCTGCCCCCACGCCGGCGGCGCTCCAGACGCTGACCGCGCCCGCCACGGTCACGAGCGACCAGCTCCAGATCACCGACATCACCGTGGGCATCGGCGACGAAGCTCAGGCCGGCGACTTCGTCTACGTCAACTTCAACGAGTGGTTGGCGGACGGCACGTGGATCGACACGAATTTTGGCAGCGACCCGACGCCGGTGCCCAACCGTCTTACCTTGCGAGCGGGCCAAGTCGTCGCGGGCTTGATCGAGGGTATCCCCGGTATGAAGGTCGGCGGCAAGCGACGGCTGGTCATCCCGCCGGAGCTCGGCTTCGGTTCGACGGGCAACGGCAACGCCGTCCCGCCGAACGCCACCCTCATTTACGACATTGAGCTCGTGCGGGTATCGCATCCGTAAGACACCCCCATTCGGCTAATTGACAGGCATGCCTTGCGGCGTCAAAATACGCCTGCCTTGTGGAAAGGGGCTCGGCACTGACTATGTCAAGCAGCCCGGCACCGGCACCTGCTCCCATAAGCAAGCGTGATGTCACGCGCAACGCGATTCTCGACGCGACGAGCCAGCTCGTCGCAGAGAAGGGCGTCGATGGTTTCACGATGACCGACGTCGCCGAACGCGGCAGGGTCAATCGGGCGCTCATCTACCACTACTTCCACGACCGCGACACGCTGCTCTTCGAAACGATCCGGTACATCGTCGTCCGCTATAACGAGATCGCTGCCGCGCCAGGCGGTGATCCAGTCGAGCGCGATCTACGGATGCACATCGACCACCCGGAGATCGGGCGCTTCCTCTTTCACCTCATGCTCACGGGCAAGCCGATCCCGCGCCTGAGCTCGCGCATCACGACCGCCATCGAAGACCTGGAGCGGCTCAAGGCCGCCATGCGCCCCGATTCTTCAATCGATCCGACGTTTTCCATCATGACCGGATGGCTGGTACAGCTCGCATGGAGCTGCGCCCGTGACGAGATTGCCCGACTGCTTGACCTGCCGGTCGAGGAAGCCGACCGGCGCTTCATCGCGAACGTGCGCAGCGCATCCACCGCGGTCCGCGGCCGCCTGTTCGCCGACACCGCCTCCGAATAGCCGAAGCGCGTCGAGTTTCGTCCAGCGCGGGAGCCAGCTATGCTTATCGATGCCTGACGCCCTCATCGATTGGCAAAGGAGCACTCGTGACCGAGCCATTGACCGCATCAGAGTTGGAAGAGCTGCGCAGCATCAACACGCCAACGATCGCGAACGCCATCGAGACGTTCAAGGTGCGCCTGCGCAACGAAGGCTTCATGGACCACTCAGTCCGCTGTTTCTTTCCAGAGCTGGGACCGATGGTCGGCTACGCCGTGACCGCCAAGATTACAGCACGAGAGCGTTCCGAGAAGGCGCTGCCGCCTTGGGACCTGTGGGCGATGATGGAATCGGTGCCGAAGCCGCCCGTCGTCGTGATCGAGGACATCGATTATCCGTCGCCGGTCGGCTCGTATTGGGGCGAGGTGAACGGCAGCATCTACAAAGGCCTCGGCTGCGCCGGCGTCGTGACGAACGGCGGGGTACGCGACCTCGAGGAAGTGCGCGCGACGGGCTTCCATTTCTTCGCGTCCTGCGTCCTCGTCTCGCATGCGTACGTGCATCTTGTCGAGGTCGGGACGGCGGTGCGCATCGCCGGGCTGGTGGTGCAGCCTGGCGATCTGCTGCACGCCGACCAGCACGGCGTCTGCTCGATACCGCTTGACATCGCGCGCGACGTGCTCAAGGCGGCCGCGAACCTCGAGAAGATCGAGCGGCACATCATCGATTACGCGCGCTCGCCCGACGTGACGGCGGAAGGGCTGCGCAAGCTCATGGGAGGCGGCAGTGCGCCAGAACGCCGTTAAACAGGCCTGGTCCGAGGGCAAGATCACCTTCGGGGCGTGGCTCTCCATCCCAAGCTCGTTTTCGGCCGAGGTGATGGCGCACCAGGGCTATGACTACATCACGATCGACATGCAGCACGGCGTCATCGATTACCAGGTGGCGGTCACGATGCTCCAGGCGATCTCGACGACGACCGCGATCCCGTTCGTACGCGTGCCCTGGAACGAGGCGGGGATCATCGGCAAGATGCTGGATGCCGGCGCGTACGGCATCGTCATTCCGATGGTGAACTCGCGCGCGGAGGCGGAGGCGGCCGTCGGCGCGTGCCGGTACGCGCCGCAAGGCTATCGCAGCTTCGGGCCGATCCGCGCCGCCTACTACGGCGGCAGCGACTACGCGAGTGAGGCGAACCGCGAGATCGCGTGCATCCCCATGATCGAGACAACACGCGCGATCGCGCAGATCGACGAGATCCTTTCGGTGCCGGGCATCGACGCGGCGTACGTCGGGCCCGCGGACCTGAGTCTCACGTTGGGGCTGCCGCCGCGCATGGACCACCCCGACGCCTCGTTCGAAGAGGCGCTGCTGGCGATCGTCGAAGGCTGCAGGCGCAACGGCGTCGTGCCCGGGATCCACGCCAGCGCCGCGCTCGCGATGAAACACGCGCGGGCCGGCTACCAAATGATCACGATCTCCTCGGACACGGGCTCGATGGCCGCGCAAGCCGCGCAGGACCTGCGATTCGTGAAGGGCGCGCCCGAAGGCGAGCTGCCGGTCTATCGGTAGGGTCATGGTCCGACGGCCAGGCTCAGGCTCTGTCATTCTGAGCGAAGCGAAGAATCTGGCCCCTCGTGAATGCGTTGCCCAAGCAGGGGGAAAGGACTGGATGACCAGAGATTTCCGCATCGTTGCCGAAGGCCTGGGCTTCACGGAGGGGCCCGTCTGGACGCAGGATGGCCGCCTGCTTGTCACGTCGATCAGCCACGGCGTGATCTACGAGATCAATGGCAAGGGCGGCGGTCGGGCAGTCGCGAAGACCGGCGGCGGTCCGAACGGCATGACGGAGGGCCTCGATGGCGCGCTCTACGTCACGCAGAACGGCGGCATCTTCGGCACCGGCAGCACATCGGACTCGCGAGCGGAGCCGGGCATCCAGCAGGTCGCAGACGGCAAGGTGCGACACGTCGCGACAGGCCTCGGCGCGCCCAACGACCTCTGCTTCGGCCCAGACGGGCGCCTGTACTTCACCGACCCGCGCGGCTGGGCGCGGCCGGAAGACCTGCCGCCGGGCCGCGTCTACGCGATGGAGATCAACGGCGAGCCCGAGCTGCTGGCTGAAGGCCCGGCGTTCACCAACGGCCTCGCGTTCGGGCTGCACGCGTCGCCGCTGTACGTCGCGGAGACGTTCGGGCGGCGGGTGCTCGTGTACCCGCTGCGCGACGGCGCGCTCGGCGAACCCGAAGAGTTCTGCAAGATCGATCCCGGCATGCCGGACGGCATGTGCTTCGACGCGAACGGCCTGCTCTACGTTGCCACGACCGTCGCGGCGGAAATCCAGATCTTCGACGCGAAGGGCGCGTGCATCGACCGGCTGCCGTGCGGCAAGGACTCGTTGATCACGAACTGCTGCTTCGGCGGACGCGACGGCAAGACGCTGTTCGCGACGGACTCCCGCCAGGAGCGCGTTATCGCGTTCGAGATGGATGTGACAGGCCTGCCGCTCTTTCCGTTCCGCTAATCACGCAGCGCCGGCGTCCGCCCTCGGTCCGATCGCTTGCTATACTCGGGCTCGTGAACGAGGTCGTCATTCGACGTATCCAGACTTCTGACAGCCCGATCCTCCGTGCCATCCGATTACGGGCGCTCGCGACTGACCCCGCTTCCTTTGGCTCCACGTACGAGCGGGATGCTGACTTCCCCGATCAAACTTGGGTGCAGCGGGCGGAGCGAAGTTCGGTGGGAGAAGACGCGGCGACTTTTCTTGCCATCCGAGGTGACGAGCCCGTGGGCATCGTAACCAGTTTGCGCGATCAGGCGCGCAGAAGCCTCTTCCACGTGGTCGAGATGTGGGTCGCTCCTGAGGCTCGCCGAGCAGGACTCGGTCGAAGGCTCCTAGACGAGATCGAAGGGTGGATCACCTCCTGCGGTGGCACACGTGCGCGCCTGTCCGTGACCAATGCAGCGACGGCTGCGATACAACTCTACGAGAGCGCGGGCTACAAACCCGACGGCAACTCGCAAGAGTCCAGACATACGCCTGGACTGATCGAGAGCAGCCTGGTCAAGCGACTCGACGCCACCTAGCCCAGCGCCGGCAGGACATGCCGGCGATAGAACTCGATCACTAAACGCTGATCCTCCTGCGGCGAGTGCAGGAAGATGTGCGTTGCGCCCGCGGCCGCGAGCTCGCGCACGGCCGCGACGTGCGTCTCCGGATCCGGGCTGACGATCCAGCTATCCGCGACGCGGTCGGGCGACGAGAGCTCCTCGGCCTTCTTCTGTACAGCGATCGGGTTCGGTAGGTCGACGACGTCCGGGAACACGGGTAGGAACAGCCAGCGCCGCGCCGCTGCCAGCGCTTCCTCCCGCTCGCCGGCGACGGCCCAGAGCTCCGTGATGCGCGCCAGCGCCTGCGGGTCCTTCCCGGCGGCGCGCGCCTCCTGCTCGAAGGCGTCCTTCTGCGCAACACCACGGCGCAGCGTGCCGTGATCGGTGATCCAACCGTCGCCTTCGCGCGCGGCGATGCGCACGCTCTTCACTCCGGAGGCCGCGACGTAGATCGGTACCGGCGCGGACGGGACGTCGTACAGCTTGGCGCCGCGCACCTGGTAATATCGTCCGTCGAAGTCGACGACCTCGCCCGTCCAGAGCCGGCGGATGAGGTGGATCGCTTCCACCAGCCGGGCCGAGCGTTCGCGATACGGCCCCCAGCCGCCGGAGGGCGCTTCGTTCACGGCCTCACCCGTCCCGACGCCCAGGAAGACGCGACCGGGGAAGAGCACGCCAAGCGTGGCGAATGCGTGCGCGACCTCGAGCGGATGGTACCGATAGATGGGGCAGGTGATCCCCGTGCCCAACAGGAGACGCTGCGTCCGGGCCGCGATCGCGGCCAGCATCATCCAGGCGTGGCCGGCGTGTCCTTGGTTGTCCTGCCACGGATGTAGGTGATCGCTGACCGTGACGCCCTGGAACCCTGCCGCCTCGGCCGCGACGGCCAACTCGACGAGCTCCGACGGCGCGAGCTGTTCGGCGGCGCAGTGGTAGCCGAGGAAGGGCGTCACGACGCCGGCTTCGGTCCATCCAGGACTTCGGGGTTGACGAGGCAGGGCGGCCGGGCGCCGCGCAGCGCGGCCAGCAGGTTATCGACGGCGAGGTTGAGCATCGCCATCCGCGTCTCGCGCGTGGCCGAGCCGATGTGCGGCAGCACGAGCGCGTTCGGGAGCTGCAGAATCGGGTCGTCCGCGTCCGGCGGCTCGCGCTCGACCACGTCGAGCGCAGCGCCAGCGATCGTGTTCTTGCGCAGCGCCTCGCCCAGCGCGGCCTGATCGATCACGCCTCCTCGCGAGGTGTTGATGAGAAAGGCCGCCGGCTTCATGAGCGAAAGCTCGCGCGCGCCGATGAGCTCTCGCGTCTCCTCGGAAAGGTTGACATGCAGCGTGACGAAGTCGGCTTCGCGCAGCAGGTCATCGAACTCCGCAAAGCGGCAGAACTCCAGGTCGCTGCCTGGATCGCGGAACTGATCGTGGAAGACGATCTCCATCCCGAAGGCGTGCGCGCGCACGGCGACAGCCCGGCCGATACGCCCCAGGCCGACAACGCCCAGCGTCTTACCCTTCAGGTCCGACCCGAGCTGGGCCATGCCGCGCACCCATTGCCCCTCCCGGGCAAGGTTCGCAGACTCCACGAGCCGGCGCGCGAGCGCAATCACCATGCCGAGCGTCAGGTCCGCGACGGCGTCGCTGAGCACGCCCGGGGTGTTGCAGACGAGCACGCCGTGCCGCGTCGCGGCCGCCACGTCGACGTTATCGTAGCCAACGCCGAAGTTGGAGACGACGCGGAGGCCTGGTGCGGCGGCGAAGACTTCCTCATCGAACGGCACGCGGGTCGTCGCGAGCACACCGTCCACGTCGCCGAGGGCGGAGAGCAGATCGGGCTTCGCGGGGCCTCCCCGCTCGCCGAACTTCACGATGTCGCACTCAGCTTCGATGCGCGCCAGCACGTCCGCAGGAGGAGGAACGGCGAGGTACACCAGCGGACGGCCCATGGCGTGACCATCCTACACGACCTGCGCCGCTGCGGGCGAACCTCGCGTTACGCTTGTTCGGCAGGCAGCGGCTCGCGGCTCCACCAGGCCTGGGCGGCGCGCTGCCAGACCGTCCAACGGTCGCGGCCGAGGAGGATCGCCGTGCCCGCCGCCATGACGGCCGTGCCGGCGAGCGCCAGGATCGCCCAGTTGGGCAGCGCCGGCCCGCCCGCGAAGAAGAGGTAGTGCACTCCATTGAGGACGGCCAGCGCAAGCGAGACGCCCAGCAACCACAGCCTCCGCTGAACGAGCGCCAGCGCCACGAAGGCAAGCGCTTCCGCCAGCAGGATCAGTCCGTAGCGCCAGCCATTGTCATCGAGCGACTGGACAAAGCTGGGCGCCATGATGAGCAGCGCGCCCAGCGCCTCGACCGGGCCGGTCATCGACCGGACGTCCTTGGGCAGCCCTCGCACCCGCAGCGCGAGCAACGCCCCGGCGAGCAGATAGACCCCCAACGGCGCGGTGTACGCCTGCGCGTTCTCTGGCCGGAAGTGACCGATCTCGAGCAACAGCGCCACCATCATCAGCGCCGACGCTCCGGCGGCGAGGGGGAGCCGTCGCCAGAGCCACGCCTGCGCGAGCACGAGGAACGCGAGCAACAGCACCGACGCCGCCGAGGTCTGGTAGAGCAGCGTCGCCTCGAATCGCTCCGCGCCGACGAAGCCCCGCTCATCAGCGAGCGCCGCGAGCCGCACCCAGCCGACGACCGGCGCCGCCAGCGCATAGGCGAAGGCGCACGCCTGCGCGACCTGCGGCCACGAGACGGAGAGGCCGAGCCGCACATTGGCCGGCAGCGATCGGTCGCGCAGCAGCGCCTGCGCGGCGAAGAACGCGTACGCCATCGCCGAGATGACGAGCGCCAAGTACGCGTCGTCGGCGCCGTAGTATCGCCAGGCGGCCAGTACGGCGAAGAAGCCGTACGACGCTGGAAGCGCGAGCGCGAGCGGCTCCAGCTCCCAGAGTGTGATCGCGAGCGCAAGCGCGGCGTACAGTACGAGCAGCAACGTCACCGCCCCCTCCGCCTGGACGGCGGACAGGAGGACGAACAGGCTCATCCCCGCCGCGATGACGTAGACGTGGAGGCGCAGGTCGCGCCACCACCAGCGCATGCTGGCGGCGGCCGCCGCGATGCCGGCGGACAGCCCGAAAAACGGCCACGACGCATCGGAGGCCTGCGCGCCCTCGGCCGCGGGCAGGCTCGCGAGCAGGAAGTAGTAGCCGATCCCCAGCGTCAGCCCGGCTGCGTACATGAACGGCACGGAGACGGAGATGCGCTGCCACGTGGGCCAGTGGCCTGCGTACTCGCCCAACATGGCTCTGAACATGGGGACATCGATGCGCATCAGGCGGGCGGCCGAGAGGTAGAACGCCGCGGCGGCGAAATGAACGCCCGCGCCGTGACGCGGGAAGTCAGCGTACATCCCCTCGAAGAAGAGCCAGGAGACCGTCACGGCTGCCAGCGCCATCCAGCCCAAGTGCTTGCGGCCGAACCAGCGCGGGCCGAACGGCTCGCTGCCGAAGGCGTACAACCAGCCGAGGCTCGCCACGGCGGGTCCGTACCACTCGTTGCCCACATCGAGCGCAAACACGATCGTCACCAGCGCGCCGCCGGTGACGGCCAGCGCCGCCACCGTGAGCAGATCGTCCGGCTGCGGCCGGCCGCGCCGCGCCCAGAGCGTCTGCACCCAGTAGAAGAGCGCAGCGATGGCGGCCGTCGGCGGTAGGTACCAACGCGTCGCCAGCTCGAAGTCGCCCTCGTGGTCTCCCGCGGCTGCCCCGGTCAAGCTCAGGGCAGCCATCAGGGCGATCGGCACGGTGACGTGGGCGGCGAGCGAGCCGATCTGGCCGAACGTTTCGCTCACCCGGCCGAGGGGCAGCGCGGACGGCGCCGAGAGCAGCAACGCCAGCGCGATGAAGCTCCCGGGGTAGGCATCGGGCGGAGCGTCCGAGAGCACAAGCAGGGCCGCGAGCGAGCTGAAGGTCGCGACGACGGTCGGCACAGGGTACCAGCGGCCCATGCCCAACATCGACACCGCAGCGTAGAAGATGACGCCGACGAGCGAGCCTGCCAGCCAGAGCCCGGTGGGATCGATGTTGTCGTCGGCGAAGAAGAAGCCGTAGGCGCCGACGAAGTTGATCGGCACCATGAGCGCTCCGACGGCGAAGAAGACGAGGCCCGCCTGGCGGACGCGCTCGAAGCGGAGGCAGGCAACGCCGCCGGCGAGAAAGGCGAGCGTGAAGGCAACCAGCACCGCCATCCTGGCGGGGTCCGCGATCGCCTGGCCAGAGGTGCCGATGTAGACTAGCGCGGCGATGACGATGAGGAAGGCGCCCAGGTAGAGCAGGAGGTTGGCCTGCTGCTCAGCGAGCCAGCCCGGGCCTTCGCGTTTGGCCGCGGCGGGCGGCGGCGCGGCGCGGCCGGGTGCCGGCGCCGGCGCCGCCTCCGCAGGCTGGTTGAGGAGTCGAAGATAACGATCGCGCAGGCGGCGATAGAGTGCCCCTTCGATCTCGCCCTCGTCGCGCAGACGCTCGAGCTCGTTGAGGACAAAGGCCAGCCCCTGCCGGCGCTGCTGCGGGCCTGCGGTCAGCTGCTGACCGCACCCGCGGCAGAACCGCACCGAGCGCACATTCTCGGTGCCGCACGCCAGGCAGTACCTGACTGACGGCTGGGTGTCGGCCATGAGCGCACCCCGCCGCAAGCTTACCACGTAGGCGCAGCCGTTCCCAGATGCCGTTTGGCACCGGGGCGGCAGGCTGGGTAGCATGGAGAGGATGAACGCGCCGCTGCCCAACCGTCGCGATGTACCGCCTTATGTTGCGCTCGTGCGCATCATCGCTGTGATTGGCATGTCGATGGGGATTGCGACAGGGATCTGTTTGATCCTGCTCAGCCCGACCGCCTACCTGATCTGGGGAGTCGTATCGATCGCCGCCGCGATCCCGTTCTTTGGTCTGATGCGCCTGGCCGAGCGTCTGGCTGGGCCACCGGAGTCAGCGCTCTAACACTCCGCCTACTGCGCGGTGATGGTAACCGACTCGATGGGCGTGCCCCTCGTGATTCTCTCAGCCACGTCCAGGCCGGAGGTGATCTTCCCCAGAGGCGTGAAGTTGCTGAACGCGCCGGACGAACCGAGCGCGATAAAGAACTGGCTCGCATTCGACATGCCGAGCGTGCCCGCGTCGTACGGGATGGGCGTCGCCGGCTTTTCGGGGGAGATTGAATAGCCAGGATCGCCGCTGCCGCGGCAGGTATCCCCCGCTTGCCCCGCCTGGCAGTCAGGATCTCCGGCCTGAACATAGTGCGGATCGGCGATTACCTGATAGAACGTCAGCCCGTCGTAGAATCCACCCTCGGCCAAGAAGACGAAGCTGTTAACGGTCTGCGGCACCTGAGCGGCAAAGAGATCGACCTGGATGTCGCCTTGGCCATTGGCGAGCCTGATCGTCGCCGTGTACTTCTTCGACGGATCGATCGTCATCGCGGGCGCTGAGGTGTAATGTTTCGGCGCCAAGGTTGGCAGCGCGGTCGCGTCGGTGGCGGAGGCTGTGCCGGTGGGCAGGACGAAGTCTTTGTTCTTGCTGCTGCTGCTGTTGCCCAGCCCTGAGCGGACAATGCCACCAACGAAGAGGCTGCCCACCATAATCAGCGCGCCGACGAGAAAGAACAGGCGGACGTTGCCGAAGATGCGGAAGACGCCGCGCGGCTTAACATCGCCGGCGAAGGCGCTTCCTGGCTGATAGCGCTTGCGGCGGCGCTTCGTCTGCTGAGTTGACATCGTGCTACTCGACTATAACAAAGGGGCGGCGAAGATGAAAGAGAGCAGCGGCCGCTAGCGCAGGTACCAGTTCAGCTTGTCGCGCACGCCGGGCTTGCGTTGAAGGACCGCGCGCTGCTCCGGCGCTTCGGGTGTTTGCGGCACGTTTTCGTGTTGGGCGTCGTACGCCAGACGGCGTTGTGGCTGGCTGAGCACCTCGTAGGCCTCGTTCAGGAGGGGCAGCTGTTCGCGCCGTTCGGCCGCCAGACGCCAGTATGCTTCGCTGATCTGGCGAAACTGGGCGCCGCGCGGGACGCCCAGCAGCGCGTAGTAGTCGACAGGCGCCTTGGCGGAAGCCATCAACTAGTGAAACGGCAAAACGACGCCGCCCGTTTCAGGCGCGATGTGGCTGTTTAGGCCGGCATGCCGTCGCCACGGCGGGCGAAACGCGATGCCGTCTCGGGGCTCCAGACCTTGGTCGTCGAGCCATAGAAATCCGTCGAGGAAGCGCCGGCGGCCGTGAGGAGCTCTCGCCAGTCGGTGCCGTCCGCAGGATAGGTGGCGATACCGGCCTCGACCTCACCGGCGGGGAGCTCCTCGAGCAAGCGCTGGCGGGCCAGGGCGGCGCCATCCGCGTCGATGTTGGGCAGCAGGACGACGAACCGAAGGCTGCCGAGATGCGCGACGAGGTCGGTCTCGCGGAATGCGCTCGACATCGAATCGAAGAGCTCCTTCTCGCGCTCGGGGGTCAGACGGCCCTGCGTCGCCTCTACCAACAGGAGCGCGCATGTGTTGCCAAAGCGCTGAGAGCGGAGCAGCTCCTCCTGGAGCCGCAGGCGGAAATACCAGTCGGCGTAGAACGCGGTCTCGCGATCGTAGATGACGAGGCGTTCGCCGAAGTCGCGCACGCGCCTCAGGCCCTCCACCCGGCGCTGGCGGACCTCAGCCGCCCGGCCGTGGAGGAAGAGCAGGACGGACCAACCCGAAACGAGAAGGGCCGCGAAGAAGCCCAGCCCGGACCAGGACGACATGTTCCGCGTGGCGATGAACGCCATGACGCCCACCGCACTCCCGGCCGCGATTAGCGTCAGGCGATATTCGACTCCGTAGCGGCCAAGCTGGCGCTCCGGCCGGACTGGCTGGTTCTCTAGCAAGGCGGTCTCCTTCCAGAGAAGTATCGGCCGAATTGAGTCTAGGTTGGGTGGTCGGCCGGGGGGAGGCATGGTACCCCCGACAGGACTCGAACCTGTGCATCCGGCTTCGGAGGCCGGCACTCT
>CAYQLM010000067.1:0-14966 GCA_964418365.1 uncultured Dehalococcoidia bacterium
ATGCTGCGCGCCTGCGGCGTGCCCTGGGACCTGCGCAAGGACAAGCAGTACTCGATCTACGACCGCTTCGACTTCGATATCCCCGTCGGCCAGTACGGCGACGTGTACGACCGCTATCTCGTCCGGATGGAGGAGATCCGCCAGTCGATCCGCATCGTTGAGCAAGCGCTGGAGCAGCTCCCCGAAGGGCCGATCCTGCCCGAGAAACTGCCGCGCAAGCTGCGCGCGCCCGTCGCCGAGGTCTACGCCGCTGTCGAGGGCGCCCGCGGCGAATACGGTATCTACATCGTCTCGAAGGGCGGCGATAAGCCGTACCGGCTCAAGATCCGCTCGCCCTCCTTCTGCAACCTCTCGGCGCTGAAGCGGATGACCGTTGGCAACTACATCGCCGACGCGGTCGCCATCCTCGGCTCGGTCGATATCGTGCTCTGCGACGTGGACAGGTGAGATGCTGACGCTGACGTACGACGTAGGCAACATCTGGCTCGACTCGCTGCTCGGGCTGATCGTCGTCGTCCTGCTGATGACGCTGACGGTGCTGATGCTCATCTACGTCGAACGCAAGGTCTCAGCGCGGATGCAGCAGCGGCTCGGGCCGATGCGCGTCGGGCCGTACGGCATCCTGCAGACCGTGGCCGACATGATCAAGCTGCTCACGAAAGAAGACCTGCGCCCGGCCGGCGCCGATCGCTGGACGTTCGAAATCGCGGTCTTCGCCATCTTCGTCCCGACGTTCCTCGCCTTCGTCGCGATCCCGTTCACGCACGACTGGGCGGTCAGCTTCCTCGATCTGGGACTGTTCTACATCGTCGCCGTCACGGGGCTGTCGTTTGTCGGTCTCGTCATGGCGGGCTGGGCGTCCGACAATAAGTACGCGCTGCTCGGCGGCATGCGCGCGGCGGCGCAGCTCATCAGCTATGAGATCCCGATGGTGCTCGCGCTCCTCGCGGTCTCGATGGTGACGGGCTCGCTCAGCATCCGCGAGATCGTCATGTTCCAGGGGCGCGTACCGCTCTTCGTCTGGCAGCCGCTCGCGTTCTTCATCTACATCGTCGCCGCGCTCGCCGAGCTCGAACGCCAGCCGTTCGACATCCCGACCGCCGAGTCGGAGGTCGTGGGCGGGCCGTTCATCGAGTACAGCGGCATCCGTTGGTCGATGTTCATGCTCGCGGCGTACACGAACCTGTTCGTCTACAGCCTGCTCGGCGCGATGATCTTCCTCGGCGGCTGGAACTGGCCGCTCGGGATGTCGGCCGGGCTCTGGCTGCAGATCCTGCTGACCTTTGCGAAGACGAGCTTCCTGATCCTGTTCTTCATCTGGGTGCGCTTCTCCTTGCCGCGCCTCCGCATCGACCAGCTCATGAGCTACTGCTGGAAGGTGCTCATCCCGCTCGCGTTCCTGCAGGTGTTCCTGAACGGCCTCGTGCTCGTCTACAAATGGCCCGACGGCATCCTGCTCATCACGTCGGGAGCAGGGCTGCTGCTGGCCGCCTACGTCATCGATCGATCCGTCCGTGTCGAAACGCGCGCCGTGCGCCTCGTCCCGGCGAACCCGCAGCGCGCGGCACAAGCGGCTGCCCCCGCCGAGGCGGGCGGCTGATGGAACTGCACATTGCGGGTCGGCCTTTGGCCCGACAGGCTGAAGCTTGTCTCACGGAGGTGGAGAAGCGTAGGCGAGGGCCTTAGAAGGGGGTGAGAGTAAATGAAGACAATGACATGTAAACAACTTGCTGGAGCTTGTGATAAGGAATTTCATGCTGAAACTTTTGAGGAATTGGGGGAAATAAGCAAGAAGCATGCGATGGAAATGGCTGAAATGGGGGATAAAGCACACATCGAAAAAATGGAAGAGATGAGAAATCTTATGAGTAAGCCTGAAGCAATAAAAGAGTGGTTTGAGAAGGTACAAAAGGAATTTGATGCTTTACCTGAGGATAAGTAGTTCCAAATCCTGGCGCGTCGGGGTCTGAAGACCCCGACCTACGGACGCAGGCTCAGGGAGTCGGAGGAGAGCGATGTTAGGAATCCTGCGCGGCATGTATGTCACCTTTTCGGTGATGTTCCGCAAACCCGTCACGATCGAGTACCCGTCGAAGCATCGCGATGTGCCCCAGCGCGATCGCGCGTTCCCCATTCTCCTCTGGGACGAGAACGTCATCGAGCCGTTCTGTACGGGCTGCCACGCCTGTGAGCGCGCCTGCCCCGTCGAGTGCATGACGGTGATCATGAAGGACAACCCAAAGCACGCCAGCGGCGAGAGCAAGCGGCGCAAGATGGTCGACGAGTTCTACATCGATTACGGGCGCTGCATGCGCTGCAACATCTGCGTCGAGGTGTGCAACTTCGAGGCGATCGCAATGAACAACACGTGGGCGGGCCACGAGCTGTCGAAGTTCGACCGCAACGACCTCGTGCTCGACCTCGATCAGCTCCTCTCGCAGCACAAGAAGCAGAAGATCGAGCCCTGGGTCGCCGACTAGGGCGAGGGTTGTTCCTACAGAAGTGATGTCTTAGGGTGGGTCAGGCGAACACAGGACGGGGGGCATGACCGTAGCGCAGTTTGTCTTTTACGTCATCGCGGCGCTGGCCGTCGCGGGCGGCCTGGGCGTCGTGCTCGGGCGTAGCACGGTGTACGCGGCGCTCTTCCTCATCCTCAACCTGCTCGCGGTCGCCGGCATCTACATCCTCCTCGCGAGCGAGTTCCTGGCACTCGTCCAGGTACTGATCTACGGCGGCGCCGTGACGGTGCTGCTGCTCTTCGCGCTCATGCTGACGCGCGAGGTCGATCTGCCGGAGACGATGGTCGGCGCGCAGTGGCCGATCGCCGCCCTGGCGTCGGCGGTGCTGGCCGGCCTCCTCGTCGCGACCGGCGCGCGGACGGAGTGGCCGGGCGACGCCGGCCAGATGACGCGCGTCCCGTTCAACGACCTGGGGGATCTTCTCTTCCGTCAGTGGGCCGTCCCCTTCGAAGTTGCCTCGCTTGTGCTGCTCGTGGCGCTCGTGGGCGCGGTGGTCCTGGCGCGACAGGAGGAGGGAGAGTAAGTGGATAGCGCGAGGTCTGTTGCGCAGCAGATCCCGCTCGAGCACTTTCTCGTTCTCAGCGCCCTCATCTTCTCTCTCGGTGTCTACGGCGTGCTCACGCGGCGCAACGCCGTGCTGATCATCATGTCCGTCGAGCTCATGCTGAACGCGGCGAGCATCAACATGGTCGCGTTCGCGGCGTACGCATCGCCGCAGCACTTCACGGGCATGATCTTCGCCATCTTCATCATCACGGTCGCAGCGGCGGAAGTCGGTCTCGCGCTGGCGATCGTGCTACGCGTGTTCCGCAACCGCGGCACGGCGAATGTCGACGAGGTGAATCAGCTCAAGTGGTAGGGGAGACGTGCTCATGCTGCGCGGGTCGGGCTTCAGCCCGACAGCGACAGGCTGAAGCCTGTCCCACAGAGGAGACTGCAGTCGCATGGGGATGACGCACGCCTGGGTGCTGCCCCTCCTGCCGGCCGGCGCGTTCGTGCTGCTGCTATTGCTCGGGCCGTACCTGCCGCGCAAGGGCGACTGGATCGCGATCGCTGCGATGGCGGCGACGTTCGTGCTGGCGCTGCTCGTCACCGCCGACTTCACGCACGAGGTCGCGAAGCACGGATCGGAGTTCACGGGAGCGGTGAGCAGCATCCCCTGGTTCGTCGCGCCGGGTTTCACGCAGATCGATCTGGGCGTCCACGTCGACGGCATCACTATCGTCATGCTCATCGTCGTCAGCTTTGTCTCGCTCATGGTGCAGGTCTACTCGCTCGGCTACATGAAGGGCGATTCGCGCTACGGCTGGTTCTACGCGGTCCTGTCGTTCTTCGCCGCGTCGATGCTGGGCCTCGTCCTGGCCGATAACTTCCTGCTGCTCTACTTCTGCTGGGAGCTGGTCGGGCTCTGTTCGTACCTGCTGATCGGTCACTACAGCCACCTGCGCTCGGCGGCCGAGGCGTCGAAGAAGGCGTTCATAACGACGCGTATCGGCGATGTCGGTCTGCTGATCGCGATCATCCTGCTCTATCGCGAAACAGGCACGTTCAACATCCAGCAGATCATCCACACGGCGCAGGCCGGCCAGATCCGCACCGAGGTGCTGACCGCGTCCGTCGTGCTGATCTTCATGGGCGCGATGGGCAAGTCGGCGCAGTTCCCGCTCCACGTCTGGCTCCCCGACGCGATGGAAGGCCCGACGCCTGTCTCGGCGTTGATCCACGCCGCGACGATGGTCGTCGCGGGCGTGTACCTCGTCGCGCGCACGCTGCCGCTCTTCACGCTCGTTCACGGCGGCCGCGAGCTGGTGCTCTCGATCGGCTTGTTCACAACGTTCCTCTCGGTCTTCCTCGGGCTCGTGATGACCGATATCAAGCGGGTCGTCGCGTACTCGACGATCAACAGCCTTGGCCTGATGTTCGTCTCGCTCGGCGTCGGGTCGCCTGCCGGCGCCATGTTCTATCTGCTCACGCACGCCTTTTTCAAAGCGCTGCTCTTTCTCGCATCTGGCTCCGTGATCCACGCGACGGAGGAGCAGGACGTGAGCAAGCTGGGCGGCCTGTGGAACCAGATGCCGGTTACGGCGGTCACGTTCGGGCTGGGCGCGCTCGCGATGGCGGGCCTGCCGTTCCTGGCCGGCTTCTGGGCGAAGGACGAGATCCTCTCCGGCGCGCTGAGCAATCATCTCGTGTTCGCGCTTGTGATGGCGACGCTGCCGCTCACGGCGCTCTACATGGGGCGCGTGTTCATCCTCACGTTCCTCGGCGAGCCGCGCGACGAACACGTCGCGGAGCACGCCCGCGAATCGCCCGCGGTGATGACCGCGCCGCTGATCCTGCTGGGCCTGCTGGCGGCGTTCAGCGGCTTTGTCGTGTTCGACCAGGTGGGTAGGGCGCTCGGCTTTCCCGGGGGCATCGGCCAGGTGATCTACGTGCTCGAGCCGGAGAAGCTCGACTTCAAGATCTGGGTCGCGGTCGGCTCGACGGCGGCAGTGCTCGCTGGGCTCGGCACAGCATGGTATGCGTACGCGGTGCGGCCCGAGATTCCAAATGTCATTACGCAGCGCCTCGCGCCGGTCCACCGGCTGCTGGTCAACAAGTACTACCTCGATGACTTCTACCAGGCGATCATCGACAATGTCGTCCTCGGCGTCGCGCGCATGCTCGCCTGGTTCGACAGAAGCGTAGTGAACGACACCGGCGTGAACGGCTCGGGCGAGGTGACGGGTTTCCTGAGCTACATGGCCAAGTTCCAGCAGACCGGCAAGCTGCCTAACTACGCGCTCGCCATCGTGATCGGCGTGGTCACGCTGGCGGCGGTGGCCTTTTCGTTGAAGACGTAGCGAGATGCACAGCGGATACATCCTGCTCGCCATGATCGCGCTGCCGCTGCTAGCGGCGGCCTCGCTCGTGCTCGTGCCGTCGCGCTACCCGAACGTCGTGCGCGCGATCGCCGTCGCGACAGGCTTCGCGCTCTTCGGGCTGTCTCTCTACGCCTTCTTCGCCTACCAGCTCGGCAACGACGCCCCGTACCAGTTCCAGATGCGCTGGACCTGGATCGAGAACGTCGGCGTGCTCGGGCCGAAGGGCATCACGCTTCACCTGGGCATCGACGGCATCGCCGCGCCGATGGTGCTCCTCACGGGCATCGTCTCGTTCGCGGGCACGCTCATCTCCTGCAAGATCGATTACCGGAACAAGGACTACTTCATTCTCTTCCTGGCGCTCATCGCGGGTGTCTTCGGCGTGTTCGTCTCGCTCGATCTGTTCTTCTGGTTCTTCTTCTACGAGCTCGCCGTGCTGCCGATGTACCTGCTGATCGGCGTCTGGGGCGCCAGCAGCGTCTTCCCGACGTTCCTCCGGCCGAAAGAGTATGGCGCGCTCAAGCTGATGCTGATGCTCGTCGGCGCGAGCGTGCTGATCTTCATCGGGATCTTCGCCGTCTTCACCAAGGCAGGCCTCGGCACGTTCGACCTGCCGGCGCTCTACGCCGCCAACTTCGACCCTAATTTCCAGAAGATCATCTTCCCGTTGTTCCTCATCGGCTGCGGCGTGCTCGCCGGTCTCTGGCCGTTCCACACCTGGTCGCCCGACGGCCACGTCGCCGCGCCGACGGCCGTCAGCATGCTCCACGCGGGCGTGCTGATGAAGCTCGGCGCGTTCGGCATTATCCGCCTCGGCATGCAGATGATGCCCGAAGGCGCGCACTTCTGGATGCCGATGCTGATCACGCTCGGCACGATCAACGTTATCTACGGCGCGATCTCCGCCACCGCGCAGACGGACTTCAAGTACATGGTGGGTTACTCCAGTGTGAGCCACATGGGTTATGTGCTGATGGGCCTCGCGACGATGAACTCAGTCGGCGTCGATGGCGCTGTGCTGCAGATGTTCTCGCACGGCGTGATGACGGCCCTCATGTTCGCCATGGTCGGCGCGCTCTACGACCAGGCGCACGTGCGCGAGATGTCGATCTTCGGCGGGCTGGCGCAGCGCATGCCGCGCTTCGCCGCCTACTTCGCGATCGCGGGGCTCGCGTCGCTCGGGCTGCCCGGGCTCTCCGGCTTCATCGCCGAGTTCAACGTCTTCGTCGGCACGTTCCGCACGTATCCGGCGCTGGGCGCGCTGGGCATCCTCGGCGCGGCGATCACCGCCGTCTACATCCTGCGCATGCTCGCCATCGCGTTCTTCGGCCCAGTGAACGAACGCTGGGCCGATCTGAAGGACATGAACCGCCTGGAGACCGTGGGTGGCGGCATTCTGATCTGCTTCATCCTGCTCATGGGCGTCTTCCCTGGGCCGTTCATCGAGCGCATCTCCGAGTCGGTCCTGCGCATTCCGGGGGTGACGTCGTAGTGCCGGCGACACTCAACCTCGATTACTCGCTGCTCACGCCGGAGTTCTGTCTGGGCGCGCTCGCTGCGCTCATCGTCGGACTCGATCTCTTCGTGCCCGGCTTCCGGAAGGAGTGGCTGCCGTACGTGGCGGCCGCGGCCCTGATCGGCATCGCCTGCCTGTCCTTCGGCTGGGTGAACAAGGAGAGCAACTTCGCCGGCCTCATCTACATCGATAACTACACGACGTTCTTCCGCGTCTTCTTCACGCTAACCACGGCCGCCGTTGTGCTGATGTCGGCGCAGTTCGTGCAGGACCGATTGCGCCATCCCGGCGAGTACTACGGGCTGCTCGTGCTCTCCACCATCGGCGCGATCTACATGGCCGCCGCCCGCGAGCTGCTCACGGCCTACATCTCGCTCGAGCTGCTCAGCTTCAGCCTCTACGCGCTCGTCTCCTTCGCGAAGTTCGACGGCAAGTCGAACGAGGGCGGCATGAAGTACATGCTGCTCGGCGCGTTCTCGTCAGCGCTGTTCCTCTACGGACTCAGCCTGATCTACGGCACCGCGGGCTCGACCTTCTACAGCGATATCTCGGCCGCCTACGCGAACGGCACGAGCAACTTCGATCTGGGGCTGCTGATGGGCCTCGTCCTTGTGCTGGCCGGCCTCGGCTTCAAGGTCGCCGCCGTGCCGTTCCATATGTGGACGCCCGACGCCTACGAGGGCGCGCCGCTGCCGATCACGGCGTACCTCTCCGCCACGTCGAAGGCCGCCGGCTTCGCGCTGCTGCTGCGCCTCTTCTCCGGCGCCTTCATCGGCGTGCGCGACGACTGGCAGTGGATGTTCGCCGCGCTCGCCGCGATCACGATGGTGCTCGGCAACCTCGTCGCGCTCCAGCAGCACAACATCAAGCGCCTGCTCGCCTACTCATCGATAGGGCAGGTGGGCTACATGCTGATGGCGATCGCCGCGCTCTCACCCAACTCGACGGCCGTGGTGAGCGCGCTGCTGCTGCACATGTCCGGTTACGTGATCACGAACCTCGCCGCCTTCACGTGCATCATCACCTGGTACAACCTCACCGGCACGGAGGAGATCGCCGGCTTCAAGGGCATGGCGGAGCGCGCGCCGCTGCTGGCCGGCGCGCTGGCGGCAGCGCTCTTCTCGCTTGCGGGGATGCCACTGTTTGCCGGCTTCTTTACGAAGTTCATCCTCTTCCAGTCGGTCGCCGACGCCGGCTTCCTCTGGCTGGCCATCGTCGCGGTGGTGATGAGCTTCGTCTCGCTCTACTACTATCTAATGGTGATCAAGGAGATGTACATCTCCCAGCCCGACGAACCGACTCGCGTGCAAGTTCCCATCCTCGCCAGCGGCCTCGCGGTGGTGCTGGTAGCAGGCATCTTCTACGTCGGCATCTTCCCGCGCCATCTGTTCGAGGCGGCCCAGGAAGCGGCGAAGATGCTCTTCGTCGCGTAGCACTTTTCGCAGCGGCTGGAGTCGCGGCAACGTTGCAGCGCTGTAGCTTTTACTGTTATCATCCGAGCATCAGCGGGAAGGGGTCCTCTGCTTGAGGCAGCTTTCGCCTCGTTTCGGCTACTACGTCGTCAGCTTCGGTACCGTCCTCGAGTTCCTCGGGCTGGTCGCTGACTCCTCGTCGAGCAACGGCTCGTCCCGCATCCTGAGCTTCCACCAGCCGGGCGACTTCCTGCTCGTGCTCGGGCTCGCTATCACCGTCCTGGGCACCATTCTCGGCTTCCTCAGCCTCTCCGAGGAGCTCTCTCACGATGTCAGCCGTCCGCCTCGATTGCTTCCGGCGCTGCCGCTCGTGCTACTCGTCGGTATCTCGATCGGGAGCGTGGCGTTCGCCTACCAGGCGAGCGGCAATTCGTCCACGGGCGGCGGGTCAGCGTCCGCCGCAGCGTCCGATGGCTCTTCTACGTCCACAACCTTGGTGGGCGCGACCGCGACGCCGCAGTGTCCGCCCGAAACGTTCTGGCTCGCGACGACGCAGCAGTGTCTCTCGCTCACGGCCGATCCTAACGGGAACCGCGCCGTCGCGACGCCGGTGCCGGCGGGCGCGACACCGGTCTGTCCCGCGAATACGGTCTGGCATCCGGCTGGCAACCATTGCTTGCCGACCGTTTGCCCGCCCGGCTTCTCCTTCAGCTTCGCGGAGTTCGCCTGTGAATTCACCGCTTCGGGCACGCCCCCGATCGGCGTGGCACCCACGCCGGCCTGCCCCGATGGCACCATCTGGCACCCGGCGGGCAACCACTGTCTCCCCACCGTCTGTCCGAAGGGCTACCAATTTGACTTCGGCTTGTTCGAGTGCGTCCAAATCGCCAATGGCAGCCCTACGCCTGTGCCCACATCGACGCCGACGCTGCTGCCGGGCGAGACGCCCACGCCCACGCCGAGCATCTCGCCGACATCTACGCCGGTGCCCACGCCCAGTTGCCCCGACGGCTACTTCTGGCACCCGGTCATGGGCCACTGCATGTCGTACACCTGCCCGCCGGGCCTCGTCTTCAACCCCGACACGCTGTTCTGCGAGCTGCCATCGACGGGCACGCCGGTAGTGACCGCGACCGTGACGCCCACGCCGACCACGACGCCCACGGCGACAGCCACGCCGTCGCCTACCCCCACCGTGGGGTCGCCGACGCCCGTGTCCACGCCGCTCTGTCCGGCCGGCTATTTCTGGCATCCGGTGATGGGCCACTGCATGTCGAACACGTGCCCGCCCGGCTTGGTGTTCAATTTCGACACCCTGTTCTGCGAGCTGCCGCCAACGCCATCCGGTTAAGGTACTATCTCTGTTCGGAAGATCGAATATGTGCGCGGGGATGGGGAGCCGGTAAAGGAGGAACGAAATGAAGAGCGCATCATTAGTTAAGTTGATCGCATTGGGAGGAGTCGTAGCGGCGTTTGTTGCCGTGATGTTCCTGATGGGAGGACCGCGGCCGCGCGGCGCGGAAGCGACAGCGAACCCGCTGCCGCCGCTCATTGCCTGCCCGAACCTGGACGCCTCCACTGAAACAGGTGGTCCTCCCGGAACGCTGGGCAAGGTGTCGGTCGTGGACATCTTGACGGTGGTGAGTCACTACGGCAAGAGCTACGGCCAGAGCGGTTACGAGTACCTCTGGGACTCGGTCTCGCCCTACAACAGCACGAGCCCGAACGGGACAGGATCGATCACCGTGGCGGACATTCTCTACGTCGTGACCCACTACGGGAACACCTGCCCGCTGCTCGACACGCAGATCGCGACGACGACCCGCGCGATCGGGGACCCGACGTTCTCGAGCACGTTGTGCGACCCGGCCCTGACGACGGCGATGAACTGCGGCGGCGACCCGCAGTTCTTGACCGAGAACGCGAGCTTCTTACACACCAAGCATTACTACGAAGCCAGCTCGCCCGTGCCTGGTCAGGGTGTGCACTACATCAACATGGATCTCTATGACGGTGTTTTCAACCCGGCGCGGCCGGAAGGACTGGTATATAAGCAGGGTGGCGCGCTCTTGGCGACACTCTACGTGACTGACGGCGGCGCTGTTGGCTGGGGAACACATGAGGCAACCTCCTGCTGCCCCGGGGCCGAGCACGACATTGACCTCGAAGGTGCCGCAGATGGACCTCAGTGCAGCCCGGAATGCAGCTGGGCCGGCTCTGAAGGCTGGCACGTTCATCACTACCTTTGCACGGTGCATATTGGCACGTCATCCGCCTTCGCCATATCGGCTGCACTTGCTCCGTCGGTTGCTGACACGCAAGCGCACTGTCAGTCGTACTCCGGCGGAGAGCCGCTCTGCACCATTCCTGTAACGACAACACCGTGCTATCAGTGGTCGCGGAACGTGGGCTGGATGGGTCACTTGTGGAACTGGCTGCCCAACGCAAACTTGGTCCCAGACAGCGGTGGCCCCGACAACGGTCGTTTTGCGGACTGCTTCCCGGATACCGCGGGCTGGACTGCATACAACTGCCCCGGTTAACCGGATTGGCACAACCTAACTTGTCGAGGCGCGCCGCAAGGCGCGCCTCTGCACGTCTGGAAGGTGTACAATAGGGCGGCAGAGCCAGCGAAACCGGCGACCCATAGGCGACGGCTTGGCCGATAGACCAATCTTGGAAGTCGTCGGCCCCTAAATGGCCATCCGTCGCAACGGTTTCGCCTTCGGGCGAAACCGGCGACCGTAGGCGACGGCTTGGCCGATAGGCCAATCTTGGAAATCGTCGGCCTCTAAATGGCCATCCGTCGCAACGGTTTCGCTTTGAGATGGAGGGCGTGATGAGAATCGGAACACTCGTGAAGCTTGCGGCATTCGGGCTGGTGGCGGCGGTCGCCGTGCTCGCGCTGACGCTCAGCCCCGGCCGCAAGGCCCCTACGGCACAGGCAACCTCGAACCCGCTGCCGCCCTTGATCGGCTGCGCGAACGTCGACGCCAGTCCGGACAACAAGGTCACGGTCGCGGACATCCTCTCCGTCCTCCTGCACTACGGCAAGACCCACGGCCAGAGCGGCTACGAGTACATCTGGGACCCCGTGATGCCCTACAACCAAACGAGCCCTACCGGCACCGGCCAGATCACCGTCGGCGATATCCTGTCCGTCGTCTTGCAGTACGGGGATACCTGCCCGCTGCTCGATACGCAGATCGCCGTCGCGACGCGCGCGATCGTGGACCCGACGTTCACGAGCACGTTGTGCGACCCAACCTACGCGACCGCCATGAACTGCGGCGGCGACCCGCAGTTCCTGACCGAGGACGTGAGCTTCCTCGCCGGCAAGGGCTACCGTCGTGGCAGCACCGACGTGCCGGGGCAGGGCATTCACTACGTCAGTTTCGCCAACTGGGACGCCGTCTTCAATGCGGCGCGCCCGGAGGGCCTCGTCTACAAGGGCGGCGTGCTCGTCGCGCAGCTCTACTACGTGGACGGCGATGTCGTCGGCTGGGGCTCCGCCCCCACCAGCAACGTCCGCGCCGTGAACACCGACTCGCTGTGCAGCGCGACGGCGGGCGAGCCGCCCAACACCGGCTGTAGCTGGACCGGCACGCTCGATGGCTGGCACTGGCACGCGAACCTCTGCACGGCGGGCATCGGCCAGGCGAACGCCTTCGCCTTCCCGGGCGTGGGAAGCCAGGCGGAGTGCGCGGGCTTCGCGTCGACCGCGGGCATCTCCTGCACGTTCTCCCCGGCGCCCAACTTCAACTGCGCGTGGGACGCGACGGTCGGCTGGATGGGCCACCTCTGGAACTGGCTCCCGAACGCCAACTACACGAACGCGATCAATCCCGGCCCCGGCGGCCTAAACGAATGCCAGACGGTCTACTGCAATACGACCGAGGCGAACGGCCGCTTCGCCGACTGCTTCCCGGACGGCGGGTCTTGGAACGCCTACAACTGTCCACAATGACCAAAGAAACCGGCGACCCGTAGGCGGCCGCTTTGTCACGTAAGTTGGTTGGTTGTAGACTCAGCGGTTAGCGCGTATCTGTCGCAGCGGTTTCGCGTTCAATGGTCTAGAAGAAGCGAACGGAGGGTGTTGTGAGAAGTGGAGTAGTGGTGAAGATCGGTGTGCTGGGGTTGCTCATACTCGCGGCGTTCGTTGTGCTGGCGCTGGCGCCTTCGGCAAGGCCGCGCAGCGCGGAGGCGACGGCGAACCCGCTGCCGCCGCTCATCGCCTGCCCGAACCTGGACGCCTCCACCGAGGCGCCTAGCCCGCCGGATCCTGCGAAGCTGGGAAAGGTCTCGGTCGTGGACATCCTGACTGTGGTCACCCACTACGGCAAGAGCTACGGCCAGAGCGGCTACGAGTACCTCTGGGACCCGGTCTCGCCCTACAACAACACGAGCTCGGCGGGTACGGGGTCGATCACGGTGGCGGACATTCTCTACGTGGTGACGCACTACGGGAACACCTGTCCGCTGATGGAGACGCAGATCGCGACGGCGACGCGTGCGATCGCCGACCCGACGTTCACGAGCAAGCTGTGCGACGGCACAGCCTACGTAAACGACGTGAACTGTGGCGGCGACCCGCAGTTCCTGACAGAGGACCCCTCCTTCCTCGCCAGTAGGGGGTATCACACCACGAGCATCGATGTCCCCGGGCAGGGCGTACACTACGGGAGCTTCCTCGGTGACGATGTGTTCAACCCGGTACGGCCGGAGGCGTTGGTCTACAAGGGTGGCAAGCTCGTAGCGCAGCTGTACTACGCGGAGGGCGACGTCGTTGGTTGGGGCCCGGACCGAAACAGCAATAAGCATGCCGTCAACACCGACGCCTTGCCTTGCGCTCCTTCCTCGAGTGAGCCTCCAGGCATCGGTTGCAGCTGGGACGGAACGTATGACGGCTGGCACTGGCACGACAACATCTGCATTGTGGGGATCGGCACGTCCAACTCTCACATCACGCGGCTGACGAGCCAATCAGACTGCGCGACATGGGGCAGCACTACCTTTGGGATCACCTGCGTCTTCCCGCCGGCACCCAATCCCAACTGCGTGTGGAGGGCGGCCCTCGGTTGGATGAGTCACCTGTGGAACTGGCTGCCGAACGCGAACTACACGAACGCGGTCAACCCGGGCCCAGGTGGGCTGAATCTGTGCCAGACTGCGTATTGCAATACCACCGAGCCCAACGGTCGCTTCGCCGATTGCTTCCCGGACGTCAGCGGCTGGAACGCGTACAACTGCCCATCCTAGCGTCACTCACATCGAACGCAAAGAGGCGCGCCACCGGCGCGCCTCTTTCTTTCTGGTCGACGCCGCGCGCTAGAGCACAGCTAGGTAGCGCTGCTGCTCGAAGTCCGTCACGTGGGCGCGGTAGTCCGCCCACTCGATCTTCTTGTTCTTGATTAAGCTCTCGAAGACGTGCTCGCCGAGGCACTCGCGGATGAGCGTGCTGTCCTCCGCCGCTTCGATCGCCTCGTGCAGGTCGCCCGGCAGCAGGTCGACGCCGCGCCGCTTGCGCTCGTCCTCGCTCATCTCGAAGACGTTCTCCTCAGTCGGCGCCGGCAGCGGGTACTCGTGCTCGATGCCCGCCAGGCCTGCCGCCAGCATCGCCGAGAACGCGAGATACGGGTTGCACGCCGCGTCCGGCGACCGGTACTCGATGCGCGTCGCCACTTCCTTGCCGGGCTTGTACTCCGGGACGCGGATCAGGTCCGATCGGTTGCGGCGCGCCCACGTGATGTAGACGGGCGCTTCGTACCCGGGCACCAGCCGCTTGTACGAGTTGATCCACTGGTCGGTCACCAACGTGATCTCGCGGGCGTGCCGCAGCAGTCCGGCGATGTACGCCTTCGCGATCGGCGAGAGGTGGTACTCATCGCTCGCGTCGAAGAACGCGTTGCGCTCGCCCTTGAACAGCGATTGGTGCGTGTGCATGCCGGAGCCGTTCTCGCGCGCGATCGGCTTCGGCATGAAGGTGGCGTACACGCCGTTCGCCAGCGCGATCTCCTTGACGACCAGCCGGTAGGTCATCGCGTTGTCGGCCATCGTCAGCGCGTCCGTGTAGCGCAGGTCGATCTCGTGCTGGCTCGGCGCGACTTCGTGGTGGCTGTACTCCACGCCGATGCCCATCTCCTCCAGCGTGAGCACGGTCTGCCGGCGCAGGTCGCTGGCCGCGTCGAGGGGCGTCAGATCGAAGTAGCCGCCCTGATCGAGACAGTCCGTGCCTTCCGAGTTACGGAAGTAGAAAAACTCCAGCTCCGGCCCGACGTAGAACGTGAAGCCAAGGTCGGCGGCGCGCTTCAGATTGCGCTTCAGCACAAACCGTGGATCGCCCTCGAACGGTGTGCCGTCCGGATGGAGGATGTCGCAGAACATGCGCGCCACGCCTCGCTCGCGCGGGCGCCAGGGAAGTGCGGAGAACGTCGTCGGGTCGGGCAGCGCCACCATGTCCGACTCATCGATGCGGGCAAAACCTTCGATCGATGAGCCGTCGAAACCCATCCCTTCCTCGAGCGCCTCCTCCAACTCTTCGACCGTGATCGCAAAGCTCTTGAGAAAACCCAGGATGTCCGTGAACCAGAGGCGGATGAACTTGATGTCCTGGTCCTGACACGTCTGCAAGACAAACGCTCGTTGATCGTCCATC
>CAYQLM010000067.1:15066-17250 GCA_964418365.1 uncultured Dehalococcoidia bacterium
CCGTCACCAAGATCGGCATCGCTGTTGTAACCACGCTCGCACTGGGCGGCGCCGGCATCGGCATCGCGGCGGCGCAGACCGCCGGCTCGACGTCAACGGCGACGCCGGCTGCCACGGCCACCGCGCCCGCGACGTCGTCCGATGCGACGGCGACATCGCCCGATAGCGGAGCGGCGACAACGCCGTCGAGCCCGACGCCGGGCGCGAAGCACAACTGCCCGAACATGGGCGGTTCGTCCTCGTCGAGTAGCGACTCGCCATCGAGCGGTACGCAGTCATCCGGCGCGGCAACAACGCCCATGTCGGGCGTGTGATCGCGTCGTAGCAAGCCCGCCACCCCGCACAGAGAGGGAGGCCACGCAGGCCTCCCTCTCTGTATCAATGCGTGTTTTGCTCAGTCTAGGCGTCGAAGTAGAGGTGGAACTCGTAGGGATGTGGCCGCTGCCGCATCGGATCGATCTCCGCTTCACGCTTATAGGAGAGCCACATGTCGAGCAGGTCCTGCGTGAAGACGCCACCCTTCATTAGGAAGTCGTGGTCGGCCTCCAGGCACTCGAGGGCCTCTTCGAGCGAGCCGGGAACCGTCATCATGTTGGCTGACTCCTCCGGCGACAGCTCGTAGGTGTTCTTCTCGAGCGGCTGGCCAGGGTCCATCTTCTTCTGGATACCGTCCAGGCCGGCCATCAGCATGGCGGAGAAGGCGAGGTACGGATTGCAGGTGGGGTCCGGCGGGCGGAACTCGACGCGCTTCGCCTTCGGGTTCTCGTTGAAGACGGGGATGCGCGCTGCCGCCGAGCGGTTTCGCGCCGAATAGACCAAGTTTACCGGCGCCTCGAAGCCGGGAACGAGCCGCTTGTACGAGTTCGTCGTCGGCGCGCAGAACGCCATCAGCGAACGGGCGTGGTGCAACAGCCCGCCGATGTACCAGCGGCACATCTCGCTCGTCTTCGCGTAGCCGGCCTTGTCGAAGAAGAGCGGCTCGCCGTTCTTCCAGAGCGACTGGTGGGTGTGCATGCCGGAGCCGTTGTCGTTGAAGAGGGGCTTGGGCATGAACGTCGCCACCTTACCGTGCTTCTTGGCGACGCTCTTCACGATGTACTTGTACCAGAGCAGGTCATCTGCCTTCTTCAGCAGCGAGTCGAAGCGCATGTCGATCTCACACTGGCCGGCCGTGGCCACCTCATGGTGGTGCACCTCGACTTTTATGCCGACGCTCTCCATCGTCAGGATCATCTCGCTGCGCATGTCCTGCAACGTGTCGTGCGGCGGCACCGGGAAGTACCCTTCCTTGTACTTCGGCTTGTAACCAAGGTTCGGGCCTTCGTCTTTGCCGCTATTCCACGCGCCCTCGACGCTATCCACGAAGTAGTAGCCGCTCTGCACGTTCTGATCGAATCGAACGTCGTCGAAGACGAAGAACTCCGCCTCGGGGCCGCAGTAGCAGGTATCGGCGATGCCCGTCGACTTGAGGTACTCCTCCGCCTTGCGGGCGATGTAGCGCGGATCGCGCGAGTACGGCTGCTGCGTGATGGGGTCCTTGACGTCGCAAATAAGGTTGAGCGTCGGCACCTCGCGGAACGGGTCAATCTGGGCCGTGCTGGCGTCGGGGATGAGGATCATGTCCGATTCCTGGATCTGCTGGAACCCACGGATGCTCGACCCGTCAAACCCAATGCCTTCGACCCAGATTGAGTCGCCCTCGACCATCTCTCGCGGCATGATCGAGAAGTGCTGCCAGAGACCCGGCAGGTCGGTGAACCTGAGGTCAACGATCTGAATGCCCTTGTCCTTGATGAACTTCGCTATTTCTTGCGGTGTCACAGGTTCTCCTCCTCAGCCGTGGGTCTTCTTCGGGTTATACAGCCGCCCTGGGTGGCTCGCTAGGCCATTCGAGCGAATCCATTTTACGTTTGTGTTACACGATCGCTTCGCCCTGTTCTCCAGTACGGACGCGGATTGCGTCCTCCACGGGAATGATGAAGATCTTGCCATCGCCGATGTTGCCCGTGCGGGCGGACTTGATGATGACATCGACGATGTTCTTCACTACCGAGTCCTTCACCACCACCTCGATCTTCAGCTTCGGCAGCATGTCGACCGTGTAGGTCTCTCCTCCACGGCCGCCGTGGACGACGCCCTTCTGCGCCCCGCGGCCGGTCACGTGCACCACGTTCAGCCCCACGC
>CAYQLM010000068.1:0-16982 GCA_964418365.1 uncultured Dehalococcoidia bacterium
TCTTCGATTGGGTGGCGACCGTGGAGCGGGCGCTGCCGCCTCCATCGCTCCGGCGCTCTGGACTCCCGTCCCTCGCCGGTCATGCCTTCGGCTTAGTCCTCCTGCTGCCGGCCCTGGGTGGCATGGGCATCGTCGCGGGGGGACCAGCCCGCATCATCCTGCCCTACGTCCTGCTGGCGGTACCCATCGCCTCAATACTCATCGCCCGGACCGCCGGGCGGTTCGACCGGCTCTCGGACTTACGCGGCAATGCGGGCGCGATGCGAGCGGCGCTGGCCGTGCTCGCCCTGCCGGTCGTCGCTGGCCTTGCCCTCAACGCGGTAGCGCTCGTCGACATCTTCACGGCGGGGGAGTAGGAGCGCTGATCGAGTGGTGCTCCCCATCTTCGAGGGCGTGAAGCCCATGCTCGAGCTCAAGATCATCGCCCGGCAGCTCGTGGGCGGCTGACGTGACGGCGACGCCCGGGCTGCACAGTGAACCCGAGCTTGTCGCGCCGGTGCTGCTCTGCGGGCCCGACGGCCTGCTGAACCGCGAGGCGCTCGGCTGGTCGCGACACCCGCTGCATACGTGCAACCTGGCGCCCTCGCTGGCACGTAAGAAGAAGTGGAACTACTGGGCCGTTACCAGCAACGACCTGCTCTTTTCGGCAACGATCGCCGACGTCGAGCGGTTCCAACTGGGCAGCGCGTACGTCTTCGACCGGAGGTCGCGGCGGCACATCGAGAAGGCGGTGGTGCAGCCGCCGAACACGATCGCGATACCAGCGACCGTGAGCGGAGACATGGTTGTCGTTCAGCCGGCCATGCGCGTCGCGCTCACCGACGAAGGCTCAGGCACGCGCATTCACGTCGACGCGAGCGACTTCGGCGGGATGCGACTCGAGGCCGACATCCTCGTCGAGCGGCCGGCGGGGCACGAGACACTGAACGTCGTGATCCCTTGGAGCAACGTGCAGTTCCAGTACACGTCGAAGCAGAACACGCTGCCGGCGTCCGGCTACGTGCAACTCGGAAACGAACGTCTCGAGTTCGCGTCGCCGTCGTTCGGCTGCCTCGACTATGGCCGCGGCGTCTGGCCGGAGTACACGGTGTGGAACTGGGGCTCGGCGTCCGTCGTGCAGGACGGACGCACGATCGGCCTGAACCTGGGCGGCCAATGGACGGACGGCACCGGCATGACGGAGAACGGCATCTGCATCGACGACCGGCTGACGAAGATCAGCGAGGACTTGGTCTTCGAATACAACCGCTCGGCCCGGATGGAGCCCTGGCGGGTGCGCACGGCTGTGAGCGACCGCATCGACCTGCGCTTTGTCCCGGAGTTCGAGCGCGTCTCGGAAAGCGGCAAGAGGGACAGCTTCTTCGCGAACGCGCACCAGATGTTCGGCTGCTACTCGGGCCGCATCACGCCAGACGGCGGCGCGCCTATGGAGCTGCGGGACGTGTTCGGGTGGATTGAGGACCACGAAGCAAGGTGGTAAGGGGGGCGGCCCGTGGACTAAACTGTGTCTTCGGATGACTTCAGCAAGGAGATAATCACATGTTTCTTCGTCTCGTCAGGTTCACACTTTCGGAGGGAAACCGTTCAGGGGCCCAGGCCATCGCCAGCGACCTGATTCCCGCAATCAAACAGCAGCCAGGATGCAAAAGCGCCGCCTTCTTTGGTGGTGGCGACGACGGTGAATGCGGACTCTGCGTCCTCTGGGACAGCCAGGAGCACGCCGACGCCGCAGCAGCGATCATCAGCCCCAGGCTGCAGCAGCACGTCGCGGGGAAGGTCAGCGGTCAGCCCGAAACTCGCTTGTTCCCCGTGATCGCGAGCTGAAACCGCCCTACAGGTTCGGCGCGTGTCCGATCGGTGAGCGCCACGTCACACCTCCGCAACACCTCGCTTGCGCCGGCGCGATACGATCGGCGCAAGGAGGGATGCCATGACACCGCCACGCAAGATCACGGAGAAGCTCCCCATACGGAGTTGCCTGCTATCATGGGCCGTGCCTGGCACTAACCAAGACGGCTACGAATACCGTGGCCTCATCGCCCAGTCGTGGGACCTGCTCCGCGGCGACACTTCCAACTGGCCGGACCGTCCCTTCTACCGCGACCGAGTCCTTGAGAGTGGCCAGCCCGCCCTCGACATCGGCTGTGGGACTGGCCGACTGCTCCTCGACTACCTCGCTGAAGGCCTTGACGTCGACGGGGTCGATAACTCGCCGGAAATGCTCGCCCTTTGCCGCGACAAGGCAGTCGCCCGAGGACTGGAACCCACGCTATACGAGCAGGCGATGGAGTCTCTTGACATTCCCCAGCGGTACAGGACGATTCTTGTTCCGTCCAGTTCCTTCCTGCTCATCATCGACGCTCGCGCCGCGCGCGAAGCGATGCGCCGCTTCCACGCCCATCTGGAGCCGCAGGGTGTGCTCGTCATGCCGTTCATGCTGTCCAAGGACGGACCGCCAGGGACGCTGGAGGAAGCTAGGCGATGGCACAAGGTCGCTGAACGTGAACGCCCGTCGGATGGCGCGCTTGTGCGGCACTGGACGCGCGAAACCTTCGATTACAAGCAGCGGCTATGGCATTCCGAGGAACGCTATGAGGTGCTGGTAGGCGGCGACGTGGTGCAGACCGAGCATCACCGTCGTTCGCCTGCCGGCCGATGGTACACGCAGGAGCAGTCGCTCGACCTCTATCGCGAAGCGGGCTTCGGAGACCTTCGCGTCCTCCACGAGTTTACTACGAAGCCTGCCTCGGCAAACGACAAGATCTGGACCATCGTGGGGCGGCGGATCGGTTGATCGTCCGCGTTGCAGCCGGGGAAGGGACTCGAACCCGCAACCGTCCGCGTGCGAGCTTGCGCCCCCTACTCCGCCGGCGGGTTCTCAACCATGAGGGTGGTCATGGTGGTGCCCTCGATCCAGAGGCGGTGGGGAACATGCGCAGGCCAGCGCACACGCCGCCCCGCGGAGATCGAGGCCACCTTGCCATCGAGCGAGAACTTGCCGCTTCCCTCGAGACAGTACACGTCGATCGGCCACGCGGCGGGGTGCTCGTGGATCGTCGCGTTCGGCATCTGCCACAACGCGCCCTGTCCTCGATTAGCTCCGCGGGCGCAGCCGCCATCCACCCGCAGCGGCCAGCAGCACCGTGATGATGGCAGCGACCGTTACGAAGATGTACGAGGCGTGATCGTTGTGATGTGACGCGGTGGCGGCCGGCAGCGCCTGCACGTCGGGTAGTTCGGCGATGCCGCCGACGGATCCCACCCCGAAGAACTTTGCCAGGAAGGCGTCCTGCGAGCCCGCGCTCATGAGCGGCCCGCCACCGAAGTCCACCGAGCCCGCAAAGTAGCCGGTGATGAGGACGTGGCCCGCTCCGCTCGCGGCGATGCTGTACCCGCTCTGACTGGCCGCGTCCCCGAAGCGCTCGCTCCAGAGGTGGCTGCCGGCCGGGTCGAACTTGGCGAGGAAGATGTCCGATAGGCCCGCGCTCGTGAGCGGCCCGCCCCCGAAATCTACGGAGCTACTCAACTCGCCCGTGAGCAGGGCGTTGCCCGCTCCGTCTACGGCGAGGCTGGCGACCTTCAGTTCGCTCGCACCGCCGAAGTGCTTGCTCCAGAGGTGGTTGCCGGCCGGGCCGAACTTAGCGAGAAAGATGTCGGCGGCGCCGCTCGCGCTCATGGGCGTCCCGCCGAAGTCCACCGACCCATCGAACCAGCCCGTGAGAAGGGCGTTGCCCGAGCCGTCAGCGGCGACGCTCAGCCCGGTCTGAATGTCCGCATCGCCGAAACGCTTGCTCCAGAGGTGGTTGCCGGCCGGGTCAAACTCGGCGAGGAAAATGTCGCTGAATCCTGCGCTGAGCAGTCCCCCACCTCCGAAGTCAGCGGAGCCATTGAAGTAGCCCGTGAGCAGGGCGTTGCCCGCGCCGTCCACGGCCACGCCGTACCCACCCTGGCTGCTCGCGTCGCCGAAGCGCTTGCTCCAGACGTGGTTGCCGGCCGAATCGAGCTTGGCGAGGAAGATATCATTGTTGCCTGCGGCCGTCAGCGGCCCACCCCCGAAGTCCACCGCGCCCGAGAAGCTCCCTGTCAGGAGGACGTCGCCCGTCCCGTCGACGGCGAGGCTCGACCCGGTCTGATCGCTCGTATCGCCGAAGCGCTTGCTCCACAGGTGGTTGCCGGCCGCATCAAACTTGGCGAGGAAGATGTCATTGAAGCCGGCGCTGGTCAGCAGCCCACCCCCGAAGTCCACGGAGCCAGCGAAGTAGCCCGTGAGGAAGACGCTGCCCGCGCCGTCCGCCGCAACGCTGGTCCCAGTCTGATCGCTCGTATCGCCGAAGCGCTTGCTCCAGAGGTGGTTGCCGGCCGTATCGAGCTTGGCGAGGAAGATGTCGCGCCCGCCCGCGCTCGTCAGCGGCCCGCCCCCTAGGTCCAGCGAGCCAGAGAAGTAGCCCGTGAGAAGAGCGCTGCCCGCTCCATCCAAGACGACGCTGGTCCCGGTCTGATCGCTCGCGTCGCCAAAGCGCTTGCTCCAGAGATGGTCAGCTGGCGCGGCGCTGGCGCTGTGGGTGCTGGCAAACAGCGACGCGCCCACGGCGATCAGCGTAAGGGCCAGCGGCGCGAGCGTTCGCATAGCGTTCTCCTTCGCGTGATGCGGGGATAGTAGATCGTATACCTCGCTGTGAGCGCTGCCAAGGGCCGCTCGCCTCCTATACCAGAGGCACACGGGCCTCTCGCAACTGCCAACGCAGGAAAACTGACCTGCGTTACGCCGCCCGTGAGTTTCTACCAGGAGGCCAGATTGCCACCCTACGGTGAAATCGAGACGCTCTCCTTGCAGGGGCCAGATCCTTCGCTGGGCTCAGGATGACACAGGCCAGCCGTCACACACCCGCAACAATTCCCGAGCGCGGGCGCGATATGATCGGCGCAAGGAGGGAGTCTACCATGACGCCACCACGGAAGATTACGGAGAAGCTCACCAGACGCGAGATGCTCGGCTTCATGGGCCTGGCCGGCGCCGCCGCAGCCGCCGCGGCATGCAGCAGCTCGAGCAAGCCCGCGGCGACAGCGACGTCGACGCGGACCGCCGGCGCCACATCGACAGCCGCAGCGACGTCGGCCGCGACGGGCACGCCGGCATCGAGCGCGCTGTCGTGCGTCGTCAGCCCGACGATGACCGAGGGCCCCTACTTCGTCGACGAGGCGCTGCTGCGCTCGGACATCACGACGGACCCGACGAACGGGGCGGTGTCGGAAGGCGTGCCGCTGAAGCTCACGATCAACGTGCAGAAGATCGACGGCGGCGGCGCCTGCACGCCGCTCACCGGCGCGCACGTCGATATCTGGCACTGCGACGCGGGCGGCCTGTACTCGGACGAGCAGGCGAACAACACCGTGGGCCAGAAGTTCCTGCGCGGCTACCAGCTCACAGACGAGAGCGGCAACGCGCAGTTCGCGACGATCTACCCGGGCTGGTACATGGGCCGCGCGGTGCACATCCACATCAAGCTGCGCACCGACCCGAGCAGCCAGCGGGGCTACGAGTTCACGTCGCAGCTCTTCTTCGACGACTCGCTAAGCGACCAGGTGTTCGCGCAAGCGCCATACAACACGCGCGGCTCGCGCCAAACGCGCAACGCGAACGACAACATCTACTCGGGCGGCGGCGCGCAGATGCTGCCGGCGATGACGCCGGAAGGAAGCGGCTACGCCGGTACGATCAGCATCGGCGTGCAGACGGCGTAAGCGGGAGATCGTAGGGGCGACCCGATGTGGTCGCCCAAGAGGCGACGACGGCTAGACGCACGTAGGTCGGGGACTTTAGCCCCCGACACGCAGGGGTCTGAAGACCCTCGCATACGGGCGTCGCCTGCGGCGACAGGGCGGCCATGAAGGCCGCCCCTACGTTTCGATGCAGGCGGGGGTCGACGGCTACTCGCGGGTGCGGCCGCGCTGGCGGGCGCGCGCCTGCGCGGTCAGCTCCACCTTGCGCGGGCGGACGGAGAGCGGCGTCACCTCCAGGCACTCGTCCTGGCGGATGAGCTCCAGCATCTGCTCCAGCGACATGCTCGCGGGCGGCGTGATCTTCTCCGTGCTCTCGGAGGTCGATGAGCGCATGTTCGTGAGCTTCTTCTCGCGCGTCGGGTTGACGTCCATGTCCTCCGGGCGCGGGCTTTCGCCAACGATCATCCCTTCGTACACCTCGACGCCCGCTCCGAAGAAGAGCGTGCCGCGGTCCTGCAGGCTGACCATGGCGAAGCCGGTGATCTTGCCGCGCCGGTCGGCGACAAGGCTGCCCGTCGAGCGCGACGGGATCTCGCCGAACCAGGGTTCGTAGGCGTGGAAGACGTGGTGCATGAGGCCGGTGCCGCGCGTCGTCGTGAGGAACTGGGTGTGGAAGCCGATCAGCCCGCGCGAGGGCACGAAGTAATCGAGCCGGACGCGGCCCGCCGTTTCGAAGTGCACGGTCTTCTGGTGCGTGCCCTTGCGCGCCGCCATGAGCTGCGTCATGACACCCAGGTACTCCTCGGGCACGTCCAGGCTGAGTGCTTCGACCGGCTCGTGCAGGCGCTCGTCGACCCGGCGTGTGATCGCCTCGGGCCGGCCGACGGTCATCTCGAAGCCCTCGCGGCGCAGCGTCTCGACGAGGACGGCGAGCTGCAGCTCGCCTCTACCTTGCACCGTCCAGGCGTCGGGCCTATCGAGCGGCAGCACGCGGATGGAGACGTTGCCGAGCAGCTCGGCGTCGAGCCGGTTCTTGAGCAATCGGGCCGTGAGGAGCGAGCCTTCGCGGCCAGCCAGCGGCGATGTGTTGATGCCGATCGTGATCGAGATGCTCGGCTCGTCGACGTGGATCACAGGTAGCCGCTGCGGATCGTCCGGGTCGGCCAGCGTCTCGCCGATCATGATGTCGCCGAAGCCGGCGACGGCGATGATCTCGCCCGGGCCCGCCTCAACCGTCTTCACGCGCTCGAGCGCCTCCGCTACGTACAGCTCCATCACCTTCGTGTTCTCGATCGTGCCGTCGAGCCGGCACCAGGCGACGGTCTGGCCGGCGCGGATCGTGCCGTGCAGGATGCGGCAGAGCGCAAGCCGCCCCACGTACGGCGAGGCGTCCAGGTTGGTCACGCGCGCCTGGAGGCCGTGCTTCGGGTCGTACGTCGGCGCGGGAATGCGCGAGAGCAGGACGTCGAACAGCGGATGCAAATCGACACCGGGGACGTTGGGGTCGAGCGAGGCCTGGCCCGTGCGGGCGTTGCAGTAGACGATCGGAAAGTCGAACTGATCTTCATTCGCCTCGAGCTCGAGAAAGAGCTCGTAGACTTCGTCGACGACTTCGCGGATGCGGCTGTCCGGCCTATCGACCTTGTTGATGACGAGGATGATCGGCAGGTGCGACTCGAGCGCTTTGCGCAGCACGAAGCGCGTCTGCGGCAGCGGGCCTTCCGAGGCGTCCACGAGCAGCAGAGCGCCGTCGACCATCGTCAGGCCGCGCTCGACCTCGCCGCCGAAGTCGGCGTGCCCGGGGGTATCGATGATGTTGATCTTCACATCGCCATAGCGGACGGCGGTGTTCTTGGCGAGAATCGTGATGCCCTTCTCGCGCTCCAGCTCGTTCGAGTCCATGACCCGATCGGGCAGCACCACGCGCGCGTCGATCTGGCCGGACTGGCGCAGCATAGCGTCGACGAGGGTGGTCTTGCCGTGGTCGACGTGGGCGATGATCGCCACGTTCCGGATGTCATCGCGCGAGGCGAGCTGCTTGGTCGTCGCTCGCTTCGCCTTCGGTCGCGTGGTCGTGGATAGCTCCATACGGTCCAGCTCGAACCTCTCCTCAGGATGCCGGTTGGTTAGCCGAGTCCCGCCAGCTCACTAGAAGTGTAGCAAACCGAGCCGCTACACGTTATGCGCGTCGGATCCTACTTGATTGTGGGGCAGGATCGGTCAGATAGCGATAGGTGTGATTGGATATAATGGCAGAGCGATGGGACGGAAGGTTGCATTCTTCCTGGCGGTCGCATTCGTGGTGGCGAGTGGAGGTCTCCTAGGGACGGCCATACTGGCTCGTCAATCATCAACGGGCTCTGCCATAGAACAGACGCCCGTACCCGGCAGCCCTGCCAGAGACGCCGAATTGCCGTTAACCCCAGGCCCAACACTTACGCCGGTTCCGCGGCCCGAAGAACCTATGCTCCTTACGAGCGACCAGGTTCGTCAGGACTTTCTCGAGGCCGTTCAGACGTACGGTGTTCCTGATTCTGACTCCCTCTCTTCGGCGTCGCGTCAAGCCGGAGACTTTGGCGACAGATTCCGATTTCTCGTTCCGGACTATCCGATCTGGGTTGTTTCCGCGACGGGTAGCTTCCACCCGAGGTCTTGGCCCTTCCCCGGCAGAGAACCGCCCGCGCTAGAACACACTACGCTGATTTTCGACGCGATAACGGGCAGTTTGCTGGGCGCTGACGTAACGGGGCCGACTCCCACACCGACCGATTGAACTACGTTTCGCCGCTCGGTACCAGCGAGATCCACTCGGTGCTCAGCACGACGCTCCACTCGCGCGCGAGGCGATGCCGAGCACCTCGTACGGGTGCGCGGGCCGCCGGACGAACGCGAACGGTGTCTTTGCTATCCTTTCGTCATGAGCAGCCGATTGCCGGCCGGCCTGCGGTCGCCGCCCAAACTCACGCGGGCGGAGGTGAGCGGTGCGTTCGCCGATCTTGGGCTGCTTGTTCCCCTCGAAGCGTCGCTCATTGCAGTCAACGGCCTCAACCCTACGTCAACGCTGCTCGGAGCTGGCATCGCCTACATTGCCGCGGGCTGGTACTTCCGCCTTCCGATGCCGGTGCAGCCGCTCAAAGCGTTCGCCGCGATCGCCGTCGCCGAGCAGCTCAGCCCCGGCGTCATTGCAGCAGGGGCACTCCTGATGAGTCTGTCGCTTGCGATCCTCGCGCTCTCCGGCGCCATGGACAGAATCTATGCGTGGGTGCCGGTACCCGTCGTGCGCGGGATCCAGCTTGGCCTGGCGTATCTTCTGATCAAGGGCGCGCTGAAGCTCTTCGACAAGCCGATCGCGCCAGCGGGCACCCACGGATGGCTGGGGTCTCCGCTCGATCTCATCCCGCTCGCATTGTTTGCAGGCGCCGGCATTCTCGTGCTTGTCCTCTTCACGAAGCGGCCGCTGGCGCCGGCGTCGCTTGTGGTGCTCGGCGTGGGGGTCGGCGCCGGCCTCGTACTCGGGAGGGGTTCAGCCAGCGCTCTGGAATTCGGTCCAGTGGGGCTTACGCGCTCCTTTCCGCACGGAGGTGAATTCGTGACCGCGGCCAAGGTGCTGCTGGTCGCGCAGCTCCCGCTCACGATTGCGAACTCCGTGGTGGCGACGGCTGATGCTGTAAAGACGTACTTCCCCGACCGGTCATCTGTGGCAACGCCCAGGCGTATCTCGCTCAGCATCGCAGTCGCAAATTTGTGGGCGGGCTTCTTCCACGGTCTCCCGGTCTGTCACGGGTCGGGCGGCCTCACGGCGCACTACAGGCTGGGGGCGCGATCGCAGATGGCTACGACGGTAACCGGGATCACATTGATCGCGATCGCTCTTGCGTTCGGCGCGACCGCCCTGATGGTACGCTCCGTCGTGCCGTTCCCGTTCTTCGGAGTCCTGCTCCTGTTTGTCGGACTCCAGCACGTGCTCCTCGCCGCGAACGTGGAGCGAAGGTTCGATCTGTCCTTCGTCGCGCTCGGAGGATTGCTTGCCGTGGTGTTCGATGGGAACCTGGCCTATTCCGGCCTGGTGACTCTCGCCGTCTACCTCATCGTTACCCACGGGCCCGGCCGGATCGCGCGGTTTCTCCCCGCAGGCGGCGCCGAGCCGGCTTCCTAAGTTTCCTGGGGACGGGATACCCACCGATCAGTTCAGCTTGATCTGGATCGCTTTCGTCTCCAGATACTCCTCGAGGCCCTGGTGGCCCATCTCGCGGCCGATGCCGCTCTGCTTGTAGCCGCCGTACGGCATGAAGACGATGCTGGTGCTGTGATAGGCGTTCACCCACACCGTGCCCGACTGCAGCCCCTTCGAGACTTTGAAGGCGGTGTTGAGATCGCGCGTCCAGACGGCGGCAGCTAAGCCGTAGATTGTGTCGTTCGCCTGGCGGAGCATCTCGTCCGTATCGCTGAACGAGATGACGGAGAGCACGGGGCCGAAGATCTCGTCCTGCGCGATCTGCATATCGTTGCGCACACCGTCGAAGATCGTCGGCTGGACGTAGAGGCCGCAGTCGTAGTTTTCGCCGGTGAGGCGGCTACCGCCGCAGAGCAGCGCGGCGCCCTCCTCCTTGCCGATCTCCATGTAACGCAGCACTTTGCCGAGCTGCGCTTCGTTGATCAGCGGGCCCATCGTGGTTGACGTGTCGTTCGGGTCGCCCACCTTCGTGGTCTTCGTCATGTCGAGCAGACGCGCAAGGAATTCGTCTTTGATCGCCTCGTGCAGAAAGAGCCGGGTGCCGGCCTGGCAGACCTGGCCGGTGTTCATATAGATGCCGTAGAGCGCGCCGCGCAGCGCCTGGTCCATGTCGGCGTCTGGGAAGATGATGTTGGGCGACTTGCCGCCCAGCTCAAGCGAAACCTTCTTGATGTTCGCTGAGGCCGCCTTCATGATCGTCCTGCCGACGGCCGTCGAGCCGGTGAACGCGACCTTGTCGACCTTCATGCTGGCCGCCAGCTCCGCGCCGACGACGGGCCCCGGGCCGGTCACGACGTTGACGACGCCGCTCGGCGCGCCGGCCTCGTGCGCGATGCGGACGAGCTCGAACGTTATGCCCGCCGTGAACTCGGACGGCTTGATCACGACGGTGCAGCCCGCGGCGAGCGCCGGCGCGAGCTTCCACGAGACGAGCGAGATGGGGAAGTTCCAGGGCGTGATGATGCCGACGACGCCGACCGGCTCGTGCACCGTCATGCCGACGGCGTCCGGCGCGAAGTTCGTGATCGCCTCGCCCTTCATGTCGAGCGCGAGCGCAGCGTAGTAGTCGAACACCCAGGCCGACTGCAGCACCTCGGCGACCGCCATGCGCACCGGCTTACCGACCTCGCGCGAGAGCAGCTCGCCGAGCGACTGCTGCTCTTCGCGCATCTTCAGCGCGATCTTGCGCAGGACGGTCGAGCGCTCTTTCGCCGGAGCGCTCGGCCACGCGCCGGCGTCGAACGTCGCGCGCGCGACATCGATCGCGCGGCGGGCGTCCTCGACGCCGCCCCAGGCGATCGTCTCGACGAGCTCGCCGGTAGCGGGACTCTTACGCTCGAAGGTCTCGCCTGTCGTCGACGGCTGCCAGTCACCGTTGATGAGCTGCTGATATGTGCGGGGTGGCGCGGTTACGCGAACTTCAGTCACCACGGGTCGCCCCTCCTATATGGAGTGTGCTGGCAGGATAGCGCATGGCAGCAGCGGCGGCGCGAGACTAGCGCTGCCAGGCAAATCGAAAGCGGGTCGCGCCGTCCGGCATCGTGCCGTTCTCGGAGACAGTGAAGCCACAGCGTTCGTAGAACCCGATTGCGGGCTGGAGCGTGTCGCCTTCGAGGGCGTCGAATGCGAGTCCTTTGCAGAGGTGGTCGATGAGGGCGCGGCCGATGCCGCGTCGACGGACGTCCGGCGCGACAGCGAGATCGCGGATGATGGCGCTGTTGCTGGCCTGAGGTTGGATGCCGATGACGCCGACGATGCGATTGTCTAGCTCGTAACCATACATATGTAGATCGGCAGCATCCGCATACTCGGCGGCGATGTGCGGGCCGCGCGTTGCGGCGTCGGTAGCGTCGCGATGGATCTGACCGAGCGCGAGGAGCTCTGCGACGGCGGGATCGCGTTCGCGGCCGCCGAGTGAGACGATGCGGCTCGGAATGGCAATTACTCGTAGAGCTTGATCACGCGCACCTTGCCCGGCGGCGCGGCCTGGATGCAGAGATCGCAGAGGACGCATTCGTCCTCGTTCTCTTCGACGATCGTGGCGTTGCCCTGCGCGTCGAGATCGAAGATGTTCACGGGACACACCTCGACAAGCTTCTTGGCGAGCTCCTTGTCGGCCGCCGCGTCGGGTTCGATCTCGACGTGGACGAACATGGGCATGATCAGCTCCCGATTAGCCACAGATACGCACCCGACCTCTCCCCTAGCCCCTCTCCTGCGAGGAGATGGGAACGGGCGAGCCGCTGCGCGGCTCCGGACGGAGCTAAAGCTTCGTCCCTACGAGGCCTCGCCATCAGATGCGTTCCTTCACGAGCGCCGGGATATCTTCGATCGCTTCCGCGACGGCGATACCGGCGTCGTTCAGGCGACGGATCTTCTCGGCGGCGGTGTCCTGCCGCCCCTCGACGATCGTCCCGGCGTGGCCGAAGCGCATGCCGGGCATCTTGTCCATGAAGCGCCCGGCCATGAACGCGACGACGGGCAGCCGGCTCTTGTTCGTCTTCACCCACTCGGCGAGCTGCGCCTCCATCGGCCCGCCGGGCTCGGAGTAGATCACGATCGCCTTCGTCTCCGGGTCGGCCTCGAACAGCGGCATGAGCTCCGCGTAGCTGCTGCCGATGATCGCGTCGCCGCCGATGCTGATTGCGGTGCTCTCACCGAGGCCAGCGGCGGTGAGCGCGTTCGCGATCTCCGTCGTCATGCCGCCGGAGCGCGACATCACGCCGACGGGCCCCGGCTGGTACGCCTTGGGCGTGTCCTTGGCCGGCCCGCCGATGCCGCCCATCTTGCACTTGCCCGGCGTGATGAGGCCCAGACAGTTCGGCCCGATGACGCGCGCGCCGCGCATGGCGGCGAGCTCGATGATCTGCGCGACCTCCAGCCGCGGGATGCGCTCCGTCACGATGACGAGCAGCTTGATCCCGTTCTCGATCGCCTCGAACGCGGCGTCGCGCACGAAGGCGGGCGGCACGGTGAGCACCGAGCCGAACACATCGTGCTGCTCCATCGCGTCGCGCACGGTGTCGTACACGGGCACGCCGTAGACGTCGCGCCCGGCGCGGCCCGGCGTCACGCCCGCGACGACCTTCGATCCGTAGTCGAGGCACTCGCGGGTCATGTTCACGGCCTCGCGGCCGGTGATGCCCTGGATCATGAACGTCGTGTTCTCGTCTACCAGGATGGACATCGTACCGTCATTCTGAGCGAAGTGAAGCTTGTCCTGAGCATAGCCGAAGGGAATCTGTCGAGACGCGAACCGCGTCGCACGAACGAAATCCTCCCTCGGTTCCGGCCGTGCCATGGCGCGCGCGCGATCACGGGTGTTCTCCGCACGTGCCAGCCAAGTTGCCGCTCTCCGTATTGTCGTGGATGTCGGTCCACGTCTCGCCGGAGACGCAGAACGCGGTGCCGCCGTTGTTGCGAATGATATCGTTCGCGACGGTGCCCTTGCCGCCGTGCACGACCGTCACTCCGATATTGTAGTTGTTCTCGATCGTCGAGCCGGTCAGGCTGAACATCCCGCCCTCCGACACGAATCCGCCGCCCAGGTTGCCGCCGGGGAGCGACAGCGAGTCGTGGATGTGCTCGTTCGAGAGGTCGCACATGCCGCGGTCGCCCGTCTGCGGCGCCGGGTAGGCGCGGCACTCGATCGCGTTCTCGACGTTCGAGCCATAGTCGTCGCCGGACGCGGAGACCTGCGCGCCCCAGGCGAAGAGTCCGGTGAGCTGGCTGCCCGCGATCGTGTTGCCCCGCAGAAGAGCGGTGACGCCGGGAAAGATCACGACGCCGGTACCACCGCTGTTGCTGACCGTCGTATCGCTCATGGTAAATGCGATCTGGCTCTGGTACGCGCTTGGGTTGTCGAGGAAGCACTGCGGCGGATTCGGGTCGCCGGCGGGGAGGTTCGCGCAGCCGGGCACGCCGGTGAAGATGTTGAGCGCGTTGCCCGCGATGGTGCTGCCCGCGATGGTCGTCGTGCCGGTCTGCTTGAGCGTATAGACGCCGCCCTGCCGGTTGCCCGAGACGACGTCGTTGATCGCGTGCAGCGTCGTGTTGTCTTGCGACAGGATGCCGAAGTCGTTGTTCTCCAGGACGCTGTTCTCGATCGTCACGTCGGAGTTGATCTGCACGATCGCGCCGAAGTCGTGGTGGTCGTGCGCGTGGCTGTCCTCGATGCGCCCGGAGCTGCGCTGGTACTGGAACCCGATCGGCCCGCGCGCGGTCTCAACGTCGGAGAAGACGACGTTCGTGCTATCGCCCGCGAAGGCGGCCTGCACGGTGCAGTCGTGCGCGCTCACGCCCCGGATCGTGATGTCCTGGCTGTTGAGCACGAGCAGGCACGTGTGGTGATCGGGGTTGTCGCTCACCTTCGTGCGGTCCGGCCCGAGGCCGATGATCGTGATGCCGGACTTCTGATTGACGAAGAGACGGTCGTAGGTGCCTTCCTGGAGGCAGATCGTCGTGCCGGACGTGGCGGCGTCGAGCTCGATCTGAGCCGAAGGCGGCGCCGCGGTCACATCGCAGCTCGGGAACGCAGAGATGAGCCCCGCGACGTACTGGAGGATAAACAGCGAATCGATGCTGTTGGTGCCGCCGTCGCCGTTCACATCGCCTGAACACGCGAGCGATGTAATGCGCCCCGCGGTGAACTGCAGCACGAGCGACGCGTCGACGCTGGTCACGACGCCGTTGCAATCGACATCGCCGGCGGTCTGCGCGGCCACGGGTGCGATCGCCTTCAGCGCGGCGAGAAGCGCCGAGCCCACGACTACTGCGAAGGCGGTACCAATTGTCATTCTGAGCGAAGCGAAGAATCTCATAGCTTCGGCCACCAAACATTTGCCTCTGAATCCAAACGATCGGCAGTAGGTGCGAAGAGATTCCTCGCTGCGCTCGGAATGACGGATGACTTCTGTCACCCTGAGCCCTTCGGCTTCGCTCAGGACAGGCTCCGCGAATGGCCTAGCGGGCCGGCGGGATGAGAGGCCTCGCCGAGGGGCCAGATGCTTCGCTCCGCTCAGCATGACATTATGCCTTCGCCAGCTTCTCTACCGCGCGGCGGGCGGCCTCGGCCATGGGGACGGTGCGGTCGCCGTACTCGACGCCGTACTTCTCAAGGATCTTGTACCCTTCGCCCTCCCACGCGCCGGGGATGCGAAAGAAGAGGATCTTCTCGGACGGCTGGTAGCCGGACTCGATGACGCCCTTGATCACGCCGCGCGCCACGATATCGACGCGCGTGTTGCTGACGACGTTCATGATCACGGCGATCTTCTCCACGCCGGGTTTGCTCAAGATCAGCTTCGTCAGCTCGCAGGCTTTCTTCACACTCGGGTTGCCGCCGATCTCGCAGTAGTTGGCCGGGTTGCCGCCGTGGCGCTGGACGGCGTCGAAGATCGTCAGGCTGCCGCCGCCCGCGCCGATCACGAGCCCGAGGTCGCCGTCGAACTCGACGACGCGGCCGGCGACGCCGCGGTGGTCGACGGCATCGACCCGCGCGCCGCGGCGCTCGAAGTCAGTCGGGGGGCGGCCCTGGCGCGTCTCGTCTTGATCGATGCCGAACGGCGCGAGCACGTCCTTGTGCCGGTCTCGCGCCTCCTCTTCCATTTCGAGATGGCAGTCGAGCGCGACGAACGAGCCGTCGTCGAGCTGCGCGAGCGGGTTGATCTCTGCGAGCGTGAGGTCGTTCGCGATGAACGCGCGCGCGAGCCGCGTCGCGATGCCGCTGAGCGCAGTGAGCTGCCCGCCGCGGATGCCGAGCGACGACACCAGCTCCTTCATCATGTAGTCGCTGAGCGGCAGCAACGACGAGAAGTGACGCTTCGCGACGTGCTGCGGGTGCTGCTCGGCGACCTCCTCGATGTCGATGCCGCCCATGTCGCTCAGGATCGCGACGGGGCGCTTCGCGAGCGCATCGTACGTGACGCCGAGGTAGTACTCCTGCTTGACGACCGCGCGCGCCTCGACGAGGACGCCCTTCGGGAGCTGGCCTTTGATCTCGAGCTTGAGTATCTCCTCCGCGGCACCCTTCGCTTCCGCCGGCGTATCGGCGAACTTGACGCCGCCGGCCTTCATGCGCCCGCCGGAGAGCACCTGCGACTTCAGCACCACCGGCCCGCCGACCTCGCGCGCGATGCGCTCAGCGGCGGCGCCGTTCATCGCCAGCCCGCCCTTCGACGTGGCGACGCCGGCCTTGGCCAACAACTGCTTCGCTTCGAACTCGTAGAAACGCATCGGTATGTGCTACTCCCTCACCCCCGTCCCCTCTCCCTCTCCGAGGGAGAGGGGTGACCGAAGGTCGGGGTGAGGGAGCGTGGCGATACCGTGCTTCGCGAGGAGCTGCTTCGCTTCGAATTCGTAGAAACGCATGGTACCTCTCGTACGTAGGAGCGACTTGGAGTCGCCGCGTGCCTTTCCGTTCGCGAGGCAGGTGGCGAGCTGAAGCTCGCCGCTACTTTTTCCGCGGGTCGGGCTTTAGCCCGACCACGACAGGCTAAAGCCTGTCCCACAACTCAGATGCGCTACGCCACGCGGCCCATGACCTGGAGGATGTCGTAGCCGGTGACTTCTTTCGATTTCGCGGCCTGCGCCGTGAGCCAGGCAGCGTCCAGCTTGCCCGCCTGCACCGCCTTCGCGAGATCGACCAGGCAGGCTTTGATCGTCGCTTCGTCGTGGAACTTGCCGTACGTCGGCTCGTAGATCGAGCCGCCGCCCTGCGCGTGGTAGTACTCGACGGCGTGCTTCCCCTCGGCAATCTGCTCGTCGGTCGGCGTGAAGCACTCGTTCGCGATGGCGGCCTGCTGCGGGTGGATCACCCACGTGCCGTCCATGCCGAGATTGGCCGACTCGATGTTCTTCTGCCGCAGCTCTTCGTTGATCCGCTCCGTCTCCTCCGGCGTGGAGTCCTTGCGCACGATACGCAGGTAGGCGTTGTCGATCGCGTGCAGGCCCGCCGCCTTCGCCGCGACAACGGTCGCCTGCTTGGCGTAGTGGAAGTTCTGGTTCTGGCGCTCCACGTTCTCGCGCA
>CAYQLM010000069.1:0-16729 GCA_964418365.1 uncultured Dehalococcoidia bacterium
GCGCGCATGGGCGGCATGGTTCCCGCCGTCTTCTTCTGGTACTACCACTGCGGCTACCACGACCGCTGGAACAACGCTCGCTGGAATGACCCCACCATGAAGCGCCCGTTCGACGACTATGTGCGCGAAGGGATCGAGCGTGGCTGGTGGGAGGGCTTCCGCACGCCGGACGAGAAGACGCCACCGCAGGTGATCTTCGAGATCGGCAGCAACCTGCTGCGGCGCACACGGGGCGGGCAGGACCTGCTGGTGAAGGAGCTCTGGCCCAAGCTCAAGCTCATCGTCACCATCGACTGGCGGATAAACACCACGGGCCTCTACTCGGACTACATCCTTCCTGCGGCCCACCACTACGAGAAGCCCAACTTCTGCTACACGACGCCGCACGTCATGAACCTCACGCTCTCCGACAAGGCAGCGGAGCCGCCGGGCGAGGCGATGTCCGAGTGGCAGATCACGCTCCGCCTCGCCAAGAAGATCGAAGAGCGGGCGAAGGCGCGCGATTTCGTCGAGTACCCGGCGCGTAGCATAACGATCCGGCTCGACAACATCTACAACTCGCTCACGAAAGGTGGTGCGCTGCAGGACGACGAGCGCCTGCTCGACGAGATGGTCCGCGACAGCGCGGTTGGCGGCACGCTGCCCCCGGGGACCACGCTCCAGACGCTGCGCAAGCGGGGGTTCGTCCGTTTCATCGGCTGGGGCAAAACGTCCATGGCCCTCGCTCAGGCGTCGGACATCAAGCCTGACGAAACGCACGCGCCCTTCCGCTGGCACACGGAGAAGAAGCAGCCGTTCCCGACGCTCACGCGGCGTGCGCAGTTCTACATCGACCACGACTGGTTCCTCGAGGCGGGCGAAGAGTTCCCTGTGCATAAGGAGACCCCCGGACAGGGCGGCGACTATCCGTTCGTCCTTACGTCCGGCCACCCGCGCTGGAGCATCCATTCCATGAACATGACCAATCGCGTGATCTTGGAGACACACCGCGGGCACCCGTTCATGTTCATGAACCCCGACGACGCCAGCGCCAGCGGCATCGAGAACGACGAAGAGGTCCGGGTGCACAACGACGTGTCGTCCATGACGATCGCCGTAAAGATCTCGCCGACTGTCCGGCCTGGACAGGTGATCATCTACAACGGCTGGGAGCCGTACCAGTTCCGCGAATGGAAGGGCGCCGAGAACGTCGAGCCGGGCATGGTCAAGTGGCTGCATCTGGCCGGCGGCTATGGCCATCTCCAGTACCGCACCATTCACTGGCAGCCGGTGCCCATCGACCGCGCAGTCCATGTCGGCGTTGAGAAGATCGCCGCCCCCAAGAAGGCGAGGGCTGCTTCCGCCGGCCGGCGGGCGAAGGGCCAGCTCGCCGCTGCATCCGCCGGTCGCCGGTGAGAAAGGAGACGTTCGGCATGACTCCGAAGGCATCTATAACAGCGGCCTCGCACCAGGTGGCGATGGTCTTCGACCTCAACAAGTGCCTGGGCTGCCAGACGTGCTCTGTGGCCTGCAAGGTGCTCTGGACACAGGACGAAGGCGAGGACTACCAGTGGTGGTGCACGGTCAATACTCTGCCCGGCCAGGGCCATCCGCGCGGATGGGAGGAGATGGGCGGCGGCTATCTAGGCGACTCCCCGCGGCCCGGGCGCCTGCCGACGCGAGCCGAGTTCGGCGGCGGCTGGCAGTACAACTACGAGGAGGTCTACGCGAGCAAGGAACACATCCCGCTCCGCCCCGTGAACGGCAACGGGACGACAGAGTGGGGCCCGAACTGGGACGAGGACGAAGGCGGAGGCCAGTATCCCAACAGCTACTTCTTCTACCTGCCCCGCCTGTGTAACCACTGCACACGCCCGCTGTGTCTGGAGGCCTGCCCTCGCGGTGCGATGTACAAGCGGCCCGAGGACGGCATCGTCCTGCGGAACGAGGATGAATGCCGCGGCTACCGCTTCTGCCTGGAGGCGTGCCCGTACAAGAAGATCTACTTCAACTTCGCCCGGGAAGTGAGCCAGCATTGTATCCTCTGCTTCCCCCGTTTGGAGAAGGGCGTCGCCCCGGCGTGCGTACGCCAGTGCCCCGGACGCCTGGTCTACGTCGGCGTGCTGGACGACGAAGACGGGCCGATCAACAAGCTGGTGCACCAGTGGCGTGTTGCGCTGCCGTTGCACCCGGAGTACGGTACCGGCCCGAACATCTTCTACATCCCGCCCCTAGCGCCCAGCCGCCTCAACCCGGACGGCAGCCTCGACGAGTCGACGCCGCGCATTCCGATGCCAGAGCTGGAGCGGCTCTTCGGCCCGCAGGTGGGCCAGGCTCTCGAAATCCTGAACACAGAGATGGAAAAGAAACGGCAGGGGAAGGCATCCGAGCTGATGGACACGCTCATCGTCTACCACTGGAACGAACTGCTGGGCCCGTACACGAAGGACCCAGCCACCATTCGCTGGCGCTGAGGCGCGCGCCGACCCGTGCTGCCGAACGCCTCAGCGCTGAGAGGACAAGATGTCGAGACATCGTCGACGGCAACGGTCGACAGCACGGAGCGACACACCTCTGCCGCTGTTGGACTCTGCCGTTTCCCGTCGCGCCTTTCTCAAGGGCGCCACGATCAGCGCAGCCGGACTGGGCCTGCTTCAGCTGGGCTGTCTTGGCGGCGCCGAAGGTATCAAGCGCGTCGTTGAGCAGCCGTTCCCGTACGGAGACTGGACCGACGTCTATCGTCAGAAGTGGACCTGGGACAATGTGACCTGGGGCACCCACCTGATCGACTGCTACCCGGGGAGCTGCCTCTTCCGCGTCTACGCGAAGGACGGCGTCGTTTGGCGGGAGGAGCAGGCCGGCAAGTACCCGGAGATCGAGCGGGGCGTGCCGGACATGAACCCGCGCGGCTGCCAGAAGGGCTCCTGCTTCAGCGACGTCATGTACGGCCCCGAGCGGTTGCGCTACCCGCTGCGGCGCGTCGGCGAGCGCGGCTCGGGCAACTGGGAACGCCTCTCCTGGGACGCGGCGCTCGGCGAGGTAGCCGACGGCATCCTCGACGCGATGGAGGAAGTCGGGCCGGAGGCCGTCGTCTACGAGAGCGGGCCCGGCAACGGCGGGATCGTCAATGGGGCGTTGCCCGGCTGGCGGCTGAGCAGGTTGATCGGCGCGACCGTACTCGACGTCAACGGCATGATCGGCGACTTCAACGTCGGTCTGTATGAGACCTTCGGCAAGTTCCACTTTACGTCGTCGATCGATGACTGGTTTCACTCAGACCTGATCCTGGTCTGGCACATGAACCCGGTCTACACGCGCATTCCCAGCGTCCACTTCATCCACGAGGCGCGCTACCACGGCACCAAAGTGGTGAACATCTCGCCCGACTACAACGCCTCGAGTCTGCACGCCGACCTCTGGGTGCCGGTTGAGCCGGGCTCGGACGCCGCTCTCGCACTCGCGATGTGCAAGATCATCATCGATGAAGGGCACATGAACCGCGACTTCGTCGTTGAGCAGACCGACCTGCCGCTCCTTGTCCGCCTGGACACGCAGCGCTTCCTCAGACAAACGGACCTCCTACCGAGGGGGACCGAGGCACGTGACGACCAGTTCTACGTATGGGAGCAGATGTCCGGTGCCGTCGCGGAAGCGTCCCGTGAGACGCTCAGACTCGGGTCGTCAAAGCCAGCACTCGAAGGACGCTTCCGCGTGAAGCTCGGCGACGGCAGCCAGGTAGACGTTGCGCCCGCCTTCGCCTTGCTCCGCGAGCGTTTGCAGGGCTACACGCCGGAGCGCGCGGCGGAGATCACCGGCGTCCAGCCGTCTGTCATCCGCCGTCTCGCCCAGATGGTCGCCGAAGCGAAGCGCGTGCACATCCTGCAGGGCTGGAACGTCAACAAGTACTACCACGGCGACCTCATGGAACGCGCCCAGGCGCTCCTCCTTGCGCTAACGGGCAACTTCGGCCGCCAGGGCACCGGCATGCGCGGCTGGAACACCGGTCAGCTCCAGGTCGGCACGGTGGTGAAGGACCATGCCGGCATCGAGGGCTTCATCAAGCTCGCCGACCGCGCGCTGCAGGTCGAGGATGATCTCCGCGCTGAGGACCCGACGCTCACAGAGGAGATGATCGCCATCGGCACCGAGCGCGCCGAGGCGCGCGACCGCGTACTCTTCCCGTACCCCGTCGGCCCGCTGACGGTACCCGCGGCGTTCTACTGGTACTGGCACGCCGGCTACGACCAGGTCTGGAACAAACAAGAGTGGTCGGACCCGGCAATGACGCGGCCGTTGGGCGAATACCTGCAAGAAGCTGTGGACAAGGGCTGGTGGGAAGGCGTGGCATCGCCACCGCCGGACCGGCCGCCCCGCGTGCTGCTCGAGGTGGGCGCGTCCACGCTGCGGCGCACGCGCGGCGGCTACAAGATCCTGCGCGAGCGCCTCTGGCCCAAGCTGAAGCTCATCGCCGTCGTCGACGTGCGGATGAGCAGCACGGCACGCTACGCCGACATCGTCCTGCCCGCCGCCGGCTTCTACGAGAAGACAGACTTCCGCTTCCCCGTCACCGAGGTGAACTTTCTCACCTTCACCCAGCAAGCCGTGAAACCCGTCGGCGAAGCGAAGCCGGAGTGGGAGATCTTCTCACTCCTCGCCCGCAAGCTGCACGAACGTGCGCTCGCGCGCGATATGACGACCGTGAGCAGCGCCGACGGACGCGAGTACCGCATCGACAAGCTCGTCGAACGCTTCACCATGCACGGCGCGTTGCGCGAGCACGACGGCGAAGCGTTGGCCGAGGACATCCTGCGGGACACTGTGCGCGTCGGCGCGCTGCCGGAGCGCACGTCGCTCAAGACCTTTCGCAAGGAGGGTATCGTCCGCTTCACGGGCCTGGGCATGACCGCCGAAGGCCTCAATATGGCGACAGACATCAAGCGCGACGAGACGGTGTCACCGCTGCGCTGGCACGTCGAACGCAAGATACCCTATCCCACGCTCACTCGTCGCATTCAGTTCTACATCGACCACGAGTGGTTCTTGGAGGCCGACGAGGGGCTGCCCCGTCACAAGGACAACCCGCGGATGGGCGGTTCCCAGCCGCTACGGATGCTGAGCGGCCACCTGCGCTGGAGCATCCATTCGACCTGGGTGGCCAACAAGCTGATGCTCCAGACGCATCGGGGTGAGCCGTTTCTCCTGATGAACCCGGGCGACGCGGCCGGCCGCGGCATCGCGGACGGCGACGAGGTGCGTGTGCATAACGACTTCGATGAGTTCCGTGTGCGGGCGAAGATCGCGCCGTCGCTGCGCCCGGGACAGGTCACCATCTATCACGCCTGGGAGCCGTACCAGTACAAGAACTGGAAACCCTACGACACCGCGATCCCCGGCATGATCAAGTGGCTGCACCTGGCGGGCGGCTACGGTCATCTGAGCTTCTGGCGCAACAACTGGCAGCCGCAACAGGCTGACCGCGCGGTCTCCGTTGAAGTGACGAAGGCGGAGGTCGCCTGATGGCACTGGTGGGGGTTGGGGCTGAATCTACCGTTCGCCGTTGGCCTACCTTCGACGAGCTGGACCGCACGACGGCGGGCGCGCTCGCCGAAGCCGACCGCCCGCTCGGTCCGCTCGGCCATTTGGCGCTGTGGGGGAACTTGGGTGCCGGTCTGTACTTGCTGGTCATCGGGGCCTGGCTGGTGCCAGCGCTCAGCATTCCCTGGGCGGTCGCAGCCACGCTGATCGGCGCGATGCTCGGCGCGGCGCTGGTGGCGGCCGCCGTTCACCTCGGCGCGAACGAGAACCGTCCCGGCGTCGTGCTCCATCGAGGCGCATTTGGCGAGACGGGGGCCAGCCTCTACGGCGCGCTTGCGATCTTCCGCCACCTTGCCTGGGGCACCGTGCAACTGGCCATCGCCGCCGAGCTGACGGCAGCCATCGCGGAGCGGCAGGGCGTCGGCGGAGGCCGCGCCCTCTGGGCTGGCGTCTTTGGCGCCCTGCTCTTGCTGATGGCGCTGAACCCCGCGACGGCCGTTCGGCGCTGGCTCGTCCCCAGCGCAGCGTTCACGTTGCTCATCGCCCTCGTCTTCGCGTACTCGGCGTGGTCCGACTTCGGCATCCCCGCCATGCTCAAACGAGAATCGGCGACTAGCTGGCCGAGCGTGACCCAAGCGATCGATCTGGTCGCTGCCGCGGCGCTCATCTGGTTGCCGGTCGCCACCGACCTCGGGCGTCTCGGCGGCGGTCGCCGTGCCGGCCCGGCGGCCTTCGCCGGCCTGGCGTCGATGACGGCCTGGTTCGTCCTGATCGGTGTGCTGTTCATCCCGATGGTGGACGGCGGCGACCTCACAGGCTTCCTGCTTTCGACGCCGCTGGGCGCGCTTGCCGTCTTGGTGGTGATCGTGCTGGAGCTGGACGGCGCGTTCGTCAGCCTGTACGGTCTCGCCTCCACCGCGCGCGCGTGGGCGCCGAAGGCGGACGCGGCGCTGCCTGCCGTCGTAGCGGGGGCGGTGGTCTCTGCGATTGGCGCCGCGCTGCTCGATCCGTTCGATTACGGCGATGCGCTACTCCTCCTCGGCGCGGCCTTCGCTCCGCTGCTGGGCGCGTTATTGGGCATTCGACTCGCGCGCCGGCGGTTGGGCTACGCCGCGCCGCCGGTCGCCGGTGGCGCCGCGGCCTGGGCGCTGGGGTTCCTTCTCTACAACTGGGCCTCCCCGCTCGACGTGCCGGCGTGGACGCCGACGATGTCTGCGCTGTTCCACGGCCTGTTGCGTCTGCCGTTCCCAGCCGAGGCCCCCGGCTTGAGCGCCACTGTGCTTGGGTTCGCCGCCGCGTTCGCCGCCGCGGCGTCCGCAGCGGCGCTGCGCGCGAGATGGGCGGAACGATCGGGACGGACGTCACGATGAACGCGGTCGCATCGATGAACCGCGTCGAGCAGCAGCAGGGACAGAGCCGGAGGCTCGTCATCGCGGCGGTGATGGCCGCGCTCTTCGTTTCCGCGCTCAGCCAGACGGTGATCGGCACCGCGCTGCCGCGCATCATCGGTGAGCTCGGCGGGCTGAATCTCTATAGCTGGGTGCTGACTTCCTCGATGCTCGCGATGACGGTGGCGATGCCACTGGCGGGCAAACTCTCTGACGTGTACGGCCGCAAGCCGTTCCTGATGGGCGGCATTGTGTTGTTCATGGTCGCCACGGCGATTAGCGGCGCGTCGCAGAATATGGTGCAGCTGATCGCGTTTCGAGCCGTGCAGGGCGCAGCCGCGGGTATCATCCAGGCCAGTGCCTTCGCCGCCATCGGTGATCTGTTCGAACCAGCGGAGCGCGGTCGATACTTCGGGCTATTCACTGGTGTGTTCGCTCTCGCCAGCGTCGCCGGCCCTTTGATCGGTGGGTTCCTTACCGACAACTGGGGCTGGCGCTGGGTCTTCTATGTGAGCATTCCCTTTGGCCTGATCGCGCTTGCCGTGCTGGCGAAAGGGATGCCCTGGAACCGGGTGTTGCGCGACCCGGCGCCGATCGATTGGCTGGGGATGGCGGCGTTGCTCTGGGCCGTGGTCCCGCTGCTCCTGGCTCTCTCCTGGGCCGGCGGCCAATTCGGATGGCGCTCGTGGCAGATCACGGCGTTCTTCGCTATCGCGGTCTCGGGAACGCTCGTCTTCGCCTTCGTCGAGCATCGGGCCGCAGATCCCGTTCTTCCGCCCGCGCTGTTTCGCGAGCGCACGTTCGTCGTGGCATCTTTAGTGAGTTTCCTCACCGGCATCGGACTCTTCGGCGCGTTGAGCTACATGCCCCTCTTCATTCAGGGGACGCTTGGCGCATCCGCCACCAACTCAGGACTTGTCAACATACCGATGATGCTGGGATTAACCGGCGCCAGCTTGGTCGCGGGCAATGTGGCGAGCCGTACCAGGCGCTATCGCTGGATGGTGATCGGAGGTGGCGCCGTGCTCACCGGCGGCATGGCGATCATGACCGCACTGGACGAACACGCAGCGCTCATGCTCCCCATCGCTGGCATGGTCGTCGTCGGGCTAGGTCTCGGCCTGAGTATGCCGCTGCTGGGCCTGGCCGTGCAGAACGCCCTATCGGACCGGCTCTTGGGCGTCGCGACGGCTTCCAGCCAGTTCTTCCGCCAGATCGGCGGCACGCTCGGGATCGCGGTCTTCGGCGCCATCGTCACATCGCGCCTCCAAGGCGATCTTCTCGGCAGGCTACCCCCGGAGGTCACGAGCGCCGCGCCGACTGACTCGCTGCGCCGGCTGGAGGAGCCGCGTATCTTGCTCAGTCCGACCGCGCTCGCCACGGTGCGCGACGGGTTCAATGCGGCGTTCGGTCCTGCCGGACCGGACCTCTATAGCCGTACGGTTAGCGCAATGCGCGCGGTGTTGGCCGACGGTCTACATGAAGTATTTCTGCTGGGTGTCCTCATCGCCGCGCTGGCGCTGGTGGCGAGCCTCCTCCTGCCGGAGCGACAGTTGCAGGGCGGCACGGTCCCTGCAGAAGCCGGGACAGTGCCCGACGATGGACTGCTGGCCGCTGAAGGGCGGGCCCTCTTCGATGTCTTGCTGCTGGGCGAACCGCAGCATGACGTAAAACGTGCGGAAGCTATACCAGAGCTGATTGGCTCGGCACCTTGGTGACCCGGCTAGAAGGCAGGATGATGGAGTAGTGCGTGCGAACTTGGTAGCGGTGCAGTTACGAGCGGCCCTGGAGGACTACGCCACGCCGCAGGTGTTTCGCTCGCGCATGGCAGGAGCGATGGAGCAGGCGGCAAAGACCGTCGACTTCGGCCTGCCGACCATCGTCGTGTTTCCTGAGACCGTGGGCCTGTGGCTGAGCTTCGTGCCCGAGGTCTACGAGCAGATCCGAGACTGCACGACGATCCGAGATGCGCTGGTACGCGGCATCCCGCGGAACTTCGGCCGCTTCGCTCGCGCTTGCCTCCGCTTTCGCACCGTCGGCGTTCCCACGATCTTCCTGGAGACAGCCTTGGACGCCGAAGCGATCTACCACGAGACGTTCTCTGACCTCGCACGTCAGTACGGCTGTTTTCTTCAGGCCGGCACCATCTACATCCCGCCGATCGAGGATGAACCCGTTAAGGGCCGTCATCAGATCGGCAGGAAGGTGTACAACTTCGCCTACTTCTTCGGGCCGAACGGCTTGTGCTTGCAGCGCGTGCCTAAGCGCAACCTATCGCCGCCACTGGAGCACAAGTTTGGGTTTGCACGCGGGCCGCGGCCGGAGATGCACCCCATCGATACGCCGCTGGGCCGGCTCGCCATCCTCATCTGCTACGACGGGTTCCACGAGTCGCTGGTCGAACACTACGACAGTCTGGGTGTACAGATCGTGCTCAACCCCTCACACAGCGACCGCAACTGGGAGCAGCCGGCCGGCTTCAACAAGGGGATCACCGTCGGCGAAGCCTGGCGGCGTCACGGCGTGGCCGCCCTCATGCAGGGCCGTCTAAACATGCGCTACGCCGTCGTCGCCATGATGGCCGGGCGGGTGCTCGACCTGGAGGGGCAAGGCTGCTCGCACATCGCCTACAACACCGGCGACGTGGGCGCGCCCGCGGACCGTTTCCTCCTTGCTCAAGCCTCTTCGCATACGGGCGAAGAGATCGTGGCCGCGACCGTAGAGCTGCCGGAAGGATGCTAGGCGCCGAGACCCGCGGCGCGCGCGCAGCGCCTACGTTGGGGCAGCGCTGGGGCGCGGTGCTCCGCACCGGCAACCTTCCCGCGGGCGCCACTGTCGACCCGGTGTCGCGCTGGCTCCTGGTGACCCGGGCCTCCGTGTTCTCGATGACGCTGACCTCCGCGGCGATCGGCGGCCTGCTCGCGGCGAGCCGGGACGAGTTCCACTGGCTGCCCTTCGTGCTCGCCGCCGCCGGCCTTGTGCTGTCGCATGCCGTGAATAACATGATGAATGATCTGCTCGATTTTGAGTCCGGGGTCGATACGCCGGACTACGCCCGCGCTCAGTATGCGCCGCACCCGCTCCTCTCCGGGCTGGTCTCCCGTCGCGCGCTCATCGGCGCCATCATGCTGACCAACGCGCTGGCCGCCGCGATCGCTGTGTACCTAACGCTGTTGCGCGGCTGGCCGGTCGTTGCATTCGCGGTCTCCGGCTTCCTGATCAGCTTCTTTTATGTCGCGCCGCCACTTCGTCTCAAGCACCACGGCTTGGGCGAGCCGGCGGTCTTCCTTGTCTGGGGACCCCTGATGATCGGCGGCACGTACTTCGTCACGGCCGGCACGGTCGATTCGCGAATGTTTCTCGCATCGCTGCCCTATGCCCTCTTGGTCACCTCCGTCCTCATCGGAAAGCACCTCGACAAGTGCGAGCAGGATCGCGCGAAAGGCATCCGAACGCTGGTGGTGCTTTTGGGCACTCGAACGTCACTAGCACTGAATAGAGCACTGTTCGTCGGCTTCTACGTATCCGTCCTGCTTGCCGTCCTGCTCGGCGTGGTGGGCATCTGGACCCTCGCTGTTGCACTCTCGTTGCCGCGCCTTCGTGCCGTGCTTCGGGCATACAGCCGTCCGAAACCGGCGGAACCGCCGGATGGCTATCCGATCTGGCCCCTGTGGTACGTCGTCTGGGCGTTTGTCTTGAACAGGCCGGCCGGCTACCTGCTCGTTCTAGGGCTCGCGTTGAGCGCTCTGCTGCCGGTCTACGTCCCCTGGTTCCACTAGCTCCGATGCGAATGCCGCCACTGACGAAGGGCTAGGTAGGTTCGCTCAGCAGCCGCGTGGCCCCCTGCGGACAGGCCGTTCGGTACATGCAATCCTGGTGATCAACCGCTACACTATTCGCAGCAATGTCCGGGCGCCAACTGGAACGGCGGGTGCCGCAGGTCGCCGCCCGGCCGCTAACGAGGTCGCCGATGCGAATGAACATTCAGCCCATCCCTGCTGCGTCCGACCGCGTCAATGAGATTCGCCTACTGACGGCGAAGATCGTAAACAAAGAGATCCTCCCGCATGAGAACCTGCTGTGGGCTTGGCGCACCGATGGCCGCGTGACGGAACACGAGGTGGGGGAGGCCCGGCAGCTTCGCGAAGAGATCAAGGCGAAGGTAAAGCAGGCAGGGCTCTGGGCGCCGCACCTACCTGAGCAGTACGGCGGCGCGGGGCTGAGCTTCCTCGAGCATGCCTACATGAACGAGGTGCTCGCCTACGCAATCGGCGCGGCATCGCTGTTCGGCGTTGTCGCTCCCAACTCGGGCAATCAGACCATCCTGCTCAAATACGGGACCGAGGAGCAGAAGCGCACGTGGCTGGTCCCGCTGATCGAGGGCAAGATGGAGTCCGGCTTCTCAATGACAGAGCCTGACCAACCTGGCTCCGACCCGCGCTCAATACGGACGACCGCACGACGCGACGGCGACGAGTGGGCCATCAACGGCCACAAGTGGTTCACGTCGAACGGCAAGCGCGCCGACTTCTTTATTGTCATGTGCCGGACCGAAGACTCTCATGAAGCAGCGGAACGCAACGGCAAGATGACGCAGATCATCGTGCCCGCCGATACACCCGGCGTGACCATCGTGCGGAGCATTCCGGTCTGGGGCCGCGATAGCGACCATTGCGAGATCACCTACGACAACGTGCGCGTGCCGGTCACGAACCAGCTCGGCCAGACCGGCTCCGGCCACCAGGCGGCGCAGGACCGGCTCGGCGCCGGCCGCGTCTACCACTGCATGAACTCGATCGGGCAGATGTGGCGCGCCTTCGACCTGATGGTCGAGCGTGCGATGGCCCGCGAAGTGCACGGTGGCCTGCTCGAGACGAAGCAGTTCATCCAGGGCTTCATTGCGGACTCGTACATCGACATCCAGGCTGCGCGGCTCATGACGATCCACTGCGCTGAGAAGATGGAGAGCGGGGTCGACCCGCGTACCGACATCTCGGCGATCAAGATCTTCGTGCCGGCGGCCTATCACCGTGTCGTCGACCGCGCGATCCAGGTGTGGGGTGCGGCGGGCGTATCCGGCGACCTGCCGCTCGCTGCCATGTACGAAGGCGCGCGCACCCTACGCCTCGCCGATGGGCCCGACGAAGTGCACAAGATCCTCATCGCCAAGAACGTGCTCAAGCGCTATCACGCTGGCCAAGGCTGGGACTTCGGCAACTAGGCGGGCCTGCGCGCTCAACTGGCGTACCTGAGTCCAAGGCACTCAGGCGCCCAGAACGGCCGGCCACTCCTCCTGAGCAGTCGCATCAAAACCGCACGCCTGTGCTCCTTCAGGAAATCCAGTCCGTTTGGCCCATTCGCGGGGGCCAAACGGCAGTCGATAAATTACTAAGCGCTCATTAGAGTTAGCACAGCAATCCATTCTGGGAGGGCAGTGATGGCCACGAACGCTTCACCGGAGCTGGTTCGGAAGTTCATCGAGAAAGGCTGGACGCCTGAGAACGTCGTTGCCATGGTGATCCAGCGGGCCACCGGGCGTGGCTTCAGCCTCGAGCAGGTCGGCAACCTCCTCGATCAGGGCCTACTCACGCCCGACCGTCTAGGCCAGGTGCTAGGAGGACCGCCCGATGGAGCGGGGGCCCGCGATGGCAACGTGTTCAACGAGCAGCAGCAGGAGTACATCGATAGCCTCAGGAAGGGGCGCTTTGACCTCACCTGGCTGAGGGACGTTGCGCCTCGCTGGGGCATCCGAGCCGTCATGCGTGATCCTGAGCGCGGCCTGACGCTTCAGGACATCAACGCCGCGTATGCCGGCGATCCTGAAGACGCCCCCAAGCTGCGCACCATGGCCCCTCGCGGCGCCGTCGTTGATCCGGACGTGCCCGACATGGGCTACGTCTACAACGAGAAGTACCAAGTCTGGGCGGACAACGTCGTGCCGCTGTACGAAGAGGCCGTCGCCCGGCAGTGGAGCGCGACGCGCGACATCCCCTGGGATGAGCTGAAGCCCCTGCCCGACGATCTGGAGCGCGCGCAGTGCCAGATCTCTACCTTCCTCACTGAGGTGGAGATGATCGCCTCGGACTTCCCGGCCAAGTGGCTGTGGCAGATGAACCAGCACTTCCACGAGGTGAAGATGTTCCTCTGCACCCAGGCGATGGATGAGGCGCGTCACTTGGAGGTCTTTCGGAAACGCGCGCTGGCGAACGGGGGCGGCCTCATGCGCTGCCTCACCGGCACTGAGATGTTCCTGCGCACGATCTTGCACGCTCCCACCTACATCCAGGGGTCATTCCTGATGCACGTCCTCGGCGAGGGGCTAGTGCTGGATATCTTCCGAGGCGGCGAGTTCCTGGCCAAGAACAAGACTGAGAAAGAGATGTACCGCCTCTGCATGCAGGACGAGGCGCGCCACGTCTCGTATGGGACCATGCATCTCAAGTACTTCCTGGAGCACAACCCCAACCGCGAACAGGCCATCGCCGAGATGCATGGGCTAGCTGAAGCGGCCGAGATGGGCATCCCCGGCTTCCTCACCAACCCCTACATCATCGAGCCGCTGGCAGTCCTCATGGGCAACGGCGTGAAGGGCATCGACAAGGGGATGGACGCGGTGCGGTTGGTCTGGACCCGCATGCGGGAGGAGTACCTGAACCGCTGCGCGCTGGCCGGCTTCGACCGGCGCGCGGTGACCCGCGTTCCGGAGCAGGCCCCGTACTAGGACAGGAAGTGAGCAGCGCCATGAAGTTCCCATCAGAAGCGTGGTTCCAGGCCCTTCAGGAGCGGGCCGCCGCCAAGCCCGATCGGTTCAAGAAGCTCGGCTTCGTCGACGCCAACGTCGGCGTCAAGGTGGAGTCCGGCAACGGCGGCACGCCCGTCGGCTTCGTCCTCGAATTCAGCGGCTACGGCTGCAAGAAGATCTCGGCATTGCCGCGGCCGGAAGAGGTCGCCGACTTCGTGTTGACGGGGCCGTATCCAGCATGGAAGGAGATGATCGAGAACATCCGCCGTAATGGCGAGGCGGACCTTCAGCACACGCTCAACGTGCTCACCATGCCTGGCGTTCCTCTCAAGTTGGAGGCGCAGGACCAACTCAAGGCAGATCTCTTCTTCCGCTACAACCAGACGTTTCAGGAGTTCTTCAACGGAGCAGCCGAGGTGGAGACGGAGTTCACAGCATGAACGAGGCCCCGGCCCGCCCGATTTACATGATCAGCTCGGACTGCGTCCACTGCGGCGTGTGCGAGTTTATGTGCCCATGGAGCGCCATTCGGGACGCGCCCAACCAATTCGTCGTGCGCCGGGCACTCTGCAACGGCTGTGGCGACTGCGTTCCATACTGCCCCGTGCGGGCGATCGTTCCCGAAACGCAGTTCGCATCGAGGCAGCAGCAGACGCGCAGCGCCCAGCTCCGGGCCGTGCTTGGCTAAGACGGCGAGGAGCCGTCCGGGCCCAGAACTACCGCGAGGCGCCTGCCAGAGAAGGAGGAGTTGTCGATCGTAGACGTGCTCATCTGCGCTGAAGACGACATACACGTCGTGGACCAGTGCCAGGGAGCTACCTGGAACCGCGGATGCTCCAGATCGCCTTCCGGCTGCGCGGTAGCTTGCAGCGGACGCAAGCTGATCGTGAGGGGAATGGCAGGAGGAGCGCGAGTTGTGCTGGCGGTCGAGCCCGGAGCGGTCTCCTGTCCGCTCGCGGCCTTTAATGTCTTCAGGCCGCGTTCCGTCGACCGCGCCATTGCCCGGCTGTCCTAGCAGTCTGTGGTTAACCGGGCGCGTGGAAGCCCGCAGGAAGGAGAGCAGCCATGAAGTTCGGGCAGTTGCACCTGTTCGAGAACCCCAAGGGGCGGGCGGAGAAGCAGATCGTCGATGAGCAGTTCGATATCATGGTCCGGGCGGAGGAGTTCGGCTTCGACTCCGTCTGGCCGGCGGAGCACCACTTCAGCGAGTACGGCTACTGCGCCTCGCCGGCGGTGACGCTGGCGGCGCTGGCCGCCCGCACCCAGCGCATCCGGCTGGGTACCGGCGTGGTCGTCCTGCCGCTCAACCACCCGATCCGTGTCGCGGAAGACTACGCCATCCTCGACCTGCTCTCCGGCGGGCGGGTCGACCTCGGGGTCGGTCGCGGTTACCAGCCGCACGAGTTCGCGGGCTACGGTGTCGATCAGACGCGCAGCCGCGAGATGTTCCGCGAGTCCGTGGAGATCATCCAGAAGGCCTGGACGGAGGACCGCTTCGACTACGCCGGCGAGTTCTATCAGGCGAAAGACCTCTCCGTCCGGCCCAAGCCGTTGCAGAGGCCGCACCCGCCCATCTGGATGGCATCGCTCTCGCCGGAAACGTTCCAGCTCTGCGGGCAGTACGGTTTCAACCTGATGTGCGCGCCCGTGTTCGGCTTCGACGTCAATCGCGGCGCGGCGCAGATCGAACAGTACCGGGAGGCGCTACGCGAGCACGGGCGCGATCCCGCCGGCCACGAGGTCGCCGCCCTCTGCATGACCTACGTCGCCGAGACCACCCAGCAGGCACTCGCCGATTTCCGCGACGCCGTCATGTGGTACTTCCGGACGTTCGCGAAGTACATCTCGCCTCCCCAGGGTCAGCCGCCGGTTAAGACGTATGAGATGTATACGGCGGCTCGTGACTGGCTCCAGACGCTGGAATGGGAGCAGGTGGTGCAGGGCGGCGCGGTGGTCTGCGGTAGCCCAGACCAGGTGACGGAACGCATCGCCCAGATCAACGAGCTGTGCGGCGTGACCCACTACCTCGCCTGGACGCGCATCGGCGGGCTGGCGCACGAGAAGGTGCTGCGCAGCATGGAGCTCATGCGGGACAAGGTGATGCCCCAGGTGCGCCCGCTTGGCGAGCCGGCCCGGGCCGGCGCCTGAAGCTCATCTGAGGCGATCGGCCCCAGAACGCAGGCCTGAGTGGCCGAGGCGGTCGAACACCGGCGCCCAGGCCCTGAAGAAAGAGCCGTTCGCGCTTGCGGACTGGGCCAAACGGCCCTGCACACCTGTGCCCTACCTCTGGTATCTGTAGATTAGGCGCGAACGACGCCCAGATCATCCTCGGGAGGGACGGAGGGAGATGCTCGCGGTAGGACCATTCGGGTTCGGCCCCATCGAGCTGTTCCTGGTTCTGACAATCGTCATCGTTCTCTTCGGCGCCGGACGGCTGTCGGAAGTCGGCGGAGCGATCGGACGCAGCATTCGGGATTTTCGCCGGGAAACCCGCAAAGAACGGACGAGCAGGCCGAACGACGAAACGTAGGCTGGACAACGCTTAGAGGTGCATCGTGGTTCCTATCCTTGCACTCACCGACAGCGCGACTGAGAAGGTGAAGCAGCTGCTTCGGGAGAGGCGTTCCGGCGCCCTCCGCGTATTCGTCGCTGGCGGGGGCTGCTCCGGATACCAGTACGGCATGGCGCTTGCCCAAGAAGCCGACGAGGAAGACCTCGTCATCGAACACGGAGGCGTTCGCCTGCTCGTGGACCCCGAGAGCGCGCCACTGCTGCAGGGCGCGGAGATCGACTACGTAGACGACGTAATGAAGAGTGGATTCAGCATCTCCAATCCCAACGCCGTCCAGAGCTGCGCCTGCGGCTCGAGTTTTGATACGGCCGACGGCGGAGCTCAGCCTCGGCCATGCCGGTAAGCGCCGGCGCAACACAGCGCCACGAAGGGTCGCTGCGTAACGTGCCGCCGTCCTCCCAGTGACCGAAGGCCCTCGCCCCCCTGCTCACGTCGCGGTCGACGAGCCGCCGTACCACGCCTTCGTGCTGTCAAGCCTGGGACTGGCGGTGGCCGCCGGCTTCACGCTCGCGT
>CAYQLM010000070.1:0-16312 GCA_964418365.1 uncultured Dehalococcoidia bacterium
GCACAACCTGTTCGTCATCTCGGACGAGATCTACGACCGGCTGGTCTACGGGGTGGAGCACACCGCTGTTGCTTCTTTGCCCGGGATGCGCGACCGCACCGTGCTCATGGGCGGCTTCTCGAAGGCGTACGCGATGACGGGCTGGCGCCTGGCCTACACGTGCGCGCGCGTCGATCTGACGGAAGCGATGATGCGGGTGCATCAGTACGTGATGATGTCCGCGCCGACCGTGGCCCAGTACGCCGCGCTGGAGGCGCTGCGCAACGGCGAGGAAGACGTGCGCGGCATGGTGGCCGAGTACGACCGCCGGCGCCAGCTCATGGTGCGCGAGCTGAACGCGATGGGCCTGCCGTGCTTCGAGCCGCGCGGCGCGTTCTACTGCTTCCCCTCGATCAGCTCGACGGGCCTTACCGACGAGGCGTTCTCGGAAGGGCTGCTGACCGAGGAGAAGGTGGCGGTCGTTCCGGGGTCGGCGTTCGGACAGTTCGGCGTGGGCCACGTGCGCATCTGCTACACCGCGCCGATCGACGTCTTGGAGCAGGCGCTCGAACGCATGCGCCGCTTCGTCGGCCGGCATCACAGCGGCGCGAAGTGACCCAGCGTGTCGATCTTCGACACGCCTCTCGAAGAAGAAGATCTCTCCGGCGACCTCGAGATCGCGATCGAAGGCGTTGCGGCGAGTGATCGGCCGGATGGCGCGCTCGATATTCTCCTGCGTACGACTCGTGGCGAGATCACGGCCGTCCTCCATCCCTGCGAAGGCGAGTCGGGTGCGGCGATCTTCGTTGGCGGTGCGCTGGGCGGCCTCGATGGCCCGGCGACCGCGATCTACGCGCGGCTGGCGGAAGTGCTTGCGGACACGGCGGGCGCGCTTCGACAGGCTCAGCGTGATCCGGCTGAGACGCAATCACAACCACACGGCCTGAGCAGTCTGCGGCTGCACTATCGGCAGCCGGGCGAGTTCCCCGAGTGCGTGCTAGATGTGCTGGCGGGCATCTCGTTTCTGAAGGGCGTGGGTGCGCAGCGCGTGGCGCTCGTGGGGCACAGCTTCGGCGCGGCGGTCGTGATCAAAAGCGGCGAGCTGTCGGATCTCGTCTCGGGCGTGGCGGCGCTGTCGCCTCAGCTCTATGGCACGCGCACGGTCGAGCGCCTTGCGCCGAGGGCGCTGCTGCTCGTGCACGGCACGGCCGACGGCGTGCTCGATTGCGCGGCGAGCAAGGACATCTACGAGCGCGCGCGGGAGCCGAAGCGCCTGGTGCTGTACGATGACGCCGGCCACTCGCTCGCGTCGTGCGCGGACGAGCTGTTCGAGCTGCTGCGGACATGGCTTGTGGAGGCGGTGACGTGATGTTCGAGCAGTTTGAGCGAAAGCGGATCGAGACGAACGGCGCGACGATCGATCTCGTTGTCGGCGGGAGCGGGCCGCCGCTTCTGCTCCTGCACGGCTACCCGCAATCGCACGTGATGTGGCATCGCGTTGCGCCGCAGCTCGCCGAGCAGTTCACCGTCATCGCGCCGACGCTGCGCGGTTACGGCGACAGCTCGAAGCCGGACGGCGGGCCGGACCACGCGGCGTACTCGAAGCGCGCGATGGGCGAGGACCAGATCGAGGTGATGCAGAGCCTCGGCTTCGAACGCTTCGCCGTCGCCGGGCACGACCGCGGCGCGCGCGTCGCGTACCGGCTCGCGCTGGATCGGCCGGACGCCGTAACGAAGCTCGCGGTGCTGGACATCGTCCCGACGTACACGCTCTACAGCAGCCTCAACCGCCTGATCGCGACGGCGTACTACCACTGGTTCATGCTGATCCAGCCGTTCGATCTGCCGGAGCGGCTCATCGGCGCCGATCCGGAGTACTTTCTGCGCACATCGCTCCAGCGCTGGAGCGGCAGCGGGCTGGAGGCGTTCGATGAGGCCGCCCTGGCCGAATACGTCCGCTGCTTCCGCGACCCGGCGACGGTCCATGCGACGTGCGAGGACTATCGCGCCGGCGCGACGCTGGACTTCGCGGCGGACGAGGAGGACTTCGGGCGGCGCAAGATCGCCTGCCCGACGCTGGCGCTCTTCGGCCGCGGCCTGGCGCGACTCGGCGCGCTGGAGGTCTGGCGCGGCTGGTGCGACGACGTGCGCGGCCAGGAGGTCGACTGCGGGCACTTCCTGCCGGAGGAAGCGCCGGACGCGACCTGCGCGGCGCTGCGCGACTTCTTCGCCGGCTAGTCTTTCGTCGGCTGCGGCGTGGGCGCGGCGTCGGGGTAGCGCAGGTAGCTGCCGGCGGCCCAGCCGTGGTCCTGGAGCTGCCACCACTCGATGTTGTCCTGATCGACCGGCCCCGCGACGGTGGTGACGGCCGTGCCGTCCTGCAGGCAGCCGGTGTCGGTCGATGATGTGCCCGGCGCTTCGCGGACCTTCAGGCAGTCGGGCGCGGTGCCGGCGACGACGACCTGCGCGCCGACGGCCAGCGGCCAGGGAATGCCGGGCGCCTGCGGCTGGTCCGGGTCGACGTTCACAATGGTCTGGAGCGTCCAGTCGCCGTTCTCAGGCTTGAGGATGAGGATGCGCGTCGCGGGGCTGAACGTGGGGCCGAGCGAATACGCGACCAGTCCGCCGCGTTCGCCGAGCTTGCGCGCGCACTGCTTTCCGACGTCGTCGGGGCGCTTCTCTTTGTCGCAGTTGGGCACGAATCCCTGGCTGAGCACCCGCTGGACGTAGCGGCCGAGCGCGTCCTCCGCGGAGGAAGAAGGCGTGGCGCCGGTCGATGCCGTCGCGCCCGGCGTTGATCCGCTCGATGGCGATGCGGACGGCTTCGTCCCGCCGCCCCCCGAGCAGCCCAGCGCGATCAGCGCTGCGACCGCCAGTGCAAGCCCGGCGGACGACATTCGTGCGGGGAGTGGCATCACGTTCCTAGCTCTCCGCCGGCAGGTCGAGCTCTCCTCGATGTTCGCGCTGCCAGCGCAGGAAATCGGCGTGGGCGCCGGGCGCCCCGGCGATCACGGTCCGGCTCTGGACTCCGATCGCATTCCCTAGACGGTTCGTGATCGTGCCGCCTGCCTCCTGTACCAGCAGGATACCGGCGGCGACGTCCCAGGGGAATAGAAAGTGGTGCACGAAGAGGTCGTAACGGCCGCAGGCGGCGTAGGCGAGGCCGAGCGCTGCGCTGCCCGGGATGCGCAGGCTCTGCACCCCAGGAAAGATGCGCCCGACGAGTTGCAGCATTGCGTGGCCCGGCTGCTCTTCGTAACCGAGGTCGAAGCCGAAGACAGAAGCCTGCACCGTCGGCGACTCGGACGCGCGCACCGGTTCGCCGTTGCACCAGACCCCTTGGCCGCGCTGGGCCGAGAACGTGTCTGCATGGTTCGGGTCGTAGGTGACGGCAACGATAGGCTCGCCGTCATGGCACAACGCGATGTTGATGGCGAAGAAGGGGATGCCGCTGACGAAGTTGCGCGTGCCGTCGATCGGATCGATCACCCAGACCCAGCCATCGAGCGCTGTGCCCGCCGCTGTCTCCTCGGAGAGCACGCGGTGCGCGGGGAACTCGCGCGCGATCGCGTCGTGGAGCATGCGCTCGACCGCGAAGTCGGTCTCGGTCACGAGATCGCCCCGGCCCTTCGAACGCACGTCCTGTGGCCGTCGAAAGCCATCGAGCGCGATGCGGCCCGCGTCGTGAGCGATCGACTGGGCGAAGTCGAGGGCGTTATCGGGCGGGTTCGGCATCCCGCCTACATCTGGTCCGGGGCGCTCATGCCCATCAGCTCCAGCGTCGTCGCCAGCACCGACTTCGCCGCCCCGACGAGCTTGAGGCGCGCCTTCGATAGCTCGGAGTGCGCTTCGTCGACGACGCGGCACTTCTCGTAGAAGTCATGGAACGCCGTCGCCAGCTCCAGCGCGTAGTGGGGCAGGTGGTGCGGCTGGAGCGTGCGCGCCATCGAGTCGACCAGCTCCGGCAGCATGAGCATCTTGCGCACCAGCGCCAGCTCCGCCTCGTGCGTGAGCAACGATACGTCCCCGCCCGTCGCGTCGCCCAGGCGCTCTTTGGCGGTGCCCAGGATGCCCGCGATGCGCGCGTGAGCGTACTGCACGTAGTAGACGGGGTTTTCGCTGCTCTGGCGCTTCGCCAGCTCGAGATCGAAGTCGATCGGCACGTCGGCGGAGCGGGAGAGGAAGAAGAAGAGGCAGGCGTCTTTGCCGACCTCCTCCATCACCTCCCGCAGGGTGACGATGTCGCCGCTTCGCTTCGATAGCTTGAGCACCTCCTCGCCGCGGCGCAGCGTCACGAGCTGGCCGATCAGGATCTGCAGCCGCTCCGGCTCGAGGCCCATCGCTTCCATGGCGAGGTGGAGCGGGCGCACGTGGCCCTGGTGGTCAGCACCCCAGATGTCGATCACGCGGTCGAAGTTGCGGACGAGGAACTTGTCGTAGTGGTAGCCGATGTCGGTCGCGAGGTACGTCGGCATGCCGCTGGAGCGCACGAGCACCTCGTCCTTGTCCGCGCCGAGCTGGCTCGTCGCAAGCCACGTCGCGCCCTCGCGCTCCACGATGAGGCCGCGCTCGCGCAGCAGCGCCATCACCTTGTCGAAGTAGCCGTCTTCGTAGACGGTCTGCTCGCGGTACCAGTGGTCGTAGTGCACGCCCAGCTCATCGAGGTCGGCCTTGATCCAGCCCATCATCCGCTCGATGCCCCACGTCGCCAGCTCCTGCGGGGCGGGCTGGCCTTCCTCGCGCAGATACGCATCGCCGAACTGCTCCTCGGCCTGTTCCGCCAGCTCGGCCATGTACGCGCCGACGTAGCCGTCTTCGGGGATCTGTACGTCGCGCCCGAAGCGCTGCTGGTAGCGGGCGTAGAGCGTGCGCCCGAAGGTCTCGACCTGCGTGCCGGCGTCGTTGAAGTAGTACTCCGCCTCGACCGTGTAGCCCGCCGCGCGCAGCACGCGCACGAGCGTGCTGCCGAGCGCCGCCCAGCGGCCGTTGCCGGCGTGCAGCGGCCCGGTCGGGTTGGCGCTGACGAACTCGACCTGGACGCGCTGGCTCTGGCCGAGCGGCACCTGCGCGAACGACGGGCCTGCCGCGAAGATCGCGTCGACCTGGCGGGCGAGCCAGGTATCGCTGAGGTGGAAGTTGATGAAGCCCGGCGGCGCCACATCGACCTTCGCGATGGCGTCCGACGGCGGTAGGTGGCGGACGAGCGTCTGGCCGATCTCGAGCGGCTTCGCCTTCGCCGCGCGGGCGAGCTGCAGCGGCAGGCCGGTCGCGTAGTCGCCATGCTCGGCGCGCTGCGGGCGATCGACGACGATCTCGGGCAGCGGGACGGCCGGCAGGTCGCCTGCCTGCTGGGCACCGGCGACAGCCTGTGCGATGGCCTCGGCGATCTGCTCGCGGATCACGGCTTGCTCGCTAGCTCCTCGAACGGGAACTGCGCGCCGCGCGCGAGCGCGACGAGCTCATCGACGGCGGCGCGGGACTGCTCGATCATGTCAGGAGGATAGCCCATGAGGGCGCTGTGTTCTAGGAACTCATCCTCGTCCAGAATCTCAATCGTACCGTCAGCGTAGACGCGCACGTCGAGATCGAGGTCTGCGTATCGTATGGTCTCGCCGTCGTAGGTCGCGGGCGTGGTGACGTTGCAGTACCAGTATTCGAGGCCGCCGGCTTGCGGCCGGTCGCAGCGCATCACGTTGTACCAGCGGTCCGACCAGAAGTGGTTGCGCACGTCGAAGGGCGTCTTCCATAAACCGGCCTTGTTGCGCAGCTCCTGGCCGGCGAAGTTCGTCGCGATGAGGAGCGGGCCACGTTCGGCCACGAAGAACGAGTCGAACTCCCAGTGGGCGGAGCCGTCGTACTTGGTCGAGACGACATGGATCGGGCGGCCGAGGGCGGTGGCGGTCATGGCTAGCTCGGATGCCTCGACAGGCTCAGCATGATCAATGCGCGCTTCGGTTAGGTGATGGTACGCACCATAAAGGTGTCAAGTTAGCCTTCAGCCAGATTCTGGTGCCTATCATAAGCTGCAATTAGTGCACCTCGCCCGTCACGCGCTCGAAGAGGCGCGCGGCTTCTCGTGCGAGAGCGGCGTGCTCGGGCTTCGACAGGTCAGGATCGGCGTCGAGCAGGCGCTGGGCCTCTGCGCGGGCGAGCTCGATCAGCCGCGTATCGAGGAGGCTGGCGACGCGGAAGTCGGGCAGACCGGACTGGCGTGTGCCGAAGAACTCGCCCGGGCCGCGCATGTGGAGGTCGGCTTCGGCAAGGCGGAAGCCGTCCGTCGTCTCGACCATGAGACGCAGGCGTTGCTGCGCTTCGAGAGACGGGCTCTCGGAGAGCAGCAAGCAGTACGACTGGTCGGCGCCGCGCCCGACGCGCCCGCGGAACTGGTGGAGCTGCGCCAGCCCGAAGCGATCGGCGCTCTCGATCAGCATCACGCTCGCGTTCGGCACGTCGATGCCGACTTCGACGACGGCGGTCGAGACGAGGATGTTCGCCTCGCCGCTGCGGAAGCGCTGCATGGCCGCGTCCTTCTCTTTGCCGGACATGCGCCCGTGGACGAGCTCGAGCTGCAGGTCGGGGTAGATGTCCGCGCGAAGACGTTCGAACTCCGAGACGGCGGCTTTTGACTGGAGCGTCTCGGACTCCTCGACGAGCGGGCAGATGATGAACGCCTGGCGGCCGGTATCGACCTGCTCGCGCAGGAAGTCGTAGGCGTCGTCGCGGCGCTCGGGCGGCCACCAGCGTGTGACGACGGGCTTGCGGCCCGGCGGCAGCTCATCGATCACCGAGACGTCGAGGTCGCCGTACAGCGTGAGGTAGAGCGAACGCGGAATGGGCGTGGCGGTCATCACCAGGAGGTGCGCGGCGCGCGCTGACTTATCGCGCAGCGCAGCCCGCTGCATCACGCCGAAACGGTGCTGCTCGTCGACGATGACGAACCCGAGCTGCGCGAATGAGACGCCGGCCTGGATCAGCGCGTGCGTGCCGACGACGATATCGATCTCGCCGGAGGCGATGCGGGAGTAGAGCTCTTCCTTCTTGCGCACGCTGCCGGTGAGCAGCGCGATGCGCAGCGGCCGGTCGAGGTAGGGCGGCGTTGCTTCGGCGAGCGGCGCGCCGTCCGCACTCGCGCCGAAGACCTGGCAGAGCGTGCGAAAGTGCTGCTCGGCGAGGATCTCCGTCGGCGCCATCAGCGCGGACTGGTGGCCGTTCACGGCGGCGGCGAGCAGCCCTGCGGCCGCGACGACCGTCTTGCCGCTACCGACGTCGCCCTGAAGAAGGCGGCTCATCGGCACGTCGCGCGCGAGATCGGCGAGGAGCTGGGCAAGCGCCTTCTCCTGCGCGCGTGTCAGCGCGAACGGCAACGAGGTGAGCAAGCCGTCGAGCGCCTCGCGCGGTGCAACGAGCGCGTCGGCCGTGCCGGGACGCTGCCAGTCGCGCCGGCGCAGCAGCACTGAGAGCTGGAGCGGGATCAACTCGTCGAGCGCGAGCCGCCGGCGCGCCGCGTCGAGCTGCTCCGTGCTGTCCGGGTAGTGCGCCTGGCGCACGGCTGGTTGGACATCGAGCAGGCCCAGGCGCTCGCGAAGATCCGCCGGCAGCGGTTCGGCGACCAGCGTCAGGTACTCATCGAGCGCCTGGCGGATGGCGCGGCGGATCGGCCGGTTGGCGAGCCCCTCGGTGGTGGAGTACACGGGCACGAGGCGGCCCGTGTGCGTCTGCTCCTCCTGCGCGTCGAACGGCTCCCACTCCGGGTTCTCGAACGTCGGGCGGCCCTTGTAGAGCGAGACCTTGCCGGCGAGCAGGATGTCGGCGTTGGTGCGGAGCTGCTTCGCGATCCAGGGCATGTTGAACCAGACCACGCGCATGGTGCCGGACGCGTCGCCGATCGTCGCGGTCGTGCCCTTGCGGCGCGGGCCGAACTGCGTCTCCTGTGCGCTCCAGATCTGCGCGCGCACGGTTTGCTCCTCGCCGGGCTGTAGCTCCGAGATCGGGCGCAGGCTGGCGAAGTCGTTGTGGCGATAAGGGAAGTAGTAGAGGAGATCGCGGACGGTGCGCACGCCCAGCTTCTCGAACTTGGCCGCCGTCGCGCCCTTCACGCCCTTCAGTACGCTCACCGGCGCGTCGATGCTCTTCGCGCGCACTGCGCCCGCCGGCGGCCGGCGGGGCGCGGGCGGCCTGGAGGGCGCGGGGCGCTTCGAGAGCGCGGCCAGCGCGCCATCGATCCAGCGACGGCGCTCCTCCGGCGAGAGCGATCGGTATCCGTCCGCGGGGAGCGATTGCACTGCCTGCGCGATCGGCGTGCTGGGCGGGACGCCGTTCTCGATCAGGACGTTGTGCAGCAGGGCGTCCAGTCCGCCCATCACGGCCTTGTTCTCACAGCCGAGCTTGCGCTCGAGCTGCAGGATGTTGCGCAGGTGCTGCGCCATCTCGTTCGCGCTGCGGGCGAGCGGCCGGCGAGCGCTCATGGCGGCGCTTCCTCCGCGCGGACGACCGCCAGGCCGATCAGCCCGGGCCCGCCGTGCACACCGATCACGGGCCCGATCGCTCCGACGTGCACGGGGACGCCCGGGCATCGTTGCTTCACCTCGTCGGCGAGCTTGTAGGCCTCGGGCGCGTCGGTGCTGTGCATGACGACGGCGTCGACGATCGTGCCACCTTCGAGACAGAAGCGCAGCATCTCTTCGATCGCTTTCGGCCGGGTGCGGACGCGCGAGAGCGGATGCGCCTCGCCGTTCTTGATCGTCAACACGGGCTTGATGTTGAGCAGGCCTCCCACGAACGCCGCCGCGCGCCCGATGCGGCCGCCGCGCCGCAGGTACTCCAGCGTATCGAGCGCGACGGCGAGCCGCTGACGCCGCAGCACGGAGCGCGCGGCCGCAGCGCACGCTTCGAGGTCGGCGCCTTCGCGCGCGGCACGGGCGGCGGCGATGACGGCGAAACCCATCGCCATCGACACCGTTGCGGAGTCCACGACGTCGATCGTACAGCGGCCGATCAGCTCTCGCGCTGCGCGCCGGGCGGTGTCGACGGTGCCCGAGAAGCCCGAGGACAGATGAATGGAGAGGATTCGGTCGGTCTCGCTGCAGAGGCGCTGATAGATGTCCAGGAACTCGCCGGTGGACGGCTGCGACGTGCGCGGCAGCTCGCGCGTGTCGGCGAGCTTGCGAAAGAACTCCTCGTTTGTAAGATCGACGCCGTCGCGGTAGGACTGCTCACCGAAGATGACGCGCAGGGGTATGACCGTGATGCCGAGCTCCTGAACGATCTCCGGCGGCAAATCGGCGGTGCTGTCGGTCACGACGCGCACAGGCTTGGCCGGCGTCTCCGGCTTCTCGGGTCGCAGACGGCGGCGCAGGCGATCGAAAAGGCTCATTCCAGGGACAGGATATATGGATAGTGAGGCTGCCCGCCCTGGACCAGCATGACCTCGAGCGAAGGGTACTGTCGCCGCAGCGCGGCCACGAGCGCTTCGGCGTCGGCTTCGAGGACGTCCTCGCCGGCGTAGACCGTGAGCAACGTGGCCTCGGCCGAGAGCATCTCAGCCACGCACTGCTGGGCGGCGGTGGCGACATCGTCGGCGACGACGGCGAGCGCGGCGTCGATGAGGCCGATCGCCTGGCCGCTCTCGACGTGGCGGCCCTCGATCGTCGTCGCGCGGACAGCGCGGGTCACCTCCGCCGAGCGCACCGTACCGAGCGTCCGCTCCATGGCGGCGGCGTTCTCTTCGAGCGAGAGATCGGCGTTCAGCGCGAGCGCCGCAGAGACGCCCTGGGGAATCGACGTGGTGGCAATCACGACGACGCGCTTCGCGCTCTGTTCCGCGGCTTGCTGGGCGGTGGCGACGATGTTCTTGTTGTTCGGCAGGACGATGACGTCGTTCGCCGGGGCTTCCTCGATGGCGGCGAGGATCTCGCCGGCGCTGGGGTTCATCGTCTGGCCGCCGCGCACGATCTGCGTGACGCCCATGCTGAGGAACGTCGCCTCGATGCCGGCTCCAGCCGCGACGGCGACGACGCTGAAGTTCGATGAGATCGGTGGATGCGCGGGTTGCTGGGAGAACCGCTGGACCTGCTGCTCGAGGTTGTCGACCTTCACGTGCGACAGCTCGCCGAGCGTTCGGCCGTAGGCGAGCGCGTCGTCGGGGCGAGGGGTGTGGATGTGTACGCGCAGCAGCCCTTCGTCGCCGACGACGAGGAGGGAGCTTCCCAGCTCGCCCAGCCGCGTGGCGGCGGCGGCGCCCTCGAGCGCCGGGCCGCTCACGATGAACTCTGTGCAATAGCCTGACTCGCCGTGCTCCGCGCGGTGGAGCGACGCGGCGTCGCTGCGCCAGCCCGCGGCGACTGCCATCTGCGGCGCGAGATCGATGTCGAGCGGATCGCCGCGCCACGAGCGCAGCAAGCCTTCGAGCACGATCGCGAGCCCAAGGCCGCCCGCATCGACAACGCCGGCTTCCTTCAGCACCGGCAGCAGCTCCGGTGTGCGCGCGACGGCGTCGCGCGCGGTAACGACGGCGGTCTGCAGCACGTCTTCGACTGTGGGTTGGGGTTGACGCGCGACGGCCTCCGCCGCCTCGCGAATGACCGTGAGGATCGTGCCTTCCTTCGGTTGCGAGAGCGCTTCGTACGCGGCCGCGCGCGCTGCGACGAAGGCATCGATGAGCGCCGGCGCCTCGACGGCAGCGTGGCCGGCAAGCGCGGCGTCGAAGCCGCGCAGCACCTGCGAGAGGATGACGCCGGAGTTGCCGCGCGCGCCCATCAGCGCGCCGTGTGCGAGCGCGCGCATGACGGCCGGCGCGTCATCGCCCGGCGCCCGATCCATCTCATCGATAGCGGCCCGCATCGTGAGGTGCATGTTGGTGCCGGTATCGCCGTCGGGCACGGGGAAGACGTTGATCGCGTTCAGAACGTCGATGTGACGGTGAAGCAGCGCGCAGGTATCGGTGAAGAGACGGCGCAGCGTACGCCCGTCTAGGGTCGAGTCGCGGGAGGGGGTGGTCATGGAGTGCGGGTTGTCCCCTGTCGCGGGCCTTGGTAGGATGTGGTGCGAATTCTAGCCCGCCCCTCGTTGTGGCGGCAAGCGACAGACAGGATCACGATGGCTGCTCGATGCGACACCTGCGGTAAGGGCACGGCCTTCGGCCAGAACATCCGGCACAAGAGTACCGGTCGCTGGCAGCGAAAGGCTGCGCGCACCAAGCGGAAGTTCAAGCCGAATCTGCACTCGCACGTCGTGTGGCGCGACGGTAAGCGTGTCGCCATGCGTCTCTGCACGCGCTGCATTCGCACGGAGCTGAAGAAGGTCAGCTAGGCATCCCGTACACTCGTAGGGGCGGGCGGCTGCCCGCCCAGGGCGACCAGATGGTCGCCCCTACGTGGCTCGCGGGCGCCTGTTGCCGAACCCTGCTTTTCGGCGACGGCTTTGACGACCAAGGTCGCTGCCGCGATAATTCTTCGGGACCGGGAGGTCACGCAAATGCCGGAGTCTAGCCGCCTTGTTCTCGTCCTTCTCGAAGTCGCGGACGTCGACCGTTCAGCGGCCCTCTATCGAGATGCGTTCGGTATTGATCTGCACCAGGGAGCTGACAACGAAATGGAGGGGAGCGGCGAGATGGTAGGTGACCGCTGGCTTGCTGGCCGACATGCTGCGCATTCCTGGCACGAGGGTGCTTACCTGCATTTTGCGCTCTACCAAGCTAAGTCGACCCAAACCACGACTCAAGCTCAAGTCGGTTTCATCGTCCAAGACTTGGAATCGGCCCATGCTCGCGCCGTTGCAGCCGGCGCAACTGTTCTGCATCCTGCCCGTCCCGAACCTTGGGGCGCCACCGCTCGCTATCTCGACTATGACGGCAACATAGTCAGCCTTACTCACAGTCCCTAGTTCACGCTATTGACTCAGCTACGATGGTCTATAGGTGGATCGCGTCGTCGAGAGAATACCGTGGGGAAAACCGTGCGGCACCATAAGCCGGTGATTCAAGCCGATAGTCGCCGAATCGATCGCTTATAGGCACGTCGTCTGGCGCGAGGGCAAGCGCGTCAACCTGCGCCTTTGCTCGCTGCATTCGCAGCGAGCTGAAGAAGGTCAGCTAAGCATCCCGTACATCGTAGGGGGCGGGCGGCTGCCCGCCCAGGGCGACCAGGTGGTCGCCCCTACGCGTTCGCCAGCGCATCGCGCAGCGCGCGCATGTTCTGCGCCACCGGCGCTTCGTTGTTGTAGACGACGGAGCCTGCCACAAGCACATTCGCGCCGGCCCGTACGCACTCGACGCAGTTGTGCACCTTGACGCCGCCATCGATCTCGATGTCGGGCGAGAGGCCGCGCGCAGCGAGGAGCGCGCGCAGCTCCGCGATCTTCGGCAGCGTCTCGGGGATGAGCGACTGGCCGCCCCAGCCCGGGTTGACACCCATCACCATCACCTGGTCGACCTGATCGAGGACGTGTTCGATCGACGATACCGGCGTCGGCGGGCTGATCACGACGCCGGCGCGGCAGCCGAGCGAGCGGATCTGCGCGAGGACGGGCGGCAGGTCCGGACACGCCTCGACGTGGACGTTAATGATGTCCGCGCCGGCCTGCGCGAACGACTCGAGCTGGCGCTCCGGCTGCTCGATCATGAGGTGGACATCGAGCGGCAGTCGCGTCACCTTGCGTATCGATGCGACGACCAGCGCGCCGAAGGTGATCGGCGGCACGAAATGGCCGTCCATCACGTCGAGGTGGAGGTAGTCGGCGCCGGCGCCCTCGACGGCGCGCACCTCGTCGGCCAACCGCGCCAGGTCAGCGGTGAGGACGGACGGTGCGATCTTGACCTGGGTCATGGTCACTGTTCTTGATCGAACGGCTCGAACCCAAGCTTGCGGTACACGTGCTCGGCGGGCAGGTTCCCGACAGTTGCTACCAAATTGAGAGCGCGGAGATCGTTCGCAGCCAGCGCGCTCATGCTCATCTGGATGAGAGCACTCGCTAGGCCTCGGTTCTGCCAGTCGGGCGCGGTGTACGCCTGAGCCAGGAGGGGCTCGTCGCCATCCATAGACACCAACGCTGCGCTGATCGGCCGGGTATCGTGGACGGCGACGTAGCTGCAGTCTAAGAGCGGTTCGCCGAACTGTCCGCCGAAATACTTTGCGACATGGCTACTGGCATCCGCTGACGTCTGGTATCGCTCGTCGATTGTGCCGCGGTAGGCGGCGAGCATCAGAGAACCCAAGAGCTCGCAGTCGTCTGGTGCAGGGTGCCGGTACGGGATCGCCAGATCCGCGGGGCGCGCGACGACGTTGGCTCGCCAGCGCATGCGCTTCCGCTCCGTCTGTGCGGGATCTGTCGCGCTGAAGCCCGACCCGCGATTGGTCATGTTGCGAGTTTTCTCTTCCAGCGCCGGATCGCTGCCGATACGCGGCGGGGCGCGGTGCCGCCGACAGCGTCGCGGGCGGCGAGCGCCTTCGCCAGCGATAGGTCCTCGATGTCGATCTGGAACAGAGGCGAGAAGCGGCGGTACTCAGCGAGCGTGAGCTGCTCGAACGTCTTGCTGTGCTCTTCGGCGTACTGCACGAGCTGGCCGACGACGCCGTGCGCCTCGCGGAAGGGCAGCCCGCGCCGCACCAGGTAGTCGGCGATGTCTGTGGCAAGGGCGTAGTTGGCCGTCGCGGCGCGGCGCATGCGCGCTGCGTCGAACTCCAGCTGCGGGACCATCACGGCGAAGACCTCGAGCGTCTCGAGCAGCGTGTCTTCGGCATCGAAGAAGGCGCGCTTGTCTTCCTGCAGGTCGCGGTTGTAGGCGAGCGGCAGCGCCTTCAGCATCGTCAGCAGCGCGACGAGGTTGCCCGTGACGCGTCCGGTGCGCGCGCGCGCCAGCTCCGCGACGTCCGGGTTGCGCTTCTGCGGCATGATGCTGGAGCCCGTCGCGAAGGCGTCTGGCAGGCGGACGAAAGCGAACTCCGCGCTCGACCAGAGCACGATCTCCTCGGCGAGGCGCGAGAGGTGCGTCATGCACAGCGACGCCGCCGCGACGAACTCGACAGCGAAGTCGCGGTCTGAGACGGCGTCGATGCTGTTATCGCTGATGCGCGAGAAGCCGAGCTCGCGCGCGACGGACTCGCGGTCGAGCGGGTAGGGGAGCCCCGCGAGCGCGCCGCTGCCCAGGGGCATGACGTCGGCGCGATCGCGCGCGCCGGCGAAGCGCTCGATGTCGCGCTCCAGCATCTCGACGTAGGCGAGCAGGTGGTGGGCGAGCAGGATCGGCTGCGCGCGCTGGAGGTGCGTGTAGCCGGGCATCACGGCACGCCGGTTCGGTTCGGCGAGGGATACGAGCGCGCGCTGGAGCGAGCGGGCGGCCTCGGCCGCGCGATCGCAGGCGTGCATGGCGTACAGGCGCAGGTCCGTCGCGACCTGGTCGTTGCGCGAGCGCGCGGTGTGCAGGCGGCCGGCCGCGTCGCTGATCAGCTCGCGCAGACGCGCCTCGATGTTGGTGTGGATGTCTTCCAGCTCGTCGCGCCAGGGGAAGCCGCCCGCTTCGATCTCGCGGGCGATGTCCTGCAGGCCGCGCGCGATGGCGTTCGCATCGCCGCGCGGAATGATGCGCTGGCGGCCGAGCATGCGCGCGTGCGCGATCGACGAGGCGATCTCTTCGCGCCAGAGGCGTTCGTCGACCGGCAGCGAGAGCATGTACGCCTCGGCGAGCGGATGCGTTGCTTCACGGAAGCGGCCGCCCCACGACTTCGCGGGACGGCGCGAGGTGGCCTGCGGGCGGGGCTTGCGTGTGTTCGGCATCGATCCGCCCGCGCTAGGTGAAGATAGGCAGATCGAGGAGCTCTCGCAGCTCTTCGATGGTGAAGTGGGGCTGGATGCCGTCCGGCTCCTCGAATGGTTTGCGCGGCTTGCGCCAGACCGCGGTCATGCCGAGCGCCTGCGCGCCCCCGACGTCGGCGCGGAGCGAATCGCCGACCATGACGGCGTCGCGCGGCGCGACGGCGAGCAAGTCGAGCGCGTGTAGGAAGATCTTCTGGTGCGGCTTCATGTACCCAATGTCGCAAGACGCGACGAGCACGTCGAAGTGTGGCGTGAGACCGAGGGTATCGACCTCCTCGAAAAAGGCTGGGCCGCTGAACACGCGGTTGGTAACGCACGCGAGCCGCAGGCCGCGCGCGCGAAGCGTCTCGAGCGTGTCGATGGCGTCCGCGAAAGGGCGGCGGCCGAAGAAGTCGCCGGGCAGGTTCCAGGCGTGCCAGAGCTGCTCGGCTTGCTCCGAGGTCAGTTCGAGGCCATGTTTCGCGGCAACGGCCTGGACGATCGCCGCGAAATCGGGGCTGACGCAGTCGCTCTCGTAGGCCCTCTTGTCGGCCGCGGTGGTGGCGAGGCGAATGTCGCGCCCGAGGAAGCGATGCTCGTCGCGCGCTTCGATGTCCCAGGAGCGCAGGAGCGTCAGAATGCGGCCGACGGTCTCGCGCCGGATCTGATCGATAGGCGGCAGCTCCGGGATGTGCCAGAGCGTGTTCCCAAGGTCGAAGAGGACGGCGCGAACAGGCATGGCGCACCCATCCTAGCGGAGAAGCGCTGCGCGGGGCTAGTAGCGGTCCGCGTTGTCGTCGTCGTGGGGCATTCGGCTCGCCGGCACGGCCGACGCGTCAGGCAGCAAGTCGAGCGTAAACAGCTCCCAGAGGTCGTGGATCGTGTGGTCTGCTTCCGGTGCCGGCGGCACTTCGTGGCGGCCGTTGAGCTTCCAGACGGCGGTCATGCCGAGCGCTTTCGCGCCGCGCACGTCAGCCTCCAGACTATCGCCGACGAAGACGGCATCTCTCGCGGCGACGCCCAGCGCGTCGAGCGCGCGGCGGAAGGGCTCGGGCCGCGGCTTCACGCGCATCACATCGGTCGATGTGACGATGACGTGCAGCAACTCTTCAGTGATGCCGAAGGCCGCGAGGCTGTTGCGCAGGGCCGCCGACGCGGACAAGGTATTCGAGACGAGCGCAACGGGAGTGTCGAGCGCGCGCAACCTCGCCAGCGTATCGATTGTGTCGGGGTAGATCTGCGCCCCCCAGGCAGCCAGGCCAACATCGGTTGCGCGCCAAAACTCAATGGCTTGCTCCGGTGAGACCTCCGCCCCGTACGTCGCGAGGGCGCCGCGCGTGATGAACGCACCGTCGACCTCCAGGCCGCGGGCGCGGCGGCCGGGCTGTGCCGCCTCTACGGCGCGAGAGATCTCGCTGAGCAGCGCCGGCAGTTCGACGCGCAGCGTGACTCGCCACGAGTCGAGCAACGGCTGCACCTGCTGCGCCATCTTCGTGAACAACTCGGCTGGGTCGGGGGCGTGGGCCTGGAAGATGAGCGTATCGCC
>CAYQLM010000071.1:0-16114 GCA_964418365.1 uncultured Dehalococcoidia bacterium
CGACGACACGAAGTACTCGCTGGGCAGCGTGCTGAACCATGTGCTCCTGCACCAGACGGTCGTCGGGCAGGAGGCGCTCAAGCAGATGGAGCTGGCCGGCGACGAGCCCGACATCGTCATCGGCTGCATCGGTGGCGGCTCGAACTACGCGGGGCTGGCGTTCCCCTTCGTTCGACGGCGGCTGGTCGAGGGCGCGAAGACGCGCTTCATCGCCGCCGAACCCGAGGCGTGCCCGTCGCTCACCAAGGGCGAGTACCGCTACGACTTCGGCGACACGGCGGCGATGACGCCGCTCACGAAGATGCACACGCTGGGACACACCTTCGTGCCGCCGGGGATCCACGCCGGCGGGCTGCGCTACCACGGGATGGCGCCGCTCATCTCGCAGCTCTACGACACTGGCGTGATGGAAGCGCGCGCGCACGCGCAGACGAAGGTCTTCGACGCGGCCGTGCAGTTTGCGCGCACCGAGGGCATCATCCCCGCGCCGGAGAGTGCGCACGCGATCCGCTGCGCGATCGATGAAGCGCTCGCGGCGAAGGAAGCGGGCGAGCGAAAGGTGATCTTGTTCAACCTTTCGGGTCACGGCCACTTCGACCTCGGCGCATACGACCAGTACCTCGCCGGCACGCTCGAAGACTATTCGTACCCAGAAGAGGCCGTCCGTGAGGCGATGAAGGCAGTACCGGTTGTCTAGGAGGCAGACACATGACTAGTTCGAAGAAGCGCATCCTAACCGGCGTCCGCCCGACAGGCTCCTTGCACTTGGGGCACTACATCGGCGCGCTCGAGAACTGGGTGCGCCTGCAGCGCGAGTACGAGTGCTTCTTCCTCATCGCGGACTGCCAGGTCTCCGACTACGCCGACGACATCGACACGGTGCGTCAGTCCGTCTTCGAGGTCGCCCTCGACTGGCTCGCGGTCGGCCTCGATCCCGAAACCAGCCACTTCGCGATCGAGAGCATGATCCCGGAGCACCACGAGCTGTCGCACTGGCTCTCGTGGTACACGCCGCTGGGGATGCTCCAGCGCAATCCCACGCTGAAGGCAGAGATGGCCGATCTCGGGACGAAGTCGGTGCCCGTCGCCTTCTTCAACTACCCGATCATGCAGGTGGCCAACATCCTCATGCCCAAGGCGCACCTGGTGCCCGTGGGCGAGGACCAGCTCCCGCACGTCGAGATGACGCGCGAGATCGCGCGGCGCTTCAATCGTGTCGTGGGCGATATCTTCCCTGAGCCCGAAGCGCTCGTCGGCCGTGTTGCACGCCTCGTCGGCCTGGGAGGCGATGCCAAGATGGGCAAGTCGCTCGGCAACGCGATCTACCTGAAGGACGACGAGAAGACGGTCACGCAGAAGGTCTCGCGCATGTTCACCGACCCGACGCGCATCCACGCGACCGACCCTGGGCACGTGGAAGGCAACCCAGTCTTCATGTATCACGATGCCTTCAACCCCGATGCGGCCGAAGTGCAGGACCTCAAGGAACGCTACGTCGTCGGCAAGGTGGGGGACGTCGAGGTGAAGCAGAAGCTCGCCCGCGCGCTCAACGCGTTTCTCGATCCGATCCGTGAGCGCCGCGCCCACTTCGAAGACCGGCCGGACTTCGTCCGCGACGCGCTGGCCAGCGGCACCGCGCACTCGAAGAAAGTTGCCGAAGCCACGATGTCTGAAGTGCGCGCGGCCTTGAAGCTGAACTACCTGGACGGAGCCAAGCCATGAAATACTCGCCATCCCTAGAAGAGGTCAAGGGCCTCGCCAGTTCGGGCAACATCGTGCCGATCTTCCGGGAAGTGCCCGCCGACCTCGAGACCCCGGTCTCCGCGTTCCTCAAGATCGCGCGCGGGAAGTATTCCTTCCTGCTCGAGAGCGTCGAGGGCGGCGAACGGTTCGGACGCTACAGCTTCCTCGGCAGCGAGCCCTACCGGGTGCTGCGTAACGGCTCACACGCCGAGCGCAATGAGGAGCCGGGTGACCCGCTCACGCTCATCGAGCAGGAGCTGTCCCGCTTCCGGGTCGCGCCGGTGAAGGGCCTGCCGCGATTCCACGGCGGCGCCGTCGGCTATCTCGGCTACGAGACCGTCCGACACTTCGAGCCCCGCGTGCCAGGGCCGGCGAACGACCCGCTCGGCGTCCCCGACGCCGTCCTTATGTTCGCCGACACGCTGCTCGTGTTCGATCACGTCCAGCACGTCATCAAGGTCGTCTCGCATGTCCGCCTCGACGGCGACATTGACGCTGCATATCGCCAGGCGACGTGGAAGATCGAGGAGCTCGTCGGGCGGCTGTCGCAGCCGCTCGCAACGCTGCCGTACCGCAAGGATGCGCCGCCGGTCGCGGTCCAGCATCCCGAGATCTGTTCGAACGTGTCGCGCGACGACTACGAACGCAGCGTTGGGCGGATCAAGGAGTACATCGTCGCGGGCGACTGCATCCAGGTCGTCTTCTCGCAGCGGTTCTCGCGCCCGACGCAGGCGCACCCCTTCGATATCTATCGCGCACTGCGCACGGTGAACCCGTCTCCCTACATGTTCTATCTGGAGCTGGGTGACTGCCACGTCGTCGGTGCCTCGCCGGAGATGCTGGTTCGCGTCGAGGACCGCCGGATCGATTACCACCCGATCGCCGGCACGAAGCCACGCGGCGCGGACGAAGCCGAAGACCTCGCGAACGAGCAGGAGCTGCGCACCGACGAGAAGGAGCGCGCGGAGCACATCATGCTCGTCGATCTCGGCCGCAACGACGTCGGCCGCGTGAGCGAGCCCGGCACGGTGCAAGTGACCGAGCTGATGGAGGTCGAGCGCTACTCGCACGTCATGCACCTCGTGTCGCACATCACGGGCCGCCTCCGCGGCGACATGTCGTCGTACGATGCGCTGCGCGCCTGCTTCCCCGCCGGCACGGTGTCCGGGGCGCCCAAGATCCGCGCGATGGAGATCATTGGCGAGCTGGAGCGCGACCGGCGCGGGGTCTACGCGGGCGCGGCCGGCTACTTCGACCTCTCCGGCAACCTCGATACCGCGATCACGCTGCGCACGATGGTCGTCAAGGACGGCGTGGCGCACGTCCAGGCGGGCGGCGGCATTGTCTACGACAGCGACCCGCCGACGGAGTACCAAGAGACGGTGAACAAGGCGGCGGCGCTGATGAGCGCCATCGACCGCGCGGAAGAGCAGGCGGCGGCAGCCCCGCGCGGGAGCCTGGGATACTAGCGATGCCTGACATCTTGTCACTGGCGCTGTTCGAACGCGGGAGCCGCGTGCTCGTCGCGCAGCGCAAGGGCGATCACTCGCCGTTCGCCGGACAGTGGCTCTTGCCCGCAAGCGCCGTTCCTGCGGACGACTCTGCGGAGGCCGCGCTGGAGCGCCACACGTTCCATGAGCTCGCTGTGCAGATCGCCGATCCGTCGTTCGCGGAGACGCTCTATCTCGAAGACGCCGACGGCCGCCGATACGTCGCGAACATCTTCCGCGTGCCGCGATTCGAAGGTGAGCTGCGTTTCCGCGCCGGCGGGGACTACCAGGACGTGCGTTGGCTCGCGCCCGAGGAGCTCGCGCAGCTGTCGATGCCGCTCGCATTGCGCGACTGGCTCGCCGGTGATCGCGAGAAGCTGCCCAGCGTCGCGCCGTTGCCGGTCGCGGCGGGCGGGCCGGCGCCCGATAACCGCCAGGCGTGGGATACGATCTCGCGCGCGTACCAGGAAGAGAAGCAGATCTCGACCGCGCAGCTCACCTACGGCGCGCGCTGCCCCGGCGAGGACGAGCTGCATCTCGTCGGCGACGTCTCCGGCCTCCACGCCATCGTGCTCGGGTGCGGCGGCGGACAGGACTGCATCGTGCTCGCAAAGCAGGGCGCGCAGGTGATCGGCATCGATCTGTCCGACAAACAGATCGAGTACGGCCGCCGGCTGGCCGATCGCGAGGGTGTGCTGGTCACGCTCCTGCAGGGCGGTGTCGAGGAGCTGCGCGGCGTCGACGACGCGACGCAAGACCTCGCGCTCTCGAACCATGCGCTGAACTACGTCGAGCGCATCGATCGCGCCATCGCCGAAGCGTACCGCGTGCTGAGGCCGGGCGCGCCCTTCGTCATGAGCCTCGCTCACCCGTTCGACGCCTGCCTGGAGGGCACGCCGCCCTACGGCGTCACGAAGAGCTACTGGCAGCAGGAGCTCGACTGGCAATGGGACTTCCCGAAGGCGAACGTCTCGGCGCGGCTGCGCTCCTGGTACCGTCCGATCGGCGAGTGGGTGTCGTTACTTACCGGCGCCGGCTTCCGTGTCGAGCGCCTGCTGGAGCCGCCGCCGACCGAGGAAGCGTACAACGTGTGGGACGGCGGCTACAGCCTGGAGAAGATGCGATTGATACCGGCGAACCTCATCATAAAGGCAGTGAAACCATGACCACCCCAAATTGCCATCCCGAGCGTCCTCATTGTCATCCTGAGCGCGCTTCTTGTCACCCTGAGCGAAGCGAAGGGTCTGGCGAGACAAGAAGACAACACAAAGTTAGGAACGTTGCTCGATGAATCGGAGAACACCTCATGATCCTCCTCATCGATAACTACGACAGCTTCACGTACAACCTCTACCAGTACCTCTGCGAGCTCGGCGCCGGCGTCCGCGTCGTGCGCAACGATGAGATCACCGTCTCCGAAGTGGAAGCGCTCGCGCCCGAGAAGCTCGTCGTGTCGCCGGGGCCGTGCACGCCCCGCGAGGCGGGCATCAGCGTCGATCTGATCGATCGCATGGCTGGCAAGCTGCCGATCCTCGGCGTCTGCCTTGGCCACCAGTGCATCGGCGAGGCGTTCGGCGGTGTCGTCGCCTACGCCGGCGAGATCAGGCATGGCAAGAGCAGCAGTATCGAGCACGACGGCAAGGGCGTCTTCCGCGGCCTGCCCAACCCGTTCGAGGCGATCCGCTACCACTCGCTCGCGATCCAGCCCGACTCCGTGCCCGAGTGCCTGGAGGTGACGGCCCGCAGCGATAGCGGTGTGATCATGGGCGTCCGCCACCGCGAGTACCAGATCGAGGGCGTCCAGTTCCACCCCGAGAGCATCGCCACGCCGGTCGGGAAGGGACTGCTGAGGAATTTCCTGGAGATGTAGCCGCTTGACATGCTGACATATATATGTCACTATGTCACCGGAGGCAAAGCATGAAGAAGATGATGATCTACCTGGACGAGGATATGCACGAGGACCTTCGGCAGCTGGCCTTTCGCAAGAAGACGACCATGGCGGCGCTGGTGCGCTATGCTCTCGACAAGACGTTCGAAGACGATCTCGACGTCATCTCCGCCGAACGAGCGCTTGAGGAAGCCGCTCGCCACCCGGAGGAAACGATGAGTCTAGAAGAGTATCTGGAGCAACGAGGGCTTGCCGTACCAAGTCGACCTTACGCCACGCGCCAAACGGGATCTCGGAAAGCTGCCGAAGGACGTGGTTCGTACCGCCGCGGAACGAATGCGAAGGCTCGCGGATGAGCCGCGGCCACGGCAGGCGCTCAAGCTGCGAGGAGGTCCGCCGAGCTGGCGGCTTCGATTCGGTGATTATCGGATCATCTACGCGCTGTCAGATAAGGAGCGGCTTGTCGTCATCCTGCGGGTAGTTCGACGTTCAGAGGACACGTATGACTGACATTCGTGGCGCCATCGCTGCGCTCGTTGACCGGCGCGACCTCACCGAGGCCGACGCCGCAGCTTGCATGGAGGAGCTCATGTCGGGCGAGGCCACGCCCGCGCAGGTCGCCGGCTTCCTTGTTGCGTTGCGCATGAAGGGTGAGACCGTGGACGAGATCGTTGGCCTCGCGCGCGTCATGCGCGAGAAGTCGCTCCACGTCGAGCTCGCCGGGCCTCTCCTCGACACGTGCGGCACCGGCGGCGACGCGAGCGGCTCCTTCAACGTCAGCACGGCGGCCGCGTTCGTCGCGGCCGGCGCAGGCGCGCGCGTGGCCAAGCACGGCAACCGCGCGATGACGAGCGAATGCGGCAGCGCCGACGTGCTCGAGGCGCTCGGCGGCAGGATCGATCTCCCGCCGGAGGGCGTCGCCGCCTGCATCGAGCGCGCCGGCTTCGGGTTCATGTTCGCGCAGGTCTTTCATCCCGCGATGAAGCACGTTGCTCCCGTCCGGAAGGAGATCGGCGTGCGAACCGTCTTCAATGTTCTGGGCCCGCTGACGAACCCGGCTGGCGCGGCCATGCAGGTCGTCGGCATTGGCGATGCGGTGATGGCCGAGAAGCTCGCCCGCGCGCTCGAGCGGCTGGGCACGGAGCACGCCTTCGTCGTCCGCGGCGAGGATGGTCTCGACGAAGTCAGCCCCAGCGGCCCGACCCAAGCGTTTGAGATCCGCGACGGCGCCGTGGTCACTCGCACGCTCTCTCCCGACGATGCCGGCCTCGCGCGGCATTCCGTCGATGCTGTCCGCGGCGGCTCTCCAGCCGAGAACGCCGAGGCGCTCCGGCGCGTCCTTGCCGGCCAGCCCGGCCCGCTGCGCGACTTCACGTTGCTCAACGCCGCCGCCGCGTTGGTCGCGGGCGATCTCGCGTCCGACATGAAGGCGGGCGTGGCGCTGGCGCAGAAGACGATCGATAGTGGCGCGGCGCGCGAGCGGCTCGAAGCGTGGGTGCGCGTATCGAACGAGGTGGCGCATGGCTGACACGACGTCCACCGGCACCATCCTCGACCGCATCGTTGCCGACAAGCGCGAGGAGCTCGAGAAGCGAAAGCAGCAGGAGCCGATCGAGGCGCTCAAGCGCCGAATCGAGATCCTGGACGAGCAGTGGAGCCTCACGCGCGCCATCCTGGAAGGGCCGCGCGGCCCGCACGCGGGCGGCACGCGCATCCAGCTCATCGCTGAGATCAAGAAAGCGTCGCCGTCGAAGGGAAGACTCGTGTCGGTGCTGGAGCATCGCGCCGTCGCGCGCACATACACCATCGGCGGCGCGGCGGGCATCTCGGTGCTCACGGAGCGCAAGCACTTCCAGGGCGAGCTGCAGTTCATGCTCGACGTGCGGATGAGCATGCAGGGCTACTACCCGGGCGGCCGTCCGTCGACGCTGCGCAAGGACTTCCTGTTCGACCCGTATCATCTGTGGGAGGCGCGCGCGTACGGTGCCGACGCCGTCCTGCTCATCACGGCGATCCTCGACGACGCGGCGCTGCATGATCTCATCGCGCAGGCGGGGGAGCTGGAGATGGACGCGCTGGTCGAGGTGCACAACGAATCAGAGGTCGAGCGCGCGCTCCGCGCGGGCGCGGACCTCATCGGCATCAACAACCGCGATCTGCGCACGTTCGACGTCGATCTCGCGACGACGGAGCGTCTGCGCCCGATCATCCCTAACGATAAGTGCATCGTCAGTGAGAGCGGCATTCACACTCGCGCCGATGTCGAGCGGCTCGCCGACTGCGGGGTACACGCCGTCCTCATCGGCGAGGCGCTGATCACGGCGACCGACGTGCGCGAGAAGATGCGGGAGTTCATCGTATGACGCGCATCAAGATCTGCGGCTGCATGCGCGTCGACGACGCGCTCGCGGCGAAGGCTGCCGGCGCCGACTTCGTTGGCCTCGTTTTCGCGCCCGACAGCCGCCGACGTCTCGATATCGAGGAGGCGCAGGCGATCGTCGAGGCGCTCGGCCGCCCGCTGCGCGCGCTCGAGCAGGAGATGCCTCCGCCCTTTCATCATTCGAACCCGACGGCTCAGGCCGTCGGGGGGCACGGCCCAGAGGGCGATGTCGCCGCTTGGTTCCGCCACGGCGCGGACGCGCTCGATAGGCTGCTCGCGCGCAAACGCCCGCTCACGGTCGGCGTGTTCGAGCACCAATCGATCGAAGAGATCAACACGATCGCGGATGAAGCCGGCATCGACCTGATCCAGCTCAGCGACCGGCCGTCGGGCGATTGGTCCGATTGCCTGCTGGCCAATCGACAGGTCATTCAGACCGTTGACGTGCCTCCGGGCGTCGGCGCCGATGACATCGTCGCCTCGCTGCAGCCCGGCTCGGCGATCGCCTGCCTGCTCGACATCAGCCGCGGACGCGGCGTCGCGCTCGATCGCTCGGTCGCGGCATCCGTGGCCGCGCGGTTGTCCGTATGGCTTGCGGGAGGCCTCGCGCCCGAGAACGTCGCGACGGTGATTCACGAGGTGCGGCCGTGGGCCGTTGACGTGTCGAGCGGTGTCGAGACCAACGGCGTCAAAGACGCCGAGAAGATCCGAGCGTTCATCAAGTCGGCCAGGGAGGCCATGAGCAGCACGATCGAAAGGAGTGCATGATGCCGAGCCAGAAGATCACCATCAACGCGCCTGCGGAGAAGGTCTTCAACTATGTCGCGGACATTTCCAAGCACGGCGAATGGGGCAATCCATCGCAGAAACTTCAGGTCGAGAAGACGTCGGACGGCCCGATTGGCCAGGGGTCGACGTTCAAGTCCGTCGGCCATCAGTTTGGGACGCAAAACGACACCGTGAAGATTGTTGAGTACGCGCCGAGCAAGCGCGTCGTCTACGAGTCTGAGGGAAAGGCGGGCGTGCTGCGTCACTGGTTCGACATCACGCCTTCGGGCAGCGGCGTCGAGGTCGAAAAAGGCTTCGATGTCGTCAAGGCCGGCTTCCCGTTCGTCATCTTCGCGCCGATCGTGAAGGCGTTCGTCGCCCCGGGAGCACTGAAGAGCGACCTGGAACGCATCAAGGCGAAGGTGGAGGCGAGCTAGCGTGTCGTTCGACCAGCTCGATGAGCTGATCCGGCGTCAGATCGAAGCCGACCGGCTGCCGGGGCTCGCGATCGCGCTCGTCCGCGGCGACGAGATCGTCTGGTCGCGCGGCTATGGTGTGGCCGATCTCAAGACGAACGAGCCGATCACGCCACGGAGCGTGTTCTCCATCCAGTCGGTCACCAAGCCGATCATCGCAACGGCGCTCATGCAGCACTACGAACGCGCTGCGTTCGACCTCGATGCGCCGGTCAACGGCTATCTGAGCGAGTTCAAGGTGCAGAACGAGTGGGAGGAGGAGCAGCCGGTCACGATCCGGCGGCTGCTCACGCACACCGCGGGCCTTCCGGTCGATAACGGCGGCGCCTCGCCCGCGGAAGGTGGCGCGAAGACGTTGCGAGAGTTCGTCGCGTCGGTCGCGAAGGTCGTCCGCCGCCCCGGCGATGAGATGGTCTATGCCAATTTTGGTTACGACCTCGCCGGTTACCTGATCGGACGCTTCGCGGGTCAACCTCTGGACGGCTATCTGCAAACGCACGTCTTAGATCCACTCGAGATGACTGCGAGCGCGTTCGGCGCACCGCTTCCCGGTTCCCATGTCGTCAAGGGGTACTTCCTGAGCGCGATCGATGGGCAGCACCATGAGGCCCGTCCGGACCACGAAGTCCAGTCGCTGGCCCGGCCGTGCGGGTCGATCGTCTCCACGGTGGAAGACCTCGGACGATTTCTGATCGCGCATCTGAACGGTGGCACGTACGGCGGCGCGCGCGTGCTGAAGGACGAGACGGTCGCCGATATGCAGCGCGTCCACGCGATGCTCGCCCCGTCGGTCGGTGGCATGGGCCTCGGCTTCCGCGTGACGCCGTCGGATGGCCGCACGCTCGTCTGCCACGGCGGCGACGGCGTCACCTTCACGAACCTCCTCGGCATGTATCCGGACGAACGCGTCGGCGTGGCAATCCTGACCAACATGGGCAGGGCGCAGAGCGCCCGCAGCGTCATCGGCAGCGCGGCACTGCGCGCGCTCGTCGGCGAGCCGCTGGTGCGCGAAGCGCGGCCGCAAGTCGAGCAGGACTGGTCATGTTACGGCGGACGCTACGTCTCTAACTTCTGGGGTATCGAGTCGGTGCTCACGATGAAGGACGGCACGCCGTCGGCGACGTTCGAAGGCGCGTTTTCCTCTCGTGACGAAGGCGAGGAGTCGCGCCTCACTCGAGAAGATGGCGTTGTCCGCGCGGTCGACGGCCCGTTCGCCGGCTTCGACCTGTCGTTCACGGTAGGGAGCGACGGTACACCGCGCTTCTACGGCGGCCTCTATCTGTTCCGATTCGACCGCGTCGCGGACGTAGCGGCGGCGCACGGGCCCGTCGACGAGCAGGCGGACCTCTCGGGCGCCTGGGCCGGCACGGCCCGCTCGCCCCTCGGTCCGGTGCCCGTCTCCTTAGCGATCGCGGGGGTAACGGCGAAGGTGAGCGGGCTCTCCGCGCACGACGAGCCGATCGAGGAGCTTGTGATCGGGCGGGGCCGTCTCGCGGGAGCGTTCGACGTCGCCGTCCCCAACCTCGGCCGCTTTCGTGTCTTCCTCCGCCTCGCCGCCGTCGATGGCAAGCTGGCCGGTAAGGCCTATGCTCGCGGCGACTTCGGCGAGACGCCCATGCCCACGGAACTGGAGCGCGCCTCGTGACGAGGCCAGGTGGCCGCAGCGGAGATCGTAGGGACAGCCCGTTAGGCCTGTCTGGCCCCACTAACGATGGGGCGGGTCCTGGGCGCCGTAAGGACGGAGCTTCAGCTCCGTCCGCCTATCCACGCCGTGAGCCTCGGCCGCGTATACCATCCTTCGACTACATCGGCCCGTTTGCCTACCACGTCATCTTGCTCACCCAGGATCGCGTTCCTCGTTTCCAAGACACCGCGCTTGGGCAGCAGTGTGCTCACGTAGTTCGAGAAGTCGCGACGGCATGCGGCTTTCGAGTACTGGCGTTTTGCTTCATGCCGGATCATACGCACCTGCTTGTTCTCGGGGAGGCAGAGTCCGCGAACCTGCTGCGCTTCGTGCAGCGCTTCAAGCAGAAGACCACCTACCAATTCAAGCGGCAGACAGGAGCAAGGCTGTGGCAGCAGAGCTTCTACGACCGCGCGCTGCGCGTGGAAGACGACCTCCCCACGGTCGCAGCGTACATCTTCAACAACCCGATCAAGGCAGGCCTCGCAACCGGCATGGGCGAGTACGTACTATCGGGCGGGGAGTACGCAGCGGACGAAGCTGAAGCTTCGTCCTTACGGCCTATCGGAGCCTCTCATGGCTAGAGCCACTCTGCCGGACGCGCGCGGACGCTTCGGCCCGTTCGGGGGCCGCTTCGTGCCCGAGACGCTGATGACCGCGCTCGGTGAGCTGGAGCGCGCGTTCAATGAGGCGCAAGACGATGTTGTATTCCACGCGGAGCTCGATGCGCTGCTGCGAGATTTCGTCGGCCGGCCGACGCCGCTCTACCACGCCGTGAACCTCTCGCGTCAGCTCAACCCCGGCGTGCGCATCTACCTGAAACGAGAAGACCTGGCCCACACCGGCGCGCACAAGATCAACAACGCGCTGGGGCAGGGGCTGCTCGCTCGGCGGCTTGGCAAGCAGCGCATCATCGCCGAGACCGGCGCCGGCCAGCACGGCGTCGCGACGGCGACCGTCTGCGCCATGCTCGGCCAGGAGTGCATCGTCTACATGGGAGCGGAGGACGTGCAGCGCCAGGCGCTCAACGTCTTTCGCATGAAGCTGCTCGGCGCGGAGGTGCGCGTCGTCGAGGGCGGCAGCCGCACACTCAAGGACGCGATCAACGAAGCGATCCGCGATTGGGTGACGAACGTCGAGACGACGCACTACATCATCGGCAGCGTCGTCGGACCGCATCCGTATCCGCTCATGGTGCGCGAGTTCCAGGTTGTGATCGGCCGCGAGGCGCGCGAGCAGATGCTGGCCGCAGAAGGGCGGCTGCCCGATTACGCGGTAGCCTGCGTCGGCGGCGGCTCGAACGCGATCGGGCTCTTCCATCCGTTCTACGACGACGCGTCGGTGCGCTTCATCGGCGTGGAGGCTGCCGGCGAAGGCGTCGGCACGGGTCACCACGCCGCGACACTTGTCGAGGGCAAGCCCGGCGTGCTGCACGGGTCGTACTCGTTCCTGCTCCAGGACGAACACGGCCAGATCAGCGAGACGCACAGCATCTCGGCCGGGCTCGACTACCCCGGCGTCGGCCCTGAGCACTCCTTCTACAAGGAGAGCGGCCGCGCCGAGTACGTCGCGGTCACCGACACCGAAGCGCTCGCCGGCTTCCGGCTGCTGAGCGAGACCGAGGGCATCATCCCCGCGCTGGAGCCCGCCCACGCCATCGCCCACATCGCGAAGCTGGCGCCCACGCTGCCAGACGGTACGACTGTGCTACTCGGCCTCTCGGGCCGCGGCGACAAAGACATGGACACCGTCGCGAAAGCGCTCGGCGTGGAACTGACCTAAGTGTGGCGCATCATCGACCTGGCCGCGGGCGGCGAGCCGGCACGGCAGCAGGTAGCCCTGCTGCTGGTCGACCTTTGCCTGAAGGCTGGCCAACAATAGAGGAGGCTCTGCGGGAGGTGCGCGAAATTCAACACGCCAGAACGCATTAGCCGGATCGCAATGGACGACGAAGAGGTGCTCGGCTGGGTCGGCGGGCTGGAACGCTACCGAGGGCGTGTCTGGGAGCTGCACCCACTGGCTGTGCGACGGGACGTCCAGCGGCAGGGGATAGGCCGGGCGTTGGTGCTCGATCTGGAGGACAGGGTCCGGGAGCGCGGTATCCACACCGTGTTCCTCGGCGCGGACGACCATCGCGGCGAAACGAGCCTGGCCGGCATCGACCTCTATCCTGACCCGCTTAGCTACCTGCGAAACATCCGCAATCTCAACGGCCACCAGTACGAGTTCTATCAGAAACTCGGTTACGTTATCGTGGGCGTGGTGCCGGACGCCAATGGTTTCGGGAAGCCGGACATCTACCTCGCGAAGCGCATCGCCTGACCGGAGGCTACCATCGAGCCCGAATCCCGCTTCTACCAGTCGCAGCGGCTGCGGCTGCACTACGCCGTCTGGGGCGACGAACGCAAGCCGCCCTGTCTGCTGATCCACGGCGGTCGCGACCACGCGCGCAATTGGGACGCCGTCGCGGAGGCGCTCGTGGGCGACTACTGCCTGTATGCGCCCGACCTGCGCGGCCACGGCGACAGTGACTGGGCGGTCGGCGGCCAGTACAGCCTGCCCGACTTCGTGCTCGACATCGCCGCGCTCGCCGACGTGCTTGACCGCGACCCGCTCACGATCATCGGCCACTCGCTCGGCGGAGCGATCGGGCTCCAGTACGCCGGCGTCTTTCCAGACCGGGTGAAGAAAGCCGTCGCCGTCGAGGGCCTCGGCCCGCCGGTGATGGGGCGCCGCCCCGCGCACATCCGCATGCGCGAGTGGATCGGCCACATGCGCGACCTCGAGAAGCGGCACCTCCGCAACTACACGAGCATCGATGCGGCGACGAAGCGCATGGAGGAGGAGAACCCGCACCTCACGAAGGAGATGGCGCGCCATCTCACGACCCACGGGAGCAAGCAGAACCCCGACGGCACGTACACCTGGAAGTTCGACAACTACGTGCGCATGCACTCGCCCTACGAGTTCAACATCGAGGACGCGCGCGACATCTGGAACCAGATCCGCTGCCCCGTGCTGCTCGTCCGAGGCGACGAGAGCTGGGCGCGCGATCCGGAGGAGGACGGCCGCGCGAGCGCCTTCCACGACTATCGCTCCGTCCTCATTAGCGGCGCGGGCCACTGGGTCCACCACGATCAGCTCGCTGCGTTTCTCGCCGTCGCCCGTCAGTTCCTGCTCGGCGAGTAGACGCCCTGCACCCTAGCCCCCTCGTTCTGGATCGTCGAGAATACTAGAGACTCGCATGATGGAGACGCACGTCCAGCAGCAGCCTGCCGACCAGCCGGTCGGCGTGAGCCTCAAGCCCTGGGGTGTGCCGGCGATCCTGGCGGCGCTCATCATTCCGGCGCTGCTTTGGGTGTCCGGCCTCATCACGTCGATCGTGGCGGATCTGCCGGACCACATGACCAGCGGCGAGATCATCACCAGCCTGATCCTCACCATCATTCTCGATCTCGTATTCATCGGGCTCGCGGTCTGGCTCGCGCTGGGCCGCCATCACCGCCGGCGGGACGACCTGGGCCTGCGCCCGTTCGACCGCGACCTGTGGTGGATGCCGTTCGCTGCTGCCGGCGGCGCCCACCTCGCGCTCGTCATCTACAGCGTGGTGTTGCAGGTAGCCGGCGCTGGCGCCGCCGTGCCGAAGCAGGACCAGCTCGATCAGCTCTTCTCCAACCCGGCGATCCTGCCGTTGGCGGGCGTCGCAACCGTGATCATCGTGCCCATCGCTGAGGAGATCTTCTTCCGAGGGTTCATCTTTGCAGGACTCATCCGGCCGCTTGGCGTCTTTGGCGCGATGCTGGCGAGCGGCTTCATCTTCGGCGCGTTTCACATCCAGAGCGCGGACAGCGTCGGTCTGCTGCTGCCGTTCACGCTGGTCGGCATGCTCTTCGCCTGGCTCTACTATCGCACCGGCTCCATCCTGCCCAACATGGGGGCGCACTTTCTCTTCAATCTGGTCAGCTTCATCGCGCTTGCTGCCAGGGGAGGCTCGACGTGAGCCGCGTCGAAGCTGCGCTCGCGCGCGCCCGCGACGAAGGCCGGCTAGCCATGATCGCCTATCTCACGGCCGGCTTCCCGGAGCCGTCCGCTACGCCCGGCCTGGTGCGCGCCCTCGTCGACGGCGGCGCAGACATCGTCGAGCTGGGGCTGCCGTTCTCGGACCCGCTGGCCGACGGCGCGACGATCCAGCGCGCAAGCTACCGAGCGCTCCAGCAGGGCATGACGCCCACCGGGCTGCTCGATCTGATTCGAGGGCTTCGCAGGGACGGGGTTGTCATCCCCCTGATCGTTATGACATACTACAACCCAATCCTCGCCTACGGGCAGGATCGTTTTCTCTCAGATGCCGCGACGGCTGGCGCGGACGGCCTTATCGCCGTCGATGTGCCGCCGGAGGAGGCGGAGCAGCTCTGCGAAAGCTGCCGGGCCAGTGGGTTGGACCTGATCCCGCTGCTCGCGCCCACCTCCACCGACGACCGCATCGCGCTTGCAGTCCGGCAGGCCTCCGGCTTCGTGTACTGTGTAAGCGTCGCCGGAGTGACCGGCGCCCGATCGGAGCTACCCCCGGAGCTGGGGGTGTTTCTCCAGCGGGTGCGCAGGCAAACGGAGCTGCCGCTGGCCGTCGGCTTCGGCATCTCGCGCAGGGAGCATGTCGATGCGCTGCGCGGGCTGGCCGATGCGGCCATCGTCGGCAGTGCGATCGTCGATACTATCGAGGCTGCGCCTCAGAAAGATAGGGAGAAGAGGGTTCGCGAATATGTGGAGGTGCTCACCGGCCGCAAGAAGGCCAGAGTCTAGCGCTCGGCAGCTGCGCTCGTCTAGCCCAGCGGCCGGCGTCTATGCGTCTGACCTCTTGGCCGGCGTCTTTGGACGCTAGGCCAGGACCCGGAACGGGCAGAGGACACGGCCGATGAGCGTGACCTGCAGAGGCATTCGCGGAGCGACCACCGTCACAGAAAATACTCCCGAAGCGATCCTCGAGGCCACGTCCGAGCTCCTGTCGGAGCTCATGCGGGTGAACGGCTTCGAGGCTGGCGACGTCGCGAGCGCCTTCTTCACCACCACCCGCGATCTCAACGCCGAGTTCCCTGCTGTCGCCGCGAACCGAATGGGTTGGACCGATGTCGCCCTTCTGTGCGGCCACGAAATGGACGTTCCGGGCAGCCTGGCCATGTGCCTGCGCGTGCTGCTCCACGTCAACACCGAGAAGCAGCAACACGAAGTCAAGCACGTCTATCTGGGAGGAGCGAAGGCGCTCCGCCCGGATAGGCTCCATAGCCCGGAAGAAAGGACGGAGGCGATATCGCCATGATGGTCATCATGAAGAAGGAACATACCCAGGCCGACTTGGACAGCGTTATGAGCCGGCTGAACGAGGTTGGCCTCAAGGGCCACCCGATCATCGGAGTGGAGCGGACGGTGATCGCGGTCGTCGGGAGCATTTACCCGGAGCTGAGCGACGAACTCGAAACCATGTCCGGCGTCGAGGACACCGTGCCGATCAGCGCGCCGTACAAGCTCGCCGGCCGCGAGACGAAGCCTGAGGACACCGTTGTCCGCGTTGGCTCTGCCGAGATCGGCAGCGGCAAGACGACGATGATCGCCGGCCCCTGCGCTGTCGAGAGCGAAGAGCAGCTCATGGCCACCGCGAAGGCCGTGAAGCAGATGGGCGCGCACATC
>CAYQLM010000072.1:0-16060 GCA_964418365.1 uncultured Dehalococcoidia bacterium
GGCGCCAGGCTGCCGGCGGCGACGACAAACACAGCCACCGCCGTGAGCGACGTCCCGGCAACCCCAGCCTGCTGCCAGCGGCGCGGGCCCCACGCCCAGAACACGGCTGCCGACGCCACGACGACGAGCCCTTCGCCGAGACGCAGCATGGGGACTGCCAGGGGCGGAACAGTCGAATAGTCCAGCGCTCGATACAAGAGATGTGCCAGCGCGTAGTACTGGTAACACGCGTAGGCAACGACCATGAGGCCGATGGCGACCCGTGCATCGAGAGGAAGGCCGGCACGTCGCGCGACCCCGAAGCCGGCCCAGACGACCAGCACGGTCATCGTCAATCCGAAGAGCGCGTTCCCCACTAGCGAGTCCGTCGTCAGCGTGGAACCCAGCCCCCACAGCATCCCTGCGGACAATGCAGAGAGCGCGAGGCGGGCCGCGCCGGCCTCTGCTCGGAATACCAAGAGAGCAAGCAGTACGACGACGAATCCGACGCTGAGGACCGATGCGAAATTCAGTGCGAGCGTGCCGGCCAGTGACGCCGCATGTAAGCCAGCCTTCGCCGACTCCCCTTTGGGCAGATGAACGCCCACGCGCGTGGCCAGTCGGAGGAAGAGCGTCTCTGCCACGGCCGCGCCGACGAGCACCCCCGCCAACTGCCGAAGAACATCTTCCGGCAACGAGAGGCTGAGCGGCCTCTGGCGAATGACCAAGCGAGTGCCCAGGCCGGCCATCGCTTATGCTCGTCTCCCCTGCAGGTAGATCCGGCCGGCCAGGGCAAGACCGGCGGTGACCCACGCCAGCCCGGCCACAATGAAGAGCCCGATTTCGCGACTGGAAAACCCAACGCCGGGTTTCGCCTGCGCAATCTCGGGCGAAACGTCCAGCGTGACGAAGGTTGAGACTGACTTCATACCGTCACGTTCGTTCTTGGCGCCGTCCCATACCGCAAATGCGAGGTCCGTCTTGCCGCCCGTGCTGAACTGCGTGTAATCGCCTGGCACGTTCAAATCGCGGGCGAAGACAACTTGCCATTTGCCGTCATGCCACTTGCCAACGCCCTGCACCATCTGGTCTTGGGCCGCCGTGAGCGTGCCGAAGCTGCCCGCCAGCAGGTTGTCAACTGGGCTGGTCCGATTGACGCGCGCAGCAATGTTGCCAGCGGCGCGAGGCGGGTAATACGTATCGTCGTTCTCGAACGGGTAGAGGTCCACCTGCATGTTGGGGTGCGCATCGTTGACGTCCACCGGCGCACCGCGCTCGACATCGGCTTGCCAAGACGCCTTCCAGTGCCAAATATTGACCGGCGCGTTCGGGTCGCCCATGCAGAGCGCCGGCACTGTGCCGCCGCCAACGGGGTACTCGATGGCAGCCCCGTCGCTGAACTTCGTGACGCCGTCTGTTGCCGTATCGGGCGTGCTGTCGCTCCACTCCACGCGGACGTAGAGGCGCTCGCCATCGTTCAGCGCGCGGACCCTCATCGTATGCGCGCCTCCGCCCATGGGCGGGACGGTCCGCTGCGCGCTCAGTGGCACTTCGATCGGTACGCTGTGGTTCCACGCATCGGCCGACGGGTCGTCCAATGGGATCGCTTCCTGGCTCTGCGCGGCCACCAGCGTGATCGTCTGGGATGCCGCCAGCCGCCTGCTGGTCATCGTGAGCCCGGCAGCCACAACAAGCGCTGCGACAACAACGATAGCCGTGAGCCAGCTCATTCTAAAGCGGCGCATCTTCGCCTCCCGGCTCCGGCGGCGAACTCTGTTGGGCCAGCGGACACACGAAGTCGTCCGGGTCGGGCGCTTTCACCACAGGCCGCGCCGCGAGGACCTCGGGCCGCGCTCGCAAGAGCGCCACCTCGTGGCGGAGGAACGCCTCGGCGAGCGCGGCCACGGCCTCGAGGTGTTCGCCACCGGCGTGGCGCGCCAGCAACTCGGCGAAGGGCGGCGCCCAGCATCCCAGGTGGTCCTCCATAAACTTCCGCTGGACGATGCGGCAGAGGCGCGCCTTCTCTCCGCCGTGGTGGAGCAGCGCGTACCCCTCCTTGTACGTCAGGACGTACATGAACTCCAGCTCGACGCTGATGTGATCGAGCCGTTCGTGCTCCGCCAGTTCGACGCCGAAGGCGCGGAAGAAGCCAGCCAGATCGCTCAGCTTCTCCGTCTCCTGAAAGATGTTCTGGGTCGTGTACGCCGTCTCGTGCGATGGGCAGTCCCCGGACTCGACATGCGGGAAGACGCGCCGGTGCGCATCTTGGAGCGACTGGACGGTCGTGCCATCGAGCCGCCGGCCGAGTTGTTCTACCAGCGCTGCCAGCTCATCTTGCAGCGCTGGCGCCAGCGTGACGGCGGCCGGCAGGTCGACGTCGCGAAGCGCATGCAACGCCTCGACGGACGGGTAGACGAGCGACTGGGACAGCAGCCGGTAGACGGCGGCGCGCGCGAAGGCGCGCTGCGCGACAAGGCCGCGCCGCTCCTCCTGTGTCGCTTTGCGCTCCGTTGTAAGCCGTCTCGTTGCCATCGTCTCGCCTCTAGATTGTGTTCTGGTACTGGCTGGGTCGTACGTGAAACGGCTCCGCGACCGAGAGGCGCACGATCTCGCTGCCCTGTGAGTTGAAGCCGATGACCGTGTCGTTGTAGATCTCGATCCGCCGGCCGTTGATCTCGGTGTCGACGATCTTCTCGCCCTCTTCGATCTCGTAGCGGAAGATGATCTGCTGCGTGGAGCGGAAGAGCTGCAGCACGGCGAGCAGCTCCCGCGACGGGTTCGTGTAACGCTCGATCGCCTGCTCGACGCCGGGGCCGAACATCTGGCGGAGGTACTGGCGCGGCACCCAGCGGGGCGGAATGTAATAGATGTTCGGCTCCGTGCCGAACTGGGGGTAGAGCGGCACCGCTACCTTTTCGACGCGGATCAGGAAGTACAGGGGGTTCTGCCGGTCTTCTGCCCAAACACCGTTCTCGATCGGCACGAGACCCTGCATCCGGATCTTGCCAACACACGTGGCCATGCAGCGCGTCTCCATGGGCAAGCCTTCCGTGAGCGGATCGGTTCCCTCCACGCGCGGATAGCAGCCTACACATTTCTCGCTGACCTGGGTCGTCGGCCGGTACATGGCCTTCTTGTAGGGGCACTGCTCCACGCACTTGCGATAACCGCGGCAGCGCTCCTGATCGATCAGGACAATCCCGTCCTCCGGTCGCTTGTAGATCGCGCTGCGCGGACAGGCGGCGACGCATCCCGGATACGTGCAGTGGTTACAGATCCGCTGCAGATAGAAGAACCACGTCTTGTGGACGGGGAGCTCAGCAGCCTCCGGGTGGTACTCGTTGGGACGGCCCGCGGGCCCGAGCGGCGTGTCCTCATAGATGTTCGGCGATTTCCACTCTTCCTCCGTGGGGAGGTAGCCGATGGCGTTCTCGGTGCCGGCGATCGCAGCGGCCTCGAAGATCGTCATGCCCTTGAAGACGCCGTAGGGTTTGTCATCGGCCTGCTGCGATGCGTCCCAATACTGGCCCCCGGGATTCGCCTCGTAGAGCATTTGGAGCAACTTGACATCCCAGTGCTGAGGGTACCCGCCGTAGGGCTTGGTCTCGACGTTGTTCCACCACATGTACTCCTGACCGCGGCTGAAGGTCCACGTCGACTTGCACGCCATCGTGCACGTCTGGCAGGCGATGCAGCGATTGGTGTTGAAGACGGCGACGAACTGTCGCTGCGGGTGCGCTTCCTCGAAGCGGTACTGCATCTCTCTGCCCAGTTGCCAGTTGTGGACCTTGGCCATCTCGTCTCCTCACGCGCTCCCGCTCTGCGCTAGGACTCACGCGTCTGGATAAAGCCTCCGGCTAGGTATTGGATCATGTCGTCGCTCTCGTGGGCCGGCGTCATGCCGGTCGTGGCTGGCTTCCAAACGCCTTTGCCACCCGGCCCGCCCGCCTCGGCCTTCGTTACTCGGACCAGCGTCTCCTTGGGCACCGTGTTGATGGCGTGGTTGTCGGCCTCACCGCCGAAGATGAACCCGGTGATCACCTTGCCCTTGTGGAACAGGGTGTCCGTCTGATGCATAGGCATCGCCCAGTCGCGAGTGATGCTCTGCTGCGAGCCGTAGCGCAGGTTCGCCTGGTAGCCCGTATCCTCGGAGACGGCGCGGCCGTCCGGTCGCGTCTCGTGTGCCTTCACCGACTTCTCGGTTGCCATGAAGGGCGCATGCTTCATCATGACGACGTTGTACGGGTAGGCCGGGTTGTACTTCGCGCGGAGCATGAGCCGCGCGACCTTGTAGAACGGGTCGTCCGGCGTCGCGCCGATGTACGGCCGGTCGGCCGGGTCGGCATCGACGTAAACGTAATCTCCGTCCTCGATTCCCAGATCCTTCGCCGCTTCCGGGTTGATGTGGATCTGATGCTCGCCGACGCCCGGCATGCGCTTGTCCTCACGGTATGGGTCACCGAAGTTCGAGTCCCAGATCGCCTGCCAGTCGACGACGCTCCATTGTGAGTGCACGCGATGGCGCGTCTTGGGCGTCAGACAGTAGAAGTGGAACCCGCGCTCCCAAAGGGGGTTCTTGGTGTTCTTCGCCTCCTGCCACGACATCTTGTTGTTTGCGATTGTCCGCAGATCGCCATCGACGACATCCGCCTGAAGCATCTCTGGCGTCAGGCCGTAGTTGTCCGGGCGGACGTACGGGTTCGTGCTGATGATGACGTTCGGAAGGTAGGGTGTGGCCTCAGGGCCTTCGCGATGGACGACGAAGTTCTCGCCGTACTCGATCGCCTCGGGGATGTCGCTGTAGGCATTGAGCCGTCCTGTGTCGGTAAAGAACGGAACGTTGTCGTTGATCTGCTCGTAGAACGGAATGCGCGGATAGGTGCGGAACATCATGAGCGCGGCGCCCGGCTCGCCGTACTTGCCGGCCATGATCTCATCGACCCGATATCCCGTCGTGGTGGTTGAGCTGTCGAGGAGTCGCTGCAGGTAGACCTCGGGCCGGCCTTCCAGCGCGAACTTCCAGTAGTCGGCGAACCGCTGGTCGCCGAGGATGTCCCCCAGCTTCTTGGCCAGCTCGGCCATGATCATCACGTCGTCCTTGGTGTCATACAGGGGCCTGATGCCGTCCTTGCCCCAGATCTGGAGGAAGGGATTGGAGCAGGAGGCAGTCACCTCCAGCGATTGGAACTCCATCCAGGTATTGGCGGGGAAGATGACGTCCGCGTACTCGCAACTGGCCGTCATTTCGATGTCCTGGCTCATGATCAGATCGATTTTGGGATTGACGTGCTTGATGACGCCGTAGGCCCACTTCGCGTTGTTGATCAGGTTCACGTTCGTGAACCACATCACCTTGGTCGGCGTCGGCATGTGCGTCGCCCCGGTGAAGACCTTCCGGCCGTACGCCGGCGTGTCCACGATGAGAGCCTGGTCACCGTGGTCCCAGTACGCGGGCTCCTCGTCCTTAGTGAGCTTCTTGACCTTGATGTCCTTGCCGGAGGTCGCGTCATTGAGGTTGGGCGCGAAGGGGTCCTCGGCCACCCAGCCGAGAAAGCCCGGGCCGGCCCAGGGCGCGCCCTGGAAGAGAGCGGCCTTATAGTTGCCCGCCCAGGTGAAGCAGCCCGCTCCCGGCTTGCCGATGTTGCCCGTGAGCATGAGCGGCAGGTACGTCGCCCGGTTGTGAAGCGTGGCGTGGAACCAGTGGTTCACGCCCTCGCCGATGTGGATGGCGACCGGCTTGATGGTCGCGATGTCTTGGGCGAGCCGCTCGACGAGGTGCGTAGGCGCGCCCGAGATCTCGTGCACCGTGTCGAGATCGTAGTCGCGCAAGTGGATCTTGTACAGCTCCCAGAGGCTCTTCACTTCGATGTCGCTGCCATCCACCAACCGTACGCGGCCGCTGTACGAGAGCGCCGGATCGAGTTGCTGCTGCCCGAGCCGCTCACCGACATCGTCGCGCGTGATAGGCCTGAGCTGGCCGCTGGCCTGATCGAAGACGACGAAGTCGCCGAGCTTGTCGTACTGCTCCTGCTTGAGGCCGTGCAGGGCGAAGCTAGGGCCGTCGTGGGAGAGGCCGGGCTGGTAGTTGGGGAAGACGTCGGCCGCGCGCAGCCGCTGGAGCGTATCGGTGCGCACCAGCAGCGGGAAGTCGGTGAACGCCTTGACGAACGCCTCGTCGTACCATCCGCGGTCCATAAGGATCTTCGTGATGCCGAGGAACACGGCGGTGTCGGAGATGCCGGGGCGCACGGGCAGCCAGTAGTCGGACTTGGTGGCCGGCGGGCCGTACTCGGGCGTAATCGTGACGATCCTTGCGCCGCGTTCGATCAGCTCGTTGAAGAAGTGGTTCTCCGGCATCTTGTTTTCGACCAGGTTCTTGCCGCACTGGATGTGGAGGCGGCTGTTGCGGAGGTCGTTGAAGTCCTCGTCCGACGCCTGCAGTCCGTGCACGAAGGGCTGGCCGGGTGCCTGGTCGCCGTGCCACGTGTAGTTCGACCAGATGCGGCCACCGAGCGCATCGTCTGCGCCCACACCGCGCACATGCGTGTCGAGCAGTGCCAGCATGTTCGAGAAGCGGTACATGCCGTACTTCCCGATCACGCCGAGCAGCCCCATGCCGCCCCTGAGCTTGAACGTGCGCGTGCCGGCGCCGTGGGTGGCTTCGATCATCTCAGGCTGGTACCCGTCCGCTTCGAGGCGCGCCGCTCCCTCTTCGCCGCTGTATTGCTCCGCGATGGCGATCATGCCGCGCGCGACGTAGTCGAAGGCCTCATCCCAAGAGAGCCGGGCGAACGTGTCCTGGCCGCGGGCCGTAAACAGGTACTTATCGCGGTTCTCCGGCGTGAGCTCCGGAAAGCCATCGTCCGCCCAGCGTTTCCATCCTTGCCGGACCATCGGGTACTTGAGCCGGTACGGCCCGTAGACGCGGCGGTGCATCGTGAGACCCTTCTCGCAGCCGCGCGGGTTCCAATGGGCCGTCGCCTTGTTGCCGAGCTGGTCCGTGTAGCGCCCGACGTCATAGTTCTGCTCCAGCCGCGAGACGATGCCGTTGCGCGTGAAGGCGCGCAGCCGGCAGGCGTGAGTGTCGTTCGGTGAGCAGACGAAGGTGAAGCTTCCGTCGTATCGGTACTGATTGCGATAGACTTGCTCCCAATCGCGGTTCGGGTAGCTCTCCAGGGGGTTGCCGATGGAGATGGGCTGTAATTGGCGCAGAGCGAACGCCGCCGGGGTGCCGGCCAGGGCAGCCGCCGCGGCAGCCCCGCCGGTCAGCTTGAGGAACGCTCGTCGACTGACGGGCCTCATCCGACGCCTCGCAGTTGCGCCTGCGCCTCGGCCCGCAGCCGGTCCGCGGCCTCGCCGAGCTCGCGGACGAACGGCTCGCCCTTCACGCGCAGGATCTGATGGGCCAGTTGGAAGAAGGGATTGTGGAAAAGCCGCACGATCTGATCGCCCGTAAAGCCGAGACGGACATACTCCTCGAACACGGCCCACGCCATGTCGGTGAGCGCTTCGTCGTCAGGGTCCTCAGCAAGGCCAACCCCGACGAGAGTGAACGGATCTTCCGGATCGAATGTCTTCATCGCTCACGTCCGTCCGTTTGTGCTTGCGGTCACTATCGCAGACACTGTGGGAAGGGCGGCAGTGCCATCCGGCCCCTAGCGATGGGCTATTCGTCCCTCAGCGTGGAAGGCAGGGCGGAGGGAGCCGCTGGTGGCGGCGGCGACTAGGGCGCTACATCAAGTTACGATGCAGAGAGTTCGTCCCTGATCCATGTGCGAGCCGCGACAGTGGACGGCAGCCCAATGGTGGTGAGTGCGAGCAGTACGACGTGGTCGAGCTCGGCGTCGGTCACGCCCACGTCTCGAGCTTGTCTGGCGTGGGCGCGCACCGCGCCCTCGAGCCTTCCCCCGATGGCGACTGCCAGCTTGACCAGACGGCGCGTACGCTGGTCGAGCGGCCCGCCCTCGTGAGCAGCGGCCCCCAGGGCCTCATAGTGCTGGACTACCTGGGGGAAGTCTCGCGTGAAGTCCTGGAACGGCTGGGGCAACTCGTCCATCTCTGCACCTCTCGTTTGTTGGCGGCCACGAGCATGGGCGCTCATCGCGCGCTCTCTCTTAGGCGTCCGGCTGGTAGGAGCAAGACGGGTCCTCTGCCAAGTAGTCACCGGTCAGCGCAAAAGCGCGGGCCCGGCTGCCGCCGCACACCTCTCGAAACCCGCAGTGACCGCACTTCCCCCCAAGCGCCGTCATGTCTCGTAGGCTGCAGAACAGGGGCGATGTGCGGTAGAGACTGACAACGGACTGCCGCCGCACGTTGCCGGCAGAAAGCGGGAGAAAACCTGACGGGCAAACATCGCCGGTGTGGGAGACGAAACAGAAACCCTTGCCATCATTTACGCCCTTGGCGGGCCGCGCCAGTCCATCCTGATAGCGATACCCGGCCCCCGCGACAGCCATCGGCTGCCGCGCTTCCGCCCGGGAGCGTTTGCCGCGCTCAACCTGCATGACGACCCGCCGGTAGGCCGGCGCCGCCGTGCTTTTGATGTCGAACGGCGCGTTTTGCGAGAGGTTGTACAGCCGGTGGAAGACCCGTTCGTGCTCCTCTGGTGAGATCATGTCGGACGCGGTGGCCCGGCCCGTCGGGACGAGGAAGAACAAGCTCCACTGCACGGCGCCCAGGCGGGAAACAAGATCGGCCATCTCGTCCAGTAGGTGGACGTTAAAGCGGCTTATCGTCGTGTTCACTTGCAATGGCAGACCCCGCTCAACCGCTTGCGTGGCAATGCGCGTGGCGATCGCAAATGACCCGGGAAAGCCACGGAACGCATCGTGGGACTCGGCGCCCGGTCCGTCGATGCTGATGGCGAGGCGGCGCACTCCGATCTCCTTAAGCCGCCCAAGCGCCGCCGGCGTCACCAGGCGAGTCGTCGTAGGCGTGAACGATGTCCGGAGCCCGCGGCCGATAGCATAGCCAAGGATGTCGAAGAGATCCGGCCGCATCATCGGGTCGCCGCCGGTCACCACTAGAATCGGATCGCCAAACTCCCGGATCTGATCGATGAGCCGAAACGCCTCGTCGGTCGACAGCTCGCGCGGGTCGCGCTTCGGCTGCGCTTCGGCGCGGCAGTGCCGGCAGGCGAACGCGCAAGCGCGTGTAATTTCCCACGCGATAGTGAACGGCGACAAGGCAAAGTCCACCGCGGCCAAGCGCTTGTCATGCGCGTGGCGTTCGGCGCCCGCACGTTCCTCGATCATCGTTCCTCAGCAGCGTTCGACTGTACGGGCACCGGCCACCTCGCGGCTTCCTCCGCCTCGGGCGTGCCCGGCTTGATGCCGATCTCTTCATCCGTCAGGTAACAGGCCGGATCCGGCGCGAGGGAGTCGCCAAAGTAGCGCTCGGCGCGCACTCTCAGGTTGCCGTTGCACAGATCAAGGTAGCGGCAAGAGCGGCAGCGGCCCTTGAGGTGCGGCTTGCGGTCCTTCAGGATGCGGAGCCTCTCGTCCCCTGCGTCGGCCCAGATCGCTCCGAACGGCCGCTCGCGAACATTACCGAACGCGTAATGCCACGAGAACGCGTCCGCGTGTACGAACCCCTGCGGGCTGACCGACGCTACCGCTACGCCCGACTGGTTGCCGCCGTTCCAACGCAGGAGGCGGTACACCTCGTCAGCACGATCCGGAGACCACGCTTGGACTCGACGATAGAGGAATGCGTTGTCCGTGTGGTTATCGACGGTCAGGATCTCCTTTTCGAGCCCGCGCCGGTGAAACTCTTGCGTCCGATGGAAGACGTACTGAACCGCGGCGCGCGTCTCGTCCGGTGCCAGGTCGTACGCGCGAATACGATCGCCGCGACCCGCGTAGGCCAGGTGGTAGATGCAGCAGCGAGGGATATCCTCCGTCTCGAGGAGATCAAAGAGAGCGGGGAGCTGCGAAAAGTTTCGGCGGTGGATCGTGACACGGAGACCCACCCGGATGCCTCGTTCCCGACAGCTTCTCAGCCCGCGCAGCGCCTGCTCATAGGCGCCCTGCTTGCCTCTGATGCTGTCGTGGAGAGGGCCGATGCCATCAAAGCTGATACCGACGTACGCAAAGCCAGCGTCGCTGATGCGCTGGGCCAGCGCCTTCGTAATCAGAGTGCCGTTCGTCGAGAGGACGCACCGGAGACCTTGGTCGCGGGCGTAGGAGGCGAGCTCGAAGAGGTCTTCACGAATGAGCGGCTCGCCGCCCGAGAAGAGCACGGTCGGCACGCCAAACGCCGCGAGGTCGTCCAGCAGCCGGCGGCCTTCTTCGCCGGTCAACTCTCCCGTGTAGGCGCGGTTGTGCGAGTCCGAGTAGCAATGCATGCAGGAGAGATTGCATCGTCGCGTCACATTCCAAATGACGACCGGCTTCTTGTCGACAGAGTAGTGCAGGAGATGCGCGGGCACCTCGCCGGTGCGCCTGCCATAGCGAAGGAGGTCCCCGGTCGAGACGGTGCCGTTCAGCAGCCTGCTAACACCAAGCATGGCGTACCGTAATCCTCTCGTTGGAAGACCACCAACGACAGGGCCATGCGGCCCCCGGCGGGCGGCGATCGGACTGAACCTTGGCGAACCTGTCGCCTGCAGTGCGGATCTAAGCCGGCTGCGTCACCGAGAGCCCGTCGACTTGGACGCGCCGTCGGAGCAGCTCACTCTGCTCTCGCAGCAGCCCAATGACGTCCTCGTTCTGTTGCTGAACGGCCGACGTCTTGGCGATCGGCGGGCACGCTTCGATGGCCTTCAGCACCCGATCTTTCAGCCGAGCTCGAGGCCTGCGCGACAGGAGGCGAAACGCGGTGGACCCCGCGATCAGCGCCGCCGTGATGACCAATAGCTTTCTCATCGCTGCCTCCTCCCAGGGCATACCCCGTCGTTCACGCGACGGTGATTTGCGCCACACTCGGTGTGCTCGAGTGCCTCCGTACAAGTGCGGCATGCAGGACGTTCATCCGCCTCAGGTATTCCTGGGGGTCTCCCTCGATCAGCGAGAGTTTTCCGTCCAGCCACCGGCCCCGCAGGAACACGCGCAGCCTGCTGTCGTGGGCCAGCACGTTGCGCACCCAGTCCGCGCGCCGGCCGTCTTCTACGACGACGATCAGCTTCCCCTCGTCCTCCAGGAAACCTACAGGCACGCGACGGCGTCGCCCCGAGCGGCGCCCGACGGTCTCGATGATGATCGCGTTTCCTCTCGTGTAGGGCGGTCGGGGAATTCCTGTCAAGATGGCCCACATCGTGACCTGGTTGGCGATCAGCCCGATGACGCCTCGACTGTTCATTACCACGCCTCCCTCGTCGTTCTCAGCTCTTGGCTAAGTGAGGCACGAGATCAGCCTCGAGTGTATGAGGTTGCGCTGAAGGCGTGTAGAGCTATTGGTCACTGCATGGGCGGGCCAAATGGCCGTCAGAGAAAGGCCCGCGAGCCTTTACGCTGTGGGGTGGCGTGCGCCAAGCCCCTCCGCGAGCGATCGCAGAAGATCCCATCACCGGTCTCCTCTCGGCTTCCCACGCCATCGTCGATTGATGCTTGCTCGCGACAGCCTCGAGGCCACCGCGAGCAGGACCGCCGCACCGACAGCGGCCAGGAGCCCTGGGGCCGGGTTGCTCGCGCGCGCCCGGCCGGCAAGGCCGGTGCTTGGCAGTCCGGAGACCCCCTGTGCCGCAGTGGGCTCCGCGATCGCGGTCCCATCGTCTGATGGCGGCTCGGTGGCTATCGTTGCGGGGCCGCTGCAGGGCACGCTTCCGCCGCACGTTACCCTCCGGACGCGATGGTCGAACGTGTCCGCGATGTAAAGGTGCCCGTCGTAGCTGAGTGCGATGCCGTACGGGAAGTAGAGCCCGGCCTTGTCCGCGGGGCCGCCATCGCGGAGGTAGGACGGCGCCGGGATGGGCAGGCTGTGCAGCGAGCAGAGCAGGCCGCCCGTCGGGTCGAAGCCGCCGATATCCACGGGCCTCGCGATGCCGATTCCGGCCACGGTGCTGATGATGCCTCTGGTGTCGATCTTGCGAACGACGAAGGAGCGCACGTCATCGACGTAGATGTTGCCGATCTGGTCGACGACGAGATCGTACGGGCGGAACAGCATCGCTGCCGTCGCCGGCCCGCCGTCGCCCGCGCGGGCGCATTCGCCCGTCCCCGCCACTGTGGTGATACGGCCCTCGGCGTCGACGGCGCGCACGCGGCAGTTCGTTGTGTCGGCGAGAAGCAGGACACCGTCAGGCCCCACCGCAACGCCCCACGGTTCGATGCCGGCGCGCAGCGCGAGGATACCGTCGCCGTTGTAATCACAGGAGCCGTCACCCGCGACGCTATCGATGACCCCGGTGGTCAGCTCGATGCGGCGGACGCGGCAGTTGAACGGCTCCGCCAGGTACAACGAACCGTTGCCGTCCAGCGCCGCGTCGGAGACGAAGTTGAGCTGCGCCGCTGCCGCCGGGCCGCCGTCGCCGCTGAAACCGCAGACGCCGGTTCCCGCGAGGGTGCCGATCACCCCCTGCGCATCGATGCGGCGGACGCGGCAGGCGGAGCCTTCGGCAACGTAGAGGGCGCCGTCCTCCGCGAGGGCGATGCCGCCGAGCATCCCGTCCAGCTGGGCCCGCGTCGCCCGGCCGCCGTCGCCGGAGTGACCGCACACACCCGTGCCGGCGTAGGTGGTGACGACGCCGCGGGTATCGATGCGGCGCACGCGGCAGGTGTCCTGCTCCGAGAAGAACCACGAGCCGTCCTTCGCTCCCGCCAGGCCGACCGCGTGCCAGACGCCGGCCGATGTCGCAGGGCCGCCGTCGCCGCCCGGCGCGCAGACGCCGTTCCCTGCGACGGTCGCGATCTCGCCATCGCCGCCGATCCGCCGGATGCGACAGCTGCCCGTATCGGCGATGTAGACGGCGCCGTCCGCTGCGACGGCGATGTCGCTGGGCGCGTTGAGGGTGGCCTCGTTCGCCGGGCCACCGTCGCCGGCGTACCCGCAGACATCGGCGCCGGCGAGCGTGGTGATGGCGCCACCGACCTCGACGCGCTGCAGCCGGCAGTGCAGGCGATCGGCCACGAGGACCCTGCCTTCGGCATCGACCGCTACCGCCCAGGGTTGCAGTCCGGCGTCTGTCGCCGGCCCGTCATCGCCGTCAGAGGCGCAGTCGCCGCTGCCCGCGACCGTGTCGATCACGCCCGTGGCGGGCAGGACGCGGCGGACGCGGCAGTTCTCCGTGTCCGCGATGTAGATCGCGCCGTCGGCAGCGACAGCGACGTCGTGGGGGAAGAAGAGACCGGCCTCGGCCGCCGGGCCGCCGTCTCCCGCGAAGCTGCACGCGCCGTTGCCCGCCACCGTCGTGATCGCGGCCGCAGCGTCCACTTTGCGCACGCGGCAGTTGAACACGTCCGCGATGTAGAGGTTGCCTTGCCCGTCGGAGGCGAGGCCCCAGGGCGAGAGGCCGGCGCCCGTCGCCATCCCGCCGTCGAGGCCGGCGCCACACGATCCGTTGCCGGCGAGGGCCGTCACCCGTTCGGCCTCGGTGACGGCGCGCACCCGGCAGTTGACCAGGTCCGCTACGTACATCCTTCCGTCGGGCCCAACGGCGACCCCACGCGGGTGGTTCGTATGGAGCCATCCCGCGATGTCGGCGTCGCCGCCCATGCCGTAGCCGCATGACTCGTGGCCGAAGACGCTGACGATGACGCCGGCGGGATCGACGCGACGCACCTGGCAGTTCTCCGTATCGGCGATGTACAGCCGGCCGTCGCCGTCGAGGGCGATGCCCTCGGGGAGGTACAGGCTGGCGTCGGTCGCCAGGCCACCGTTGCCACCGCCGCCCGCGACGGTGGTGATGGTGTCGGGCGATCCGGACGCCGGTGGCTGCGCGTCGTTCGTGGGCGAAGACGTGGGGGCGGCGGGACGCGGCAGCGGATCGGGCAGAGGCATGCCCTTCGGGAGCACGACGACCGCGCCCTCCATGCCGTCGATGACGTGCGGCTCGCAACGGAAGCCGTAGACGCCCGGCCGATCGAAGGTGTGGCTGAACGTTGCGCCGTCGTCGAGGCGGCCGGACGCGAAGGCGCCATCATAGCTGATCACGTTGTGCCAGCCGCCGCGGGTGTCGCTTACCCAAACGACTGTGTCGCCCTCGTGGATCACGACGATGGGTGGATCGAAGAACTTGAAGCGCAGGTGGATGACCACCGGGCCGTTCCCGGTGTCAGCGGCTTCCGCGAGCGGACGCGGGCTTGCCGCCGCGTTCGAGCTGGCGCCGAGAACGAGGGCGAGAACGCTGCAGAGGAACCAGAAGTACGTCGACCGGAACGGTCGAGGGACGCGCATGGAATACCGTACCGACGGACCTCGCTTGTTGCCTAGCGTGTCCTCGCTGTCGCACGCCTCGTGGATGAGCGCCTAACGCTTCCCTTCCTCGTGGTTGCGGCCTTCTTCTTGGCCGCCGGCCCAGGCTTCGTTGCCTCCAAGAGCTCCTTGGGGACAATGGCCTCCTTAAGGCGGGTCGCGGATGACGTCTTCGTTTCGATCTTGGCCACATCGACCCGGACGGCGCGGTCGACCGGGGTGGGCTGCCACTGGATGGGCCAGTAGCGCAGATGGCCGTAACCTCCCGCCATGTGGAGCCATTTCACCATCCCCGGCTCCACGTCCATCGGGCCGCGCCATTCACGAAACTGGTACGGGTCCCAGCCGTTGTAGCAGATCACCTGCCCCGGCATGACCGACGGCGAGAGCTTCACCCGCACCAGGAAGTCCCCCACGTCGTTGTGCACCCGCACCTCCTCCTCATCGACGATCCCCCGTTCCTCGGCGTCCACCGGGCTCATGACCAGGTGGGGCCGCCCGCGGTGGGTCTGCAGCAGCATCCGGTTGGTGATGTTCATCGAGTGGATGCTCCAGCGGTTGTGGCCGGAGGTGAGCACGAGCGGGTAGTCGCCGCCCATCTTGGGGTTATCTTTGTGGACCGGCAGCTCCTCCTCCGCTTCCAGGAACCACGGGTGGTCGATATAGAACTGGGCGCGCCGCGTCAGCGTTGGGTACGGCACACGCTTCTCGACGTGCCACTGGAGCGACGTGTAGGGCTTGCCGGGCTCGGCGTCCGTCGCCTGGTTGAGCGTGTAAACGGTCTCGCCTGCGCGAGTGAAGTCGGCCTGGCCCTTCTTGCGCATCGTCTTCAGGCTCTCGCCCTTGGCCATCATGCCGGCTTCCGCGGTGTCCCGTACCCATTCGTCGACGAGCTTGTTCACGTCCTCGATGCCGAGCGTCATCGCGTAGTAGAGGTTGTCGAGCCGGTGCGCGCGTCCCGCGCTGTCCGTGTACTCGACGAGGCCGCGCTCCTTGGCCCGCGTCTCGATCTTCTGCGCCAGCAGGCGGAAGATGTCCCATTCGCTGAGCGACTCGCCCTGAGGCTCGGCGGCGTTGTCGGAATACTTGAGCTGGAGGAGGGCGGCGCTCGCCATGTGGAAGTTGGGCTTTTCATAGTGCTGTGATGCGGGCAAGACGTAGTCGGAGAACCTGCCGGTCGTGCTCATCCTCCAGTCGACGCTTACGATCAGCTTGAGCTTCGGCCAGAGGTGCTCGAGCAGGTGGCTCCGGCCACCGCGCTGGCGTCGCAGCATGTTGCCACCGACTTCGAAGAGTACGCGTGGCGGCTTGTCCGGGGCAGGCTTGACGACGCCCTCCCACCAACCGCTATCAGAGGCCTCCTGCAGGTACTCGTCGAAGGTGCGACGCATCGCCGGGTCGCCCCACTCCGGGTTATTCCAGCGCTCCCGATAGCCGCAGTGGTGGTACCAGAAGAACGCCGGAGGGACCATCCCTGTCATGCCGGCGCGCGTGGCCCTCACGATGGCATCGATGGCGGCGATCTCCGGCGTATCGCTGGTGGCACTCTGCGCTTCGGTCATCTGTTGGAACTGCGCCCGCATGGCCAGGATGCGCCGCGTCTCCGCGAGGCCCGGGCGCTCCTTCTGCGAGAAGATCCCCTGTCCTTCGAGGCCGCTGCCCGGCGACCAGCTCCCAATGCCGGAGCCGAGCCGGCCCCAGTTCGACGTCAGTCCCAGGAGCAGGAGCATCG
>CAYQLM010000073.1:0-15998 GCA_964418365.1 uncultured Dehalococcoidia bacterium
ATGAACGCCGACGGCTCCGGCCAGACCAACGTCAGCAACGGCCCCGGCGACGACTCCTTCGGCGCCTGGGCCCCTGACGGCTCCCGCATCGCCTTCACCTCCGACCGCGACGGCAGCCGGGAGATATACGTTGTGAATGCCGATGGCTCCGGCCTCACCAACCTCACCAACAACCCCGGCGACGACGGCGTGCGCGTGCTCGTGAACAGCTTGCGCGCGGTGGAGTCTGCGGTAGCCTGGTCGCCTGACGGCTCCCGTATCGCCTTCATCTCCAACCGCGACGGCAACAGCGAGATCTACGTCATGGCCGCCGACGGCTCCGGCCAGACCCGCCTCACCAACAACCCCGGCGACGACCGCGGGCTAGCCTGGTCGCCCGACGGCTCCCGCATCGGCTTCACCTCCAACCGCGACGGCAACCAGACGGAGATCTACGTTGTGGCCGCCGACGGGTCGAACGTGACCCGCCTCGCCAACTTCACCAACACCTCCGTCGCCGACTGCCCGCCTGACAACGTCTGCCCCGACGCGGACGTCTTCGTGCTCGCCTGGTCGCCCGACGGCTCCCGCCTCGCCTTCAACCTCATCCACACCGACGTGGCATACAAGATCCACGTCATGAATGCCGACGGCTCCGGCCTCACTAGCCTCAGCGACCCCACCAAGGAGCAACCTGTGGAGGTTTCGCCCGCCTGGTCGCCCGACGGCTCCCGCCTCGCCTTCATCTCCAGCCGCGATGGCAATTACGAGATCTACGCCATGAATGCCGACGGCTCCGGCCAGACCCGCCTCACCAACGGCGACCTCGCAAACGTAGGGCCCAGCGCTTACGCCTGGTCGCCGGACGGCTCCCGCATCGAGTTCCTCTCCAACCGCGACGGCAACAGCCAGATCTACGTCGTGAACGCCGACGGTTCCGGCCAGACCAACCTCACTAACAACCCCTCCAATGAGCTCGGGGCCGTCTGGTCGCCCGACAGCTCCCGGATCGCGTTCCTCACGGGGCGCGACGGCAACGGCGAGATCTATGTTATGAACGCCGACGGCTCCGGCCCGACCAACCTCACCAACAACCCTCGGGAGGACTACGACCCGGTCTGGTCGCCGGTGCGTTAGCGGCCCACGGCGCCACCGGGCCACCGGGCCACCGTGGGACACCTGGTGACCTCGCGGATGCCGCGTACAAGTCGGGCGCGGCGGAGCGGCACCGCGAGGTGCACACGGTGTAGATCTAGTGCAAGCCTTACTCTTCCCACCCGCCCGCCCAGGAGAGTCTTGAAATTCTGGGGGACACCCCCAGACCCCCGGCAGCGGGGCTCCGCCCCTCTGCACTCCCCGTTATCCTGCCGGCAGCGGCGAGGCGAAGCGCAACGCGAAGCCGTCCGGATCGAGCAGGATGAAGTCGCGCAGGCCGTAGTAGCAGTCCTTGATCTCCTGGGTGATCGGCGCGCCGGCGTCTTTCGCCCGCTGGTACACGGCATCGACGTCATCCACCATGATGCGGATGTTGAGGCCGACGCCGCGCGGGCCCGCATTCAACCACTCGCGTGACGTGTGCGCTTCTGCAGCGAGCAGGACGTGGACGTCTTCACGCAGGGCGATCACCGCAAAATCAGGCTCCTGTCGCACGACGATGAATCCGAGGCGCTCGTAGAACGCGATCGAGCGTATGATATCGCGCACGAAGAACTCCGGCGCGACGGGGACGAGGCGTTCGCTCTCTGCCATCAGTTGCGATGAAGTAGCTGCGCCGCATCGCGCGCGGCAGCGGGAAAGGCAGGGCTGGGGTTGAGCTTGTGCTCGCGCAGGCACGCCTCCGCGAACTTGATCGCGTGCTCGTCGCCGGTCGCGACGGCCTGATCGATGATGTCGTCCCAATCGTAGTCGTGCGGCTCGACCGTAGCCGGCGGCGCCGTCGCGAAGGCGGAGTACAGCGCCGCAGACGCCTGCCAGGCGTACCGCAGCGCGAGCGCCGCAGTGTCATCGCTGAGGTAGGGCGCCAGGAGACGCACGGCGCTAGGGCCGGTGACGGCGTGAATGAAGTGGATCACGAGCTTGTGGTTCGCGAGATAGACGCGCGCAAACGTTTCGGTCAGGTCGGAGAGGAACGCGGAGCCATCGCCGGTGCTGTCGACGAGATCGATTGCGCCGGCGAAGGGCGCGAACTCGCGCAGCGGCGAGAGGCCGTTGGTGATCGTGTTACGCATGACGCGCCGATCTTCAGGCAGCAGCTCGAGGCGGGCGACGGCCTGCGACGGCAGCAGCGCTTGCGTCGACGGCGAAGGCGTGCCAGGCAGAAGCGCGTAGCGCGCGGCCCAGTAGCCGAGGCCCTCCGCGAGCTCGTGACGCCGGAGCGGCGTCTCGCCGCCCGCGAGCGAACGTGCGGCGTGGCCGGTGCGGATGACGCCATGTGTCGCGCTGGCGATGATGCCCGGCGCGAGCACAGCGATCCATTCATCGAGGACATCCGGCCACGGCCGTTCCGACAGCTCGCGGCCGAAGAAGGCGATCCAGTCACCGATGCGCGCGCCGTCGCCGAGCGCCTCGCGCCAGTTGTCGCGCGAGATCCGGTTGCGTTCGTCGGGGTGCTCCTGCAAGCGGGTGCGATACTTCTCGACCCAGGGGAGAAGCGCATCGTCCCGGCCCAGCACGCAGAGCGCCTCAGCCGCCATCGGCCCGTGGTTGGAGAGCCCGCCGGCGAACTCCGGCCCGGTGTCTTCGAGCAGCGCCAGCGCGTCGTCGATCGTTGCCGTCATGGCGCGCAAAGGATAGCGCATCTTCGGACGGCATTCTGCGGGATGAATCCCGCAGCTTCCCGCCTCATCTTGCCGCGTTCAAGGGCCTACGTTACAATCCGTCCGCCGCAGCCGCCTTCGGCAGCGGCACACCTCAGGCCAGGAGCACCGGCGCATGAAGGAGTATCAGACCGAACAGATCCGCAACGTCGTCGTGCTGGGGCACCATGGCACCGGCAAGACCTCGTTCGGCGAGGCGGCGCTCTTCGTCTCGGGCGCGATCAACCGCCTGGGCCGCGTCGACGAGGGCAACACGACGTCCGACTTCGACGAAGACGAGAAGAAGCGCCAGATCAGCATCAGCCTCTCGGTCCTGCCGTGCGAGTGGAGCGGCCACAAGGTCAACTTGATCGACACACCCGGCTACGCCGACTTCCTCGGTGAGGTGAAGGAGGGTTTGCGCGCCGCCGACTCCGCGCTGGTGGTCGTCGATGCGGTCTCGGGCGTCGAGGTGGGGACCGACCTGGCATGGTCGTATGCGAACGAGCAGGAGCTGCCGCGCATCGTGCTGATCAACCGCATCGACCGCGAGAACGCGGACTTCGCGGGCGCAGTGCGACAGGTGCAGGAGCGGTTCGGCAAGCGCTGCCTGCCGCTGGAGATCCCGATCGGCGCGCAGGACTCCTTCCAGGGCGTCGTCGACCTGCTGGAGCAGCAAGCGTACCTGGGCGACAAGGCCCAGCCGGGCGACATCCCCGAGTCCGCGGCGGCCGACGTCGCGAGCTACCGCGAGCAGCTCATCGAAGCGATCGCGGAGACGGACGATACACTGATCAACAAGTTCCTCGAAGGCGAAGAGCTGAGCACCGAAGAGCTGCGAGGCCCGCTGCATGCCGCGGTGGCAGCGAAAAGCATCGTGCCGATCGTGGTCTGCTCCGCGACGAAAAACGTCGGCGTCGCGCGCGTGCTCGAGGCGCTAGTGCGCTACGCGCCCTCCCCCGCCGACCGCGGCGAGTTCACAGCGCACGATGACAGCGGCGGAGATGTGGCGCTGAAGGCCGGCCCGTCGGGCGCGCTGGCGGTGCTGGTGTTCAAGACGAGCGCCGACCCGTATGTCGGCAAGCTGTCCTACCTGCGCGTGATCTCCGGCACGCTCAACCCGGACTCCCAGGTGTGGAACGCGAGCAGGAAGTCGCAGGAGCGCATCGCGCAGGTCTTCCACCTGCGCGGGAAGACGCAGGAGCCGGCGACGAAGCTCGTTGCGGGCGACATCGGCGCGGTCGCGAAGCTGGCCGACACATCGACGGGTGACACGTTGTGCGCGAAGGACAAGCCGGTGCGGCTGGAGCCGATCGCGTTCCCAGTTCCGTCGTTCAGCCTCGCTGTCTATCCGAAGACGAAGGCCGACCTCGACAAGCTCGGCACGGCGCTGGCGCGCATCGCGGACGAGGACCCGAGCCTGCGCATCCATCGCGAACACGACACGAACGAATCGATCCTCTCCGGGCTCGGCGAGTCGCACATCGAGGTGACGGCGGAGCGGATGAAGCGCAAGTTCGGCGTCGAAGTCGAGCTGGTGACGCCGCGCGTGCCCTACAAGGAGACGATCCGGGCGCACAACAAATCGGAGTACATCCACAAGAAGCAGACCGGCGGCCACGGCCAGTACGCGCGCGTCGCGATCGAGCTGGAGCCGCTCCCGAAGGGCAGCGGATTCGAGTTCGTGAACAAAGTGGTCGGTGGCTCCGTACCAAAGCACTACATCCCAGCGGTGGAAAAGGGCGTGCACGAAGCGATGGCCGAAGGAGTGCTCGCGCACTTCCCGCTCGTCGACGTGCGCGTCACGCTGTACGACGGCAAGGAGCACCCGGTCGATTCGTCAGAGATGGCGTTCAAGCTGGCCGGCGCGCAGGCGCTCAAGCAGGGCGCGAGCCAGGCAAACCCTGTGCTGCTGGAGCCTGTCGTCACGCTGCACATCACGGTGCCGGACGAGAACACCGGCGACGTGCTGAGCGACCTGAACGGCAAGCGCGCGAAGGTGCTCGGGATGAACCCGCAAGGCGGCGTCACGGTCATCGATGCGCAGGCGCCGCTCGCCGAGGTGCAGCGCTACGCGACGGACCTGCGGTCGATTACGCAGGGGCGCGCGTACTACACGATGGAAGCCAGCCACTACGAAGAAGTGCCGTCGCACATCGCGCAGAAGGTGGTCGAGAGCGCGGAGAAGGCGCACGCGGCGAACTAACTGCACAGCACGAATTCGGCACGAAGACAAAATGAGGGGCGTTCAATTGAACGCCCCTACTGCATCCTAGCTCGGTGTTGACTACGCGCCGTCGTCGTCCTCGTCGTCGACCTCGACGCCCTCTTCTTCGCGCGGGCCGGAGACGTCCCAGAGCGTCTCGTAGTTCTCGCCGGTGATGGCGCGGCGCAGCTCTTCGCGCTCGAACGCGCGCAGCTCTTCTAGACAAGCGATCGCTTGGCGCACTTCCTTCGCGCCGAAACCGGCGTATCGATGCACGACGCGGTCCCACACGCCTGCGCTCACCATGCTCGCGATGAACTTCGGCCAAGGAACGATGTTGATGCTCTCGGGCTTGGGCAGGCGCGGCCGCATGCGCACCAGCTCTCGATAGCGGTCCTCAGGCGAGGCGGCCATGGGCACGGCCTTGATCATCGGGCCATCGAGTGGTGTGGTGCGGGTGTCCATGAGGAGCGTTTTGCGGAGGAGGGGAAAGAAGAGGGCGATGATTTCACCGGTATCAATGGCCCGGCAGACCTCGTTGATATCGATCCGGAAGTCAGAATCCATGGAAGAAGCCTCCTCCCCGAACGCCCGCTTGCGTACAGCGTAGCACGTGACGTTGCTGATCGCTAGTCGCTGGTCGCTATCACCGGATAGTGGGACGATGACGCGCCTGAAGGATCATCCTGAGCCTGTCGAAGGACGGCGCGAGAAAGCGAGCGCGGTCAGCACTTGATCGATGGAGAATCGGCGCGCTGTCGCGAGCGATCAGATTCCTCGCTGCGCTCGGAATGACAAGCGGCGCCGAGGTTCGACCACGTAGGCGAGGGTCTTTAGACCCTCGCGCCGTCGGGGTCTGAAGACCCCGAGCTACGACTTGCTCGAGAAATTCGGTCGCTGCCGCGAGTGATCAGATTCCTCACTGCGCTCGGAATGACGGCGGCTGCGTTATCGAATGGGCCGGACAGAGCTAAGGCTCTGTCCCTACGAGGTCTTCTGCGAATTGGCGTCAACGATGCGGATGAAGCGGTGCTTGCCGACGCGGATGGAGCTTCCATTCTTGAGCACAGCGACTGGAGATGTGATCCTTTGACCATCAACATCGATGGCTCCATGAACAATCAAGTTTCTGGCTTCCCGTCTGCTTGGCACTAAGCCCGCAGCGGGTAGAAACGATACAAAGTCCAACAACACCGTCGGTTCGGGCAGAGTCTTCGCGTACTCCATCAACTGCTGAGCGGTGCCCCTATGAATGGGCGCTGCCTTGTATTCGACCACCATAACCTGACCGTCGGGCCGTTCAATCACAACGTCCACACCTCTGTCTTCGGCGGCCCCTAGAGCGAGACCAGAAACCGACAGCGTCTGGTGCAAGAGCCTGTCGAAGTCCGTTGTTATGAGAAGGGCGGCTCGCTCCGGCTCCTTCCTGTCGCTAAACACCCGTACCCACTCTCGTTCCGCCTCCTGCGCGGCCGCCTCGCCGTGGAACTGCGCGACGATCTCGCGGGCGAGGCGCTTCTTGAGCTCCATCGGATTGACGGAGCGCTCTTCGAGCTGCTTGCGGATGAAGGCGAGCTCTTCCTCGCTCACGTCCGTGGCGAGCTCGAAGTAATCGAGCAGCGCGCTGTCGGGGATCGACATCACCTTGCCGTACTTCTCGTTTGGCGGGTCTTCGAGGTCGATCGTGTTGCCGAGGCTCTTGCTCATCTTCTGCACGCCGTCGGTGCCGGGCAGCAGGCGCATCGTGAACACGATCTGCGGGCGCTGGCCCATCTCCTGCTGCAGCTCACGCCCGACGAGCATGTTGAAGAGCTGGTCGCTGCCGCCGAACTCCACGTCGGACTGGATCGCGACGGAGTCGTACGCCTGGAGCAGTGGGTAGAACAGCTCGTGGATGCCGAGCGCCTGGTGCGCTTCGAAGCGCTGCCGGAAGTCATCGCGCTGGAGCATCTGCGCGACGGTGAAGCGCGCGGCCAGGCGCACGACATCGGCGAGCGTGAAGCTGCCGAACCACTCGCTCTGCGAGCGCACCTCCGTCCGCTCGCGATCGACGACGTGGAAGAACTGGCGCATGTAGGTCTCGGCGTTCGCTTTCACTTCGTCGGCCTTAAGCATGGGGCGCTGCACGGACTGGCCGCTGGGGTCGCCGATCTGCGCCGTCCAGTCGCCGACGATGAGCACGACCTGGTGGCCCATGTCCTGCAGCAGCCGCAGCTTGCGCAGCAGCACGGCGTGTCCGATGTGCAGGTCGGGCTTGCTGGGATCGAGGCCGAGCTTGAGCCGGAGCTTCCGGCCGGAGCGCAACGCGTCGACGAACTCCTGCTCCGGCACGATCTCGATAACGCCGCGCGTGAGAATGTCTGTCGCGATGCCTTCGGGCTGCTCCGTCACGAGCCGTGCTCCTGGAAGTATCCGCGCGCATCTTCCACGTCGCGGCGGATCTGCGCGACCAGCGCATCGATGCCATCGAAGCGCTCCTCTCCGCGCAGACGGTGCAACAGCTCGATGCGCAGCTCGCGCTCGTAGCAGTCGCCTTGGAAATCGAGGATGTGCGTCTCGATCGTCGGGCGGCTCGGGGCGAACGTCGGGCGCTCACCGATGTTGCTCACGGAGTCGTACGCCGCCTCGCCGAGGAACGCGCGCGTGACGTAGACGCCGAACGCGGGCAGCGCCAGGTCAGGCGCGACGGCGATGTTCGCCGTGGGGAAGCCGATCTTGGCGCCGCGCTCATCGCCGCGCACGACGGGGCCGCGCAGGTCGAAGCAGCGGCCGAGCAGGTCGCTGACGGTCTCCATATCGCCGCGCGCGAGCGCGTGACGGATGGTGCCGGAGCCGAGCTTCGCCGCGCCGTTGCTCAGGAGCTGGACGGTTTCGACACCAAAGCCGCGCTCTTGGCCGAAGGCGCGGAGCGCATCGACGGTGCCGGCACGGTCCCGGCCCAGCGCGAACTCGGGCCCGGTGAGCAGCAGGCGCATGTCGAGCTCATCGACAAGCAGCGACGCGAAGTCGCGGTACGAGAGCTGCGCCAGCTCCGAGGTGAACGAGAGCACGCCAACGCTGTCGACGCCCAGCGAGCGCAGAAGCGCAACTCGCTCTTCGAGTGAACAGAGGTACGTGACCAGCGTGCCGGGGCGCAGGACAGTGATCGGTGACGGGTGGAGCGTGATGACCGTCGCAGCGAGGCCTTCCTCTCGCGCGCGCTCGATCAGCCGCTCGACAAGAGCGCGGTGGCCGCGGTGCACGCCATCGAACTTGCCGATGGTGACGGCGGCGGGCCGTCCGCTCAAGGCAGCGCGCGAGAGCTCATCGCGGGCGAGTTGCGTGGTCATGTCGCGGACAGGGTAGCGTAGGAAAGCCAGTAGGGGCGACCGTCTGGTCGCCCAGGCGGCCGTCCGGCAACCTTACGGATTCCGAACGGCGTCGACGGCGGCGCGGATGTTCTCGGGCGGCGTGTTCGGCGCGATCGAGCAGCCGGGCGCGAGCATGAAGCGCCGGCCGGCCGTTTGCCGCAGCGCTTCGCCTACTTGGGCTCGGACATCCTCGGGCGCGCCGGAGAGAAGGGCGTGGCGCTCGTCTACGCCGCCCATGACTGCTTTGTCCGTCTTCTTCTGAATGTCTGCCAGCGATGCATTACCAGGCGCATGCATCGCCCAGTTCACGGCGGCGGCTGGGTAGTCAAGCAGCGCGGCGAGCATGTTGTTCGGCCGGCAGACGTGCAGGACGTTGAACGGCGCGCCGGACGCCGCTGCCAGCACGCGCAGGTCGTACGGCCGGCCGAACGTGTTGTAGAGATCGTCGGTGAGCGCGTCGTACGTCCCCCACTCCGTGGTGGCGAAGAAGATGCCGTCGGCGCCGGTGTCCAGGCACGCGCGCGCATAGCCTGCGAGCGTCTCGGTTACCGCGCCCAGGGCGGCGTGAACGGCGTCTGGCGCGTCGCTCATCCAGCGGCGCACCTGCTGGCGGTCGGCCGTCAGCCTCCCGAGGACCGACAGCGGGGAGAACACCGTCTGGACGAACGGCACCGCGTGGCTAAGGCCCCTATCGATGAGCCGGAGCGCCTCGAGCTGCTCCGCGAAGGGGCCGCTCGTGCCGTCGATGAGCCGGATCGAGTGAAGGTCCGCGGCGTCGGCTATAGCGAAGCTGACGGGCTCGGGCTGGCCGAGGGCCTCCTTTGGGCGAGCGAACGTGCAGCCCCACGCCTCGGCGTAGTAGGTCGCCCGCGGGTTCACCTTCAGATAGTCGTAGTCGTACGCCTGGACGGATTCAACCATGGCCGCGCAGAGCTCTTCGGCGGACCACTCGCGGAGGAAGTCGTGTCCCCAGAAGCCGGCGGGGACGCGGTCGGCGGGCTCGCCCCGCAGGGCCGCCTGGACTCGTTCGCGTTTGGTCATGGAAGGCATGGCTTGCGCGGCCAAGCTAGCACGAGTCCCCTGCCCTAGCAAGCGCCCTTAAGGGAACCCACTATTCGACCGAAGCTAGGAATGGAAGGCTATCTGGGGGCACATGGCTTCAGAACGCTGGTTAGAAGACCTCTCTGCGCTCGTTGCGCCGACGATCCCTGCCGACGAGGCGGTGGAGTCGGCGCTGCGTCTGCTCCAGGAAGGCCTCGGCGCCCGCGACACGTTCCTGATCTACGGTGACGACGCCACCTTCGGCTGTTTCTCGAGCGGGCCGGAGCTGGGGCTCAGCGACGTCGCGCTCTGGCTCGTGAACAAAGAGCTGACCTCTCGCTCCGGGCCGTGCGCGTTCGACGTACACGATGGGCATGTGCTCGACTTCCGGGACGCGGCCGGCGACCAGCCTTGCGAGTATGTCGCAGCGATTGTGCCGATGGCGAGTCCGGCGGGGGAGATGGTCATTGCGCGTGGAACCTGGACTGACGGGTTCGGCCAAGAGGGCGAGAAGGCAATTGGCGTGGCACTGCCGGCGACGGCGCTGGTCTTGCAGCGAACGCTGGATCTGAGCCGCGCAAAACGGCAGCGCCATCAACTCAGCGCGCTGGCCAACATCACGCGCGTGCTCTCTGAGGCTGAGGACCTGGACGAGGTGCTGACCAGCATCGCAGGGACGATCGCGACCGTCGCGGGCATCGACTACGTCTCGATCGACCTCATCGATCCCGACGGCACCGTACGACTACGCTGCTTTAATTCGTCACGAGACGGTACGGAGCAGCTGCGTGAGCGCTGGAAGCGCGGCGCCAGCCGGCCCGATCCGATCCGCGATCTCGTAATGCAATCGCGCAAGCCGGCCTTCTTCTCGGACGCGCAAAACGACGAACGCATCCCTGAGAACGGCCGGTCATTTTTCGAGAGAACGTTGCTGCGTTCGACAGCGGTGCTGCCGCTTGTCGCGAAGGACGACGCCCTGGGCGTCTTGTCGATCGCGTCGCACCGCCCGCTCGATTTCAGCACAAGCGAAATAGAGCTTCTCGAAGGGCTGTCGGCTCAGGTGGCGAGTGCTGTGAAGGGCATTCAGCTCTACCAAGAGCTGGCGGACTCCCAGCAGGAGCTGCAACGCCTGAACGAGCAGCTCTCGGAGAGCATGACCATCGAGCACCACCTGGCGCGGACCGACCCGCTGACGGGCATCCCGAACCGGCGCTACCTTGAGGAGGCGCTCGAATCGGAGTGCGCGCGGGCGAGCCGCTACGGCCTGTCGCTCAGCCTGGTGATGATCGATATCGATCACTTGAAGCACATCAACGATGGCTACAGCCACCCCAAGGGCGACGAAGTCATCCGCTACACGGCGTGGCTGGCGCGCGAGACCTGCCGCCAGGCGGATGTCGTCGCTCGCTACGGCGGGGACGAGTTCGTTTTCGTGCTGCCGAACACAGGGTTGGCCGACGCGTCGATCCTGGCCGAGCGCTTCCGGCAGCGCCTGGAGGAGGAGCCGCCCATGAGCGCCACCGGCGAGGCCATCTCGCTGACGGTCAGCCTTGGTGTGGTTGAGTGGGATCTGGATACCATGACCGGCCCGGCCTCGCTCATCGATCTGGCGGACAGGGCGCTCTACGCCGCAAAGGCGGCGGGCCGCAACCAAACGATGATCGTTACGCGCGAGGGCGTGCGCGCGGCCTAGTTCGCCACCGCCGGCGCCTCCATCAGCGCCACCAGATTAATTTCGCCGAAGAGATCGTCCTGCTCCGCGCGCAGCTTGAGCGACTTGATCAGCTCGAGCACGGCGAGGAACGAGACGATCACCTCGAGGCGCGAGCGGCAGCTCGAGATGAAGGCGCGGAAGCTGAGCGTCCCGCTGCGCCGGACCGCCGACGTAAGCTCCGCCACCTTCTGCTCCACCGTGACGATGAGGCGCGGCATGACGACAGCAGGCTCTTCCTGCGGCTGGCGCGACAGCACCTCCTGCACGATCTTCGCAAGCTTCTCCACGGTGACGCCGTCGAGGCCGGTGGGCACAGGCAGGCCTGTCGGCGGCGTCATGCGCGGGTAGCTGTGCAGGCCGCCGTCAGCCAGCTCGCGGAGCTGCGCCGCGGCTTCTTTGAACCGGCGGTACTCACGCAGGCGGCGAACCAGGTCCTCGCCCAGGTCTTCCTCCTCCTCGTCGGGCGCGAGCGGGCGCGGCAGCAGCGCGCGCGACTTGATCAGCAGCAGCCTCGCGGCGATGGCGATGAACTCGGCGAGGGCGGCGGCATCGATCTGCTCGCCGGAGCGCAGGAATGAGAGGTACTGGTCGGTCACCTGCACGAGCGAGACGGCGGTGATGTCGAGCTGCTCCCGCTCGATGAGGAAGAGCAGCAGATCGAGCGGCCCCTCGAAGACGGGCAGCCGGAGCTGGAAGGCGTCGGGATCCGGCTCGCCGTCGAACGCGTTCATCGGGCGTAGCATAGCGGATCGGCTATCGGCGGTCAGCTATCAGCCGTCACCTTTCAGCGCGCCTGCTCGTCCTTTCAGGAAGTTCGTTTTGCAAAATCGCCTTTCTTTTGAGCTTCACGTTGGTGCAGCGTCAGCGGTACGGCGCTCGTTGTCGGGGCGAAGGATACAGGACGGGCGGGAGAGCTCTAAGAGCTGGGTGGCACCGAAAAGCGCTCAGCGGTCAGCGGCCAGAAGCGTCATGGTGTGACGGTAGGAACGGGCACCAAGCGCCAGGTTGCACCACCATCGTCGGTGCCAACCATCATGTTGGTGTCGGTTGCCCAGCCATGACCAAGATCTACGAACTGTACGTCTCCGAAGCCGACATCGCCCTGAAGCACCGCCAAGCTCCAGGTCTTCCCGCCATCAATGGAATGGACTAGCCCGTATCGAGCCAGTGTTATCCAACCCTCTTGATCGGTGGAGAAGAATATCGAACTGAGGTAACCGCCGCCGACACCCCTAGACAGACTTGTCCATGTCAGACCACCGTCGTTCGTCGAGAAGAGCTCCTTCTGCTGGTTGCCCGCGCCCGGTTGTCCTCCGAGTACCAGCCAGCCTTGTTCTGCAGACCGGAAGACCACCTGAGCGCCATAAGCACCCGGACCGCTCGGAAGTGGAAGGTCTGACCAGCTGGCTCCTCCGTTGTGGGTAGCAATGATTTGATCATATCCGGGTCCATTTGCACTCGTAACAATCCACGCGTCCAATGCTGTTGGACGCGTAACGTCGGCGCTAAAGCCGGCTAGCGGAAGTGCAGAGTCCGCCCAAGAAACGCCGTCGTCAGTCGACTTGAGCAGATGCCAGTCACACTTAGTCGCGTTTTCTTGCGGCGGCGTAGCTGCACAATTGCCAGCGATGAGCCACGCGACATCGCTCCTGAATGCCAGACGCGCTCTCGATAGAGTCGTCTCGTACGCTCTGTTCCAGGTGACGCCGCCATCGTGTGTTGTAAGGACAACGGTCGGACAGTCTAGGTTGCACTCGAAGCGGTGTCCAATCGCGATACCGACCCGAGAGTTGAGGAACTGTATTTCGGACGGAACAACATCGCCCCGATATTCTTCTTGCCAGGTTTGGGCGCCATCCCCTGTTCCGAAGATATAGCCCTGGCAGACTCCCGATAGCGTTGTCGTTACGGGCGGAGGCGTCAGTTGCTGACAGTGACTGCCTCCGTACCAGCCAGTACTTGCGTTAGCGAACCATGACGCTCCTGCGTAAACGAGAGATCCACGGTTGGGCTGCATTCTAAGACTCTCCTGAATGACGTCGAGGGTTGCTGTCGGCGTAAGCGCCGGCGTTGCCCTTCCGGCGGGAGAACCGAACGTTGCAGCAGCCAACGGCGCGTCATGGCGATCTCTGTGCCACACGAGCACACCGAGTGCGGTCAGCCCTCCAATCGCCACGAGCAGGAGCGCGCCGGAGAGGACGGCCGACACCAGACCGAGCCGCGATGTTGCAGACGAGATCCTCCGCCCCACCCAAGCCAGCGGCGCGAGGGCGCGCTGCCACCAGGGGCGCTGCTCGCCGTCCCAGGCGGCCGCCTCCTGGCGCGTCGAGACGCCGAGCCGGCTCAGGATCTGCGCGACGTGGAACTTCACGCCGTCGACGCTGATGCCGAGGCGGCCCGCGATATCCTCGTTGCTCAGCCCGTCGCGGATCAGGCTTAGGACCTCACGCTCGCGGGGCGTGAGGACGTCGGGGTGCGGGGGCCGGCCACGCTTGCCCATCGGAGGCAAGCATAGAGCTTCCGAACCTGAATTACACTACTCTTGACAAGTGGCGCTTCTCGGCTATTATTCTACTTAGCGCTTGCTAAGTAGTCAGAATCCACGAGACACCCCGTCTGGGAGGAACACTAGATGACAACTGAGCCGATGGCAAGGGACAAGGAAAAGACGCCGGACTGGCAGAACGATTACGACATCTTCAGCAAAACCTACATCAAGAACCCGTTCCCGATCTGGGACGAGCTTCGCGATACCTGCCCGGTAGCGCACACCGAGCGCTGGGGCGGATCGTGGATGCCGACGCGCTATGAGGACCTCTTCGACATCGCGCGCGACATCGAGCACTTCTCCTCGCGCGACGTGCTGGTTGCGCCGAGCGGCCCGCCGCCTGAAGGCGCCGAGGAAGACGAAGACTTCCCGGAGATCCTGCGCGATTACGACGCCGGAGCGCCGCCGATCACGTCGGACCCGCCCGTACACACCTGGGCGCGCCGCCTGCTGCTGCCGCCGTTCTCGATGAAATCGATCGCGAAGTGGGAGCCGGAGACGCGCGAGCTGTGCAAGTCGCTGATCGACGGCTTCATCGACAACGGCCACGCGGACGGCGCCGTCGATTACGCGCAGCAGATCCCGCCGCGCGTGATCGCCAACATGCTCGGCATCCCGGAAGACATGTCGGCCACGTTCACGGAGTGGGTGCGCAACTTCCTGGAGCTGGGGCTCACGAACACCGATCTGCAGAGCGACGCGGCCCGCAACATCTTCGGCTTCCTGTGGGAGCGCATCCAGGAGCACAAGGAGAACCCGAAGGACGATCTGATCAGCTACCTGCTCTCGGCGCAGGTCGAGGGCGAGCCGGTACCGGAGCCACACGTGCTGGGCACGTCCTTCCTGATCCTGCTCGCGGGGATCGACACGACCTGGAGCTCCATCGGTTCCGCCTTCTGGCACTTGGCGCAGAATCCGCATGACCGCGCGCGGCTCATCGCAGAGCCGGAGCTGATCACGTCGGCGGTCGAAGAGCTGCTGCGGGCGTACTCGCCGGTGACGATGGCGCGCTACGTCGCGTCGGACGTGCAGTACAACGGCTGTACGATGCACGAAGGCGATCGGGTGTTGATGAACTTCCCGGCCGCCAACCGCGACCCGCGCGTGTTCGAGGACCCGGACAAGGTGATCATCGACCGCAAGGAGAACCCGCATATCGCGTTCGGCGTGGGTATCCACCGCTGCGCCGGCTCGAACCTGGCGCGGATGGAGATGCGCGTCTCGATCGAGGAGTTCTTGAAGCGCATCCCGGACTTCCGTCTGGAGTCGCCCGATGAGGTCACGTGGGCAGGCGGACAGGTGCGCGGGCCGCGCTCGATGATGCTCGCCTGGCCATGACGCTCCGGGTACGAGTCGACGGATCGAAGTGCCAGGGGCATAACCGCTGCTACGCCATCGCGCCGGAACTGTTCGACCTCGATGAGTTCGGCAACGCGCACGAGAAGAACGACGGCGTGGTGCCGCCCGAGCTCGAAGAAGAAGCGCGGCTTTCAGTGCTGAACTGCCCTGAGCGCGCGATCAGCATGACGGAGGAGAGCGCGTCCAAGAAATAGGCTGCAATAGTAGGAGAACTCAAAGGCCGGGCGCTATGCCCGGCCTTTGTTGCGCGCCTGGCCAAATGGCGAGAGGTATTCCTTCTTACGCGCGGGCCGCCTCCGGCACAGGAGCGGCCAGCGGATGCCCTATCGCCTGCGCGACAACCCGGGAGCGATCCATCAGCTCGCGGAAGCGCTCGAAGTTGAGGGACTGCGCGCCGTCGGAGAGGGCGTGGTCGGGGTTGGGGTGCACCTCGACCATGACGCCGTCGGCGCCGGCCGCCAGGCACGCGAGCGCGACGGGCACCACCAGCGACCACTTGCCCGTGCCGTGACTCGGGTCGCCGATGACCGGCAGATGGCTGATCTGCTTGATCAGCGCGATCGCGTTCACGTCGATCGTGTTGCGCGTGGCTTGCTCGAAGGTGCGGATGCCGCGCTCGCAGAGCACCACGTTGCGGTTGCCGGTGTTCAGGATGTACTCCGCGGCCTGGAGCCACTCGTCGATAGTGGAAGCGAGGCCGCGCTTGAGCATGACCGGCTTGCCGGTCTTGCCGACCTCCTCGAGCAGGATGAAGTTCTGCGCGTTGCGCGTCCCGATCTGCAGCATGTCGGCGTGGCGAGCGACGAGATCGACATCGCGCACGGACATGATCTCCGTGACGACGGGCAGACCAGTCTCCTTGCTCGCCTGCTCCAGCAGCCTGAGGCCTGCAGCCTCGAGGCCGCGGAAGCTGTAGGGATTCGTGCGGGGCTTGAAGGCGCCGCCGCGCAGGATGTGCGCGCCCATCTGCTTCACGGCCTTCGCGGTGGCCATGAGCTGCTCTTCG
>CAYQLM010000074.1:0-15934 GCA_964418365.1 uncultured Dehalococcoidia bacterium
GGCAGCGCCTCATGCGCGTGCACGCTGCCGCGGGTAACCGGGCTGAGGCGCTCCGGGCCTATGAGCAGTGTCGAAAGCTGCTAACGGACGAACTGGGGATCGAGCCATCCGCTCAGACTGAGGCGCTCTACCTCGAACTGTTGCGCTCGGTCTCACTAGCCAGCGAGTGACGCTCCGCCTGACCTACCACCAGACCTTGCCTTCGACTTCCGATTCCATCTCGTCGTAGTCGCGCGACCAGAGCGAGGTGGAGAGGTACTTCCACCCCCCGTCGGCGAAGAGGACGACGATGTTGCCCTGTTCGAGCCGCTCGGCGACGCGCTGCGCGGTACGCAGCGCGGCGCCGGCCGAGATCCCGGCGAAGATGCCTTCGATCTGGGTGAGCTCCTTCGTCGCCGCGAACGAGGCGCGCGAATCGACGACGATCTTGCCGTCGAGGACCGCCTCGTCGAGAACGGGCGGGATGAACCCCTCATCGAGGCTGCGAAGGCCTTGCACGAGATCGCCGGGGTGCGGCACGCAGGCGACGACCTTCACGCCGGGCTTGCGCTCCTTGAGGTAGTGACCGGCGCCGGTGAGCGTGCCGCCGGTGCCCAGCCCGGCGACGAAGACATCGACCTCGGGCAGGTCGCGCAGGATCTCGGGGCCTGTGGTCTCGTAGTGCGCGCGCGGGTTCGCCTCGTTGCCGTACTGGTAGGGCATGTAGTACTCCGGATGCTCGGCGATTATCTCCTGCGCGAGCGCGATCGAGCCGTTCGTGCCCCTGATGCCTTCGGAGTAGACGATCTCCGCGCCGAACGCGCGCAGGAGCTGCGCCCGCTCCTCGCTGACGCTCTCCGGCATGACGACCTTGAGCCGGTAGCCCTTGATCTTGCAGACCATCGCCAGGGAGATGCCGGTGTTGCCGCTCGTCGGCTCGAAGACAGTGCGATCGGGCGTGAGCTCGCCGGACTCCTCCGCCGCCTCGATCATGTACTTCGCGATGCGGTCCTTCACCGAGCCCGTCGGGTTCTGGCCCTCGAGCTTGGCGAAGAGACGCACGCCAGGCTTCGGGCTGAGGCGCGTCAGCTCAACGAGGGGCGTATTGCCGATCGCATCGAGGAGGGAGGAGTACAACATAGTGGCGCGTCGGGACGAGAGATCCTTCGGCCTCCGCCCCGCCTTCCTTCTACCCCGCTCGCCTCAGGATGACAGGGACGTGGAGCCTGCCCTGAGCCCTTCGGCTTCGCTCAGGATAGACTCCGCGAAGGGGCTCAGGATGACCATGCGATCCTCCGGCCAGGGCGGGCAGGATGGAGACGACATCGCCGTCCTTGAGCGGCGTATCGAGCGAGCTCAGGTAGCGGACGTCTTCATCGTTCAGATAGATGTTGACGAAGCGATGCAGTCCGCCGCTGGCGTCGCTGATCTGCCTCTTGAAGCCCGGGTAGCGCGACTCCAAGTTTTCGAGCACTTCGCGGACGTTCCGGCCGTCCGCATCGACGCTCTTCGCGCCGACCAGCGTGCGCAACATGGCGGTCACGTTAACTCTTACTGACATGATCTCCCTAGTGCCGAAAGATGCTTCGCCCTCCGCCACGCTGCCGCCCGCTGCTGGCAAAACGCTTCGTCCCTCCGGGAGCACGAGATTTCCTTCGGCAGGCTCAGGACAGGCTCTCGCTTCGCTCGGAATGACAGAATGGTGACTCGGCTCAGCATGACAATTTGGCTAGGCCTCGTTGTGGAACGCGCCGCCGCACCACGCGTCGTAGTCGATCAGCTCGGTGACCGTCGGGTGGTCACCGCAGACGACGCACTCCGGATCGCGGCGGATCTTGAGCGCGCGCATCTCCATCGAGAGCGCGTCCATGATCAGCAGCCGTCCGTTCAGCGTCTCGCCGATGCCGAGGATAAGCTTGAGCGTCTCGGTCGCCTGGATCGAGCCGACGAGGCCGCAGAGCGCGCCGAGCACGCCCGCCTCCGCGCAGCTCGGCACGAGGCCGGGGGGCGGTGGCTGCGGGAAGAGGCAACGATAGCAGCCCTTGCCCGGCAGGTAGACCGTCGCCTGGCCGTCGAAGAGAAGGATGCTGCCGTCCACGAGCGGCTTCTTGAGGAACACGCACGAGTCGTTGACGAGATACCGCGCCGCGAAGTTGTCCGCGCCGTTGATGACGATGTCGTACTGCGAGATGATCTCGAGCGCGTTGTCGGACGTTAGCGGCGCCTCGTGCGGGATGACCTTCACGTCGGGGTTGTAGGCGTTAAGCGTCTCCTGCGCCGAGATGACCTTCGGGCGGCCGATGTCGTCGTTCTGGTGGAGGATCTGGCGCTGCAGGTTCGAGAGATCGACGGTGTCGAAGTCCACGATGCCGATCGTGCCGACGCCGGCGAGCGCGAGGTAGAGCGCGACCGGCGAGCCGAGCCCGCCCGCGCCGACGATGAGCACCTTCGCGCCCATGATCTTGCGCTGCCCGGAGGGCCCCACGTTGGGCATGATGATGTGGCGCGAGTAGCGCGTGACCTGCTCCGGTGTGAGCGGCTTCGCTTCGTCGGCGCCACCCGCGATGGCGGGGATGATCGCGACCTGGTCGCCCTCAGCCAGCCGCGTCCGATCGCCATCGAGCGCGCCGATCTCCTGGTTGTTCACATAGATGTTGATGTGCACGGGGATCTTATGCTCGCTGTTATAGATGAGGTCGTGCACGCCGGGGAACTGGTGATCGAGGTTATCGAGCAGCTCCGCGACGGTGGCGGCTTCGACGCTCACCTCGGCGCGATTGCCGGTCATGCGCCGGAACGGCGTTGGGATGTAGACGGTGACGCTCATAGTTGTTCTCTCTTCTTCGTCAAGCCTGGCGGCAGACCTAAAAGTCTGCAGCTACGGTTGTCATAGGTTCACGCTCAGGTAGCGCTCGCCGGTGTCCGGTAGGACCGTGACGACGCGCTTGCCCGCGCCGAGCTTCTTCGCCACCTGCAATGCGGCGACGACGTTCGCGCCGGACGAAACGCCCACGAGCAGCCCCTCTTCCTTCGTGAGCCGCGCCGTCATCGACAGCGCCTCTTCGTCCGAGACGGCGATGAGCTCATCATAGACCTCGCGGTTGAGCACGGAGGGCACGAAGCTGGCGCCGATGCCCTGGATGCCGGTCAGCCCCGGCTTGCCGCCCGCCAGCACGGGCGAGCGCGCGGGCTCGACCGCGACGATGCGAACGCCGGGCACGCGCTGCCGGAGCACCTCGCCGACGCCGGTGATGGTGCCGCCCGTCCCGACGGCAGCGACAAAGGCGTCGAGCTTGCCGCCGGTGGCTTTGATCACTTCGACGGCGGTCGTGCGGCGGTGGACCTCCGGGTTCGCCGGATTGTTGAACTGCTGCGGCATGAAGTAGCCGTGCTTATCGACGAGCTCTTGCGCGGCATACACGGCGCCGGACATGCCCTCGATCGCGGGCGTGAGCACGAGTTCCGCGCCGAAGCGCGCGAGCAGCTTGCGCCGCTCGACGCTCATGTCCTCGGGCATAGTGAGGATCAGACGGTAGCCCTTCACGGCGCACACCATCGCGAGGCCGATGCCGGTGTTGCCGCTGGTCGGCTCGACGATCGTGTCGCCGGGCTTGATCTTGCCGCGCGCCTCGGCGTCCTCGATCATGCTGAGGGCGGTGCGGTCCTTCACGCTGCCGGCGGGATTGAGCGACTCCACCTTCGCAAGCACCTCCGCGGAGCCGGCGGGCACGACGCGATGCAGCCGCACCAGCGGCGTGTTCGCGATGATATCGAGCACGCTGTCGGCGATCTCTTCGCCGGCGCGGACGGCGGCCTTCAGCTCGCGCAGATCAGATGTAGTAGCGTCCACCATTGTGGTTCTTCGCTGTCTCCTTCTCTGCTAGATCGGCGATGCTCACGCTGTCCAGGATCTCCAGCGACGCGTCGCGGACACGTTCATAGACTTCGCGCTGCACGCAGCCGCCGCTGCGGTTGCAGGCGTCGGGGTCGTCCACACACGCCGCCGGCGCCAGCGAGCCTTCGAGCGCGACGATGACCTCGCTCAGCCTCACCTCGCGCGGATCGCGGATGAGGGCGTGGCCGCCCTGCGGCCCGCGCACGCTGCGGATGAAGCCCGCGCGGCGCAGGTTCGTCAGGAGCTGGTCCAGGTAGGGCTCCGGGACTTCCTGGCGCGCGGCGATCTCGGCGCTCTGCAGCGGGCCGTGCCCGTAGTGGTGGGCCAGCTCGATGAGAGCGCGGACGCCGTAATCGCCCTTGGTTGAGACCTTCATTATCTAAAGTTTAGCGAGTTTATCAACAATTCGCCAACTATGATAGGATGTCGTCGTGAGAATGCTGATGGCCTTGGTCTGCATGTTGTTTGGCGTTTTGGCCCTTGCATCGACCGCCCGAGCGGATGCGCGACTGACGCTCGACCCCCCGTCCGGACTGTGTAACGCTACAGTGCTGGCGAGCGCGGCGGGACTGCCCCCAAACACGCCGATCGAGCTCGCGCTCGCTCTGCCAAATAGCGACGTAGAGGCCGGAACGTTGGCTGTCGTTGACACCGACAGCATGGGTTCCTTCGCGACAACGTTCTCATTCGGAGATCTAGGCTGCGATACGCTTGTACGCGCATTAGCTGTGGGACCTTTGGACCACCTCACGGTATATGTCGACGATCCTGGTGAGCCTGATGATGACTTCATATACACACGGACAGACTACGCACTTACCACAGCAGAACTGCCCAACAATGGATCTGGGCCTTCGTTGTCCGGTGGCGAGGACATGTCACTAACAGCAGCACTAGCGCTCTTGGGCGCCTCGCTGATCGCTGCGGCCTTGGCGTTTCCACTCATCAGACGCTAACTCACGCGATAAGAAGGATCCCCGGCGTAATCAGGATGAGCGAGAGAAAGATGATGAAGTTTCGCCGCCTGGCGGTGATGCGGTGCGCGAGCGCCAGGATAGCGCGCGAGTACAGAGGATAAGCGAAGAGCAGAACGATGAGCGACACGCCACCGCCGACCACCATCTCTGTGAAGACGATCGTAAACGCGTGCGGGCTGTTCAGCAGCAGCGACGCGAAGAGCGTATCGATCCACGTCGTGATGTTTGCGCCCATGATGTACGGAATGAGATGCTGCCGCTTGACGTAGCCCTTCATCGTGAGCGGGACGAGGATCGTCAGCGAGAGCGAGACCGATAGCGTGAGCAGCGTAACCGCGCAGCCGAAGCCGAACATCGCCAGGCGGTGCTGGCTCAGCCGCGAGAAGCGCTCGAACGTGGGGTTGGGCGCATCGAGGTTGGGCAGGGCGCGGTCGAAGAGCATGAACGCGCCGAGCAGCGCCGGGATACCGAGCGCGAAGAGTGCCAGGTTGGGCAGGTGATCCTGTGCGCGCGTAGTGATCGGGTCGTAGATCAGGTTGACGACAGAGACGAGAGCGCCCGGCGAGCCGAAGCGCACGCCATCGAACCAGCCGTTGCGCAGCACGAGCGAGCCGATCGGGATCACGGGCGTCCAGAGCGTGATCGCCGTGAGCAGCGCGACGACGCCGATGTAGATGCTGTCGGGGTCGCGCTTGCGGCCGATGTAGTAGAGGAAGCCCACGAAGAGCACGATGAACGAGGCGCCCAGCCGCGACCCGTTGATCATGGCGAACGTTTCGGTATCGGAGATCGTGCCTCCGGAGAAGAGGCTCAGGGCGATGGCTGCGACAGGCGAGCCGCTCATCGCCAGGTAGGACCCCAGCCAACCGAAGCCGAGCAGGCCGGGCGTGCCATCGGCGGACAGGTCTTTGAGGACGGGTTTGAGGCCGCCCGCTCCGGTCTTCAGGACCTGCAGGGCGAGGACGAACAGCGCCAGCGCCGCGACGACATAGAAGACGCGCAGCGCGATCGCGCCGGCCAGCCGGAGCCGGGCGCGTGGCGCGGTCAAGGCCGCTTCCGCCGCCTCCGGGTCGACGAACACGCGCGGAGCATGAATGACGCCGGCCTCGTGGTGGCTCACGCGCTACGAGCCTCCGGCGGCGGACGGCGCGCGCGCGCGCATCGATTCGATCAGCACGCGCGCGACCTCGGGGCGGCTGAACTCGTGCGGCGGCTCCTGGCCGGCCGCGAGCATCTCGCGGACCTTGGTGCCGGAGAGCGTGACGCGCTGGTCGTCGCCGTGGGGGCACGTCTTGCTGCTGGCCATCGCCTCGCAGGCGCGGCAGTAGAAGGTGTGCTCGAACATGAGCGGCTTGATGCCCAGCTTGTCCGCGTCGACCTCGCCGAAGATGAGCTGCGCGTCGTACGTGCCGTAGTAGCTGCCGACGCCGGCGTGGTCGCGCCCGACGATGAAGTGCGTGCAGCCGTAGTTTTTGCGCATGATCGCGTGGAAGATCGCCTCGCGCGGGCCGGCGTAGCGCATCGCGGCGGGCAGCACGGAGAGCACCACGCGATCGCGCGGGTAGTAGTCCTCAAGCAGCACCTGGTAGCAGCGCATACGCACGTCGGCGGGGATGTCGTCGCCCTTCGTGTCGCCGACGAGCGGGTGGAGCAGCAGGCCATCGACGATCTCCAGCGCGCACTTCTGGATGTACTCGTGCGCGCGGTGGACGGGGTTGCGCGTCTGGAAGCCGACGACGTTGCGCCAGCCGCGCTCGGCGAAGGCGGCGCGCGTCTGGGCCGGCGTCAGGCGGAACTCAGGGAACGTCCCCGGCGGACGGCGGAAGACGCTCACCGTGCCGGCGAGCAGCACATCGCCCTGGGCGTAGAGCGCGGCGACGCCGGGGTGCTTGTCCTCGGTGGTGCGATAGACCTTCTCCGCTTCGCGCTCCTTGTCGTAGCCATACGTCTCTTCGAGCTCGAGGATGGCGAGCGGCTCGCCCGACTCGTCGGCGAGAGCAATGTCCTTGCCTTCCTTGAAGCCGCTCGCTTCGTCTTCGGTCGCCGAGAGCGTGACGGGGATCGACCAGGGCAGGCCGTCCGAGAGGTGCATCCCATCGACGACGCTCTTGTAGTCCTTCTTGCTCATGAAGCCTTTCAGCGGGCTGAAGCCACCGATCGCAATGAGCTCGAGGTCTGACAGCGCGCGGGAGTTGAGGCGCAGCGTGGGCAGCGCGCGCGCCTTCTCGGCGAGCTCGGCCGCTTCGTCGCCGGTGACCTCTCGATTGATCAGCTTGCCGCCGTGGGGCTCGATTGTCTCGGTCATGGCTAGGCCCTCGCCTTCTCGCGCGCGGGCGTGAGGTAGCCCATCGATTCCAGCTTGGCGATGATCTTCGCCGCGCTCTCATCGACGGTCTCCTTGTCGGTCTCGACGACGACTTCGGCGTTGAGCGGCTCCTCGTACGGGTCGGAGACGCCGGTGAAGTTCTTGAGCTCGCCGGCGATCGCCTTCTTATAGAGGCCCTTCACGTCGCGCTCAGCGAGGACATCGATCGGGCACTTCACGAAGACCTCGACGAAGTCGCCGATCATCGCGCGGTTCTCGTCGCGTATCTCGCGGTAGGGGGAGATGGCGGAGCAGATCACGGCGACGCCGTTGCGGCTGAGCAAGTGCGCGACGAAGCCGATCCGGCGGATATTCGTGTCGCGGTCTTCTTTGCTGAAGCCGAGACCCTTGCTGAGATGCGTGCGCACGACATCGCCGTCGAGCTGCTCCACTTTGCAGCCGCGCTCGCGCAGGATGGGCTCCAGCTTCTCGGCGATGGTGGACTTGCCGGCGCCGGAAAGACCGGTGAACCAGATGACGAAACCCTTATCGGTCATGTCTCCTCCGCTCGAACTTGCTAGCCGGTGATCTCTTCGCCGCGGACGAGCGGGATCGGTCCGTCCACGTGCAGTCCGCATTCCGTCTTGTCGAAGCCCTGCCAGCGGCCGGAGCGGGGGTCATCGCCGGGCTGGACGGACTTGGTGCAGTGGGTACAGCTCACGCTGGGATAGTTCTGATCGTGCAGCGGGTTGTAGGGCACATCGTTGCGCACGATGTATGACCAGACATCCCCCTCGGTCCAGTTCACGAGCGGGTTCACCTTGACGATCTCGAACTGGTTCACCCACTGAACGACGGGCGTCTCGCGGCGCGTCGTCGCCTGATCGCGACGGAGGCCGGAGATCCAGGCGCGCTTGCCGGCGAGCGCGCGCCGGTTCGGCTCAACCTTGCGCAGACCGCAGCAGAGATCGGGGTTGCTGAGCCAGAGCTTGTCGCCGTACTTGGCGGCCTGATCTTCCGGCGCCAGCTCTGTCTTGTACGCAACGGCCTGGATGCCGTAGCGCTCGGCGACGCGCTCGCGCGTCTGGTGCGTCTCGGGGAACAGGAAGTCGGTGTCGACATAGAAGACCTCAACGCGCGGCTCGATCTGCGCGATCATGTCGATGAGCACCATGCCGGACGGGCCGCCGAAGCTGCACGCAAGCGACAGGTCGGGGAAGAACTCGTCGACGGCCCAGCGCAGGACCTCCTGCGGCGTTCGCTCTTCGAACCCAGCGCTGATCCGCTCGAGCTCTTCGGGACTGTAGGTCTTGACTGTTGTCATCGTTTCCCTCAAGGCAGCGCCCCCGACTAGTCGGGGACGCTACCGGTGTCATCGCGTGTGGCGACGACGTATTACACGGCACACTCGCCTTCGCCCATGTCATCGAGACTGAATATCTTGTTCGCGCCCCAGTCGACGAACGCCATGGGGTCTTCCTCGTACTTCGGCATCGTGGCGTAGTCGACGAGGACTTCCTTGATGTGATCGTTGCCGACGCGCATCGCCCAGTCCGCGAACGGCTCGCCATCGCTGCGGTCGGTCTTGTAGCGCTCGATGAGCGTGACGACCGCTTCCGGGATGCGCTTCGCTGAGATCTTCATCACGTGCTTGCCGATGCGGGCGTCCGGCCCATCGGCGCGGCCGGCGATGAGCATCGAGAACGATGGCACCATGCGCTCCCCCGAGCGGACGGCGTTGCCGTAGAAACCGATGTCGGCGACGTGGTGATGGCCGCACGAGTTCGGGCAGCCGCTGATCTTGATCCGGATCGCCTCGACAAGCGGGTCGCTCTTGAGGTGGCCATTTTTCGCGTACAGCTCGTCGCGGATGGCGAGGCCGAGGCCCTTCGATGACGTGACGCCCAGGCTGCAGGTATCCGCTCCGGGGCAGGTCATCACGTCGGTGAGCGTGAGCGCGCCGTCCTCGGCAAGGCCCGCCTCGATCAGCTCCGCGTGCAGGCCCACGAGGTCTTCGTTGTGCACCCAGCGGAAGACGATGTTCTGGTTCACGGCGGTGCGGATGTGGCCGCCCGCGTACTTGCGCCCGAGGTGGGCGAGCTGGTGGAACTGCGTTCCGGTCAGGTCGCCGATCGGCAGGACGACGTAGACCATCGAGAAGCCCTGCTGGGCCTGCGGGATGGCGTTCGTGCGCTTCCACGCGTCGAAGCCCGGGTTGGGCGCGTGGCCGTTCTGCCCGAGCGACGCCGCGGACGGATGCGACGGCGCCTCTTCGAGGAAGTCCCAGTCCGGATCGAGATAGTCGCCTTCGCTGGCGGGGGGCATGGTGTCGAGCTCCGCCTGCACCAGCCGCCGCACCTCCTCGATGCCGAGGCGCTTGACGACGAACTTGATGCGCGCCTTGTTGCGGTTCTTGCGCTCGCCGTGGCGATCGAAGATGCGGATCGTCGCTTCGATCACCCGCTGCAGCTCGTCTTCCGGGACAAACTCCTCGAGCACCTGGGCGATCATCGGTGAGCCGCCCAGGCCACCGCCGACGGTGACGCGGAAGCCGCGCTGCCGGTCGCGCATGACGGCCGTCGCGCCGAGGTCGTGGATCGGCACCAGCCCGTGGTCGTGCTGGCAGGCCGAGAACGCGATCTTGAACTTGCGCGGCAGCTTTTGGCAGGAGGGATGTCGTAGGAAAAAGCGCGCGGTCGCCTCCGCATGCGGTGTGATATCGAAGACGGTGTCCGGGCAGAGGCCCGACATGTGATCGGCCGTGACGTTGCGCACCGTATTGCCGCAGGCCTCTCGCGTGGTGAGACCGGACCGAGCCATGATGCGCAATACCTCGGCGACCTGCTCTAGCTTCACGAAGTGGTACTGGATGTCCTGTCGCGTGGTGACGTGGCCCAGCTTGCGCGGCGTGAACTCGTCGGCGATCCGGCCCAGGACGTCCATCTGCTCCGCGGTCATCGTGCCGTGGGGGATCTTCACGCGGATCATCTGCGCGTCGTCCTGGCGCTGGCCGTAAACGCCGTGCTGCAGGCGGAAGGGGCGGAAGTCATCGCCCAGGCCGCCTCCTTCGATGAAGGCCGTTGCTTCCTTCTCGAAGTTATCGATCTCGGCCGCTTCCAGCGGGCCGATCTGGTCCTCGCGGATGAGCTGCTTTACCATGGCCAAGCCTCCTTGAGCGTTGTAGCTTCAATAATACGTCGGCACGCGCAGCTTGTCAATATCGACCGACTTAGTCAACATTATCAGGTTAGACTCGACCTGGCTCGACCGCCTACGATGGGCCCATGGCCAAGCAGGCGCTCCTGGTCTACAACCCGGCTTCGCGGAAGGCCCCGAAGCTCGAGCGCCTGCGTGCCGCCGCGGACGGCGTGGCCGGCTGGGAGATCGGCATCGAATCGACAGCGGCCGCCGGCCACGCCACCGAGCTGGCCAGACAGACCGCCGCTGAGGGCTACGACGCCGTGGTCGCCTGCGGTGGCGACGGGACGGTGAACGAGGTCGCGAACGGGCTGGCCGGCTCGGCGACGGCGCTCGCCGTCGTCCGCGGCGGCACGGCGAACGTCTGGGCGAAGGAGATCGGCGTTCCGAGGCAGCCGGAGCGCGCGCTGCAGCTCCTGGCCACCGGCGAAACGAGGACGGTCGACCTCGGGCGCGCAGGCGAGCGCTACTTTCTCATGATGGCCGGTGCCGGGTACGACGCGGCAATCGTGCGTGATCTCGCAGGCGGGCTGAAGCAGCGCGTCGGCGCGGTGTCGTACATCATTACGGGCTTCCGGCATGCGCTGCGCTATCGCGCGGTCGACGCGGAGCTCGTCGCCGACGGCGAGGCACTTTCGTGCCGGCTCTACTGGCTCATGCTGAGCAACACGCGAAGCTACGGCGGCGTGCTCAACCTCGCCCACATGGCGAAGGTGGACGACGGCAAGCTCGAGCTGCTCGTGTTGAGTCGCGGTGGAATCTTGCGGTTCGCCTGGTTGGTGCTCTTCGTGCTGCTGAAACGGCATCAGCGCCGGCGGGACGTCCTTCATCGGTCTGTGTCGTCGCTGGAGGTGCGCACAGCGGGCTTGCCCGTGCAGATCGACGGCGAGTACCTGGGCGAGACACCACTGGACTTCTCGATCGCGACGGCGGCGCTGCGCGTGATTGTGCCGCGCGGCCTGCGCAGCCCGCTCTTCTTAGGTGACTAAAGGTTTGGGTGCGTCGCTACGTTGCGCCCTCCCGCGCGACCACCAGGATCTCGATGTGGACGTTGTCCTGCACGGTGACGATCTGTGTGTTAGGCGGCGGGATATCGAAGTCGGCCCAGGTGAAGTCGGTCGTGCCGTGGACCTGCAGCGTCGTGCCGTCGAAGTTCGCTTCGACCTGGAACGTCATCGGGCCCGTTACGCCACGGATGGTCGCGGTGCCCGTTACGGTCGCAGTGAACGTGTCCCCGGGTGCGTAGCTATCGGGCAGCGTGATGCTATCGACGGTGAACGTCGCCACAGGATCGGTGCTGAACAAGTTCTGCCGGATGTAGTTGTCGCGCCGGTCTTGATCGCTCGCGAGCGTGCTGAGATCGACCGAGATCGTCGACGAGCCGTCTAGGTGGACGTCTCCGGTGATCGAGCTTGTGCTGCCGATGGCGTCGCTCTCGGTGGGCAGGTTCGCGAGCTTCTCGCGCACCGTATACGTCAGCTTCGAGTCTTTCGACACGACAATAAACGTCTTGCCCGCGACGTCGGCGGCCGTGAGCGTCTGGCTCGACGAGCCTGGCGTCGTCGTGATCTGGGGCAGCGACAGCTTGCCGCTCGCCGAATCGCCCACGCCGGCGAGGGCGAAGCCGATCGCGAGCGCGGCGACGGCGCTGATCGGCGCACCGGCGAGCTGCCATCGATTGGGCAGCGAGACCACGGAGGTGAGCGGCGGGATCGGAATCACGACGGCGAACGCGATGATCTCGAGCGGCAGCATGAACTTGAAGGCGCCGCTGAGGAGCTGCTCGCTGACGGCGGCGAATATGACCGCAGCGACGAATCCCGCGACAGCCGCGCCGAGGTAGACCTGCAGCCTGTTGCGCCTCGATTCCAGCGCGGCCCAGAGCACGCCGGCGGCCATGCCGAACGCCAGCGTCGCGATGGCGACGGTGCCGCTGTTGTAGATGGCGTCGTCGGGCGAGTGGAGCGGCAGCGAGACGAGCGCTGTAATGATGGCCGCGAGTCCGCCGGCAACGAGGCTATTGAGCCATTTCATGATGAACCTCCGGTTCCTCCAAGCAGTTCATCACAATTGTAACGGCATGATCCGCCGGAGTTGTTGCGAAAGCGTGACGCGGCGACGCAAGTCAGGAAGGAGTAAGGACGAAGCTTTAGCTCCGTCCGCTGCGTCGGCGGACAAACACTAAGGTCGTCCTTACGACCCGTAGGGAGGTGGGTGATCCTCGCGGAGCGGCCCGTGCGTCTCGAGAGATCAGATTCCTCGCCACGCTCGGAATGACAGGCTATCTTGGCGACCTGCCCCGGCCTGCCATGGAAGACCTGCGACTACGCCAAGTCGAGGATGAGCGCGATCTCTTGCGGATGGTGTCCGGGTCCCACGAACCGAAAGCCAAGCTTCTCATACAGAGCGCGCGCCGCCGCGCTGTCCTCCCCGAGCTCAACCTCGAGGACGAGCTCTCGGAACCCCCGTTGGCGCGCGTCTTCTTCGGCGGCGGCCATCAACCGCGTGGCGATGCCGCGCCTTCGCTGCGCCTGCACGACGTGCAGTCGAGCTACGTTCGCCGACACGATGCCGTCGGCGTAGCCGGCGTCGATGCCGCGAAAGGCGAGGCCGACAGTGCCGACGACGCTTCCATCCGCGTCGGCCAGATACAGCACGCGATCGCCCGCAGCGAACTCATCCAGCTCCTTGGCTGCGCGGACGCGCATCCCGGCGGCCGCGCCGTCGTAGCCGTCCGCTTCATAGATCAGCGGTACCTTCGGCCAGTCTGCGGCGTCCGCTCGGTAGACAAGGACATCGTTCATGATTCGACAATCTTCCCGCCTTGCACGCGGAAGACCTGTGCGTTCTTCGGCATGCCTTCGGCGAAGCGGTCCGCGTCCGCGGACGTGATGATGAGCTGGTCCCAGCCGCCGAGCGATTCGAGCACAGCGCGGCGGCGCTGCTCGTCCAGCTCCGACATGACGTCGTCCAGCAACACGACAGGCAGGTCCCCTTTCCGCTCCGCCATGTAGCGTGCCTCGGCCAGGCGCAGCGCCAGCGCGGCGGTGCGCTGCTGCCCGCGCGAGGCGAACGCCGCCGCCGAGACGCCGTTCAGCGTGAACGAGAGATCGTCCCGGTGCGGGCCGGTGAGCGTAAGCCCGGCGCCGATCTCGCGGCCTCGACGCGACTCCAGCTCAGCGCGAATAGCTTCGGAGAGCGACTTTGCTTGCTTCTGCACGCGCTTCCCGCTCCAGCCATCGAGCCGGGGCTGGTAGGCGATCTCCAGCTCTTCCTTCTCATCGCTCACGCGCGCGTGCTCCTCGCGCGCCGTCTCCGCCAGCGCATCGACGGCGACGGCGCGCTCCCGCATGAGCACTGCGCCGTCCTTGGCGAGCTCATCGTCCCAGAATGCGAGCTCGTCTTCCTCCGCGGCGCCTTCCTGGATACGGCGCAAGAGCGCGTTACGTTGCGCGATCACCTTCGTGTAGCGTTGCAGCGCCTGCGCGTACGCGCGCTCGAGCTGGGACAGCGTCGTATCGAGATAGCGGCGGCGCTCGGCGGGCGGGCCGCTGATCAGATCGAGGTCGTGCGTGCTGAAGAGCACGGCGGTGAGCTGGCCGACGAAATCGATGCCGCGCTTCGCCACGCCGTTGACGCGCAGGCGTTTCGAAGCCATCACGCGCCCGTCCTTCGTGCGGCCTTCACGCGCGGCGATGATCGCTTCGAGCGCGAGGGGGCCGTCGTTGCGCTCGACCTGCGCGACTATGCGCGCGACGGGCTGCTTGTGGTCCAGCGCGGCCCAGTCGATCAGCTCGCCGTCGCTGCCGGCGCGATCGGAGCGCGCGGTGGCGAGGAGGAAGATGGCTTCGAGGAGATTGCTCTTGCCCTGCGCGTTATCGCCGAGGAGCAGCGCCGCCCCATGGGGCAGATCGAGCTCTTGGCGCGCATAGTTGCGGTAATGGGTGAGTGAGAGGTGACGGATCCACATGCCGGCGCCTCACTCTAGCGCCGGCTCTCCCGTTCGACAAAGCGCAGGCGCAGCCGCTGCGCGTCGGGCCGCGATTCTTCGATCAGCGCTTGCTGGCCGGTCGACGCCTGCAGCCCTTCTACGATCTGGCGAGCGCTGACCGGCTGGCGCAACGTCACGCGGATCGAAGCCTCATCATTCTTGAAGGCCACCACTGAGGCGCTCTCCGTAGCCGGCAGGCCGTTCAGCGCGCGGATGGCGTCCATCAGGCCCTGAAAGCCGGGCACCGCGGCGAGGGTGATCGTCACCCCCTGGTCCCCCGGTTCGAACTGTGGCTCCGCGGGCGGCACGTAACGCGGCTGTTCCTGTCGGGCGTATTGAGGCTCTTCGCGAATGCCATAGGACGCCTCACGGAACGGCTCGCGCTGCCCTCCCATCGAGCGGCCGAGATCGCCGAGGCGAGCCTGCAATCGGTCGGCGACGCCGGCGAGCGCGGAGGCTTCGTTCGACAAGCGGTGCGCCTCTCCGCCGAGGTGGTCGAGCGCCTCCTCGAAGCGCTGCAGCACGTCACCGAGCGACCGCTTGAGGTCCGATAGCTCTTCCGGCATCGACTCGAGCTGCGCGAGGACGCGTTCGAGGTTGCGCGTGGACGGAGGCGTCCTGATCGGCTCTACCATGGCCGGCAGCTCGTTTGCGGGCTCGCCGCGCTCCTCGCTTCCTGGCGAAGCGACGGGCTCGGGTGCCGGCTCGCGCTCCGGAGGTGGCTCCTGGCGTGGAGGCTTACCGATACCAAGAAAGCCCCGCAGGATGCCGCCCAGCAAGCCTCCTGATCGGCGCCCGGCGCGAGAGTGATCTGGCTCATGTGGCGGTTGGGATCCCATCGTACTGTCATGGCGGAAGGCGCCCGTCGAAGGCGCCACAGGAGTATCGGCAGCTTCGGGGAGCGGCTGTATCGGAAGTATAGCAACCAGAGAGCGAGAGCTCCGGAACTGGCTCCCAAGGCCCCTTCGAGGAGGTAGAATCGACCACGATGGTTGAGGTCAGGCTCCCCTACGGCGATAGCACGGTCTCGACGCGGCTGCCCGATCGCGCGCGGATCGTGCGCGGCGGCGCGGAGCGCGGGCAGCGCTTGGAGCCGGTGGCGGATCAGGACGCCGCCGTACGCGACGCGCTCGCCCATCCGATCGGCCTGCCGCGCATCGGAGCGCTGGTGCAGCCAGCCGCGCGCGTGCTGATCGCGTTCGATGACCCCACGGTGCCGTCGTTCGGACCGGTGCGCAAGCTCGCGATAGACGCCGTGCTCGATGAGCTTGCGTCCGCGGGCGTGGCGGAGGAGCGCGTACAGCTCGTCTGCGCGAACGCGCTGCACCGCAAGTGGACGCGCGAGGAGCTGGCGCGCGTGATCGGCGACGATCTCGTGCGCCGCTTCGGCGAGCGCCTCTCGTGCCACGACGCGGAGGACGCCGACAACCTCGTCCACCTCGGCACGACGGCGAGCGGTTACGACGTGGAGATCCACAAGAGCGTCGTCGAGAGTGATCTAACGGTCTACGTGAACGCGCAGTGCCACATGGGATTCGGCGGCGGCTGGAAGTCGGTCGCCGTCGGGCTGTCGACGTGGCGCTCGATCC
>CAYQLM010000075.1:0-11340 GCA_964418365.1 uncultured Dehalococcoidia bacterium
CCCACGGCTCCTTCCTCGCCGACAAGCAGGCGATCCAGTGGATGATCGCCGACTCCGCGATGGAGCTCTACACCGGCAAGCTGATGGTGCTCCACGCGGCGTACAAGATCGAGAACAAGCTGCCGTTCCGCCAGGAGGTCTCCTACGCGAAGCACCACGTCGCGAACACGCTGTGGCGCATCGTCGACCGCGCGATCCAGGTGCACGGCGCACTCGGCTACTCGACGGACACGCCGCTCGCCGACATGCTGAAGCACGCCCGCTCGGCCCGTCTCGTCGACGGCGCGGACGAGGTGCACCAGCAGACCATCGCGCGCAACGTCATCGCGGCCTACCAGGCCGAGGGCCGCACCTGGAGCGCCACCGGGGAGCTGCTGTAGAAACCGGAGAGCAGAAGGTAGGTTCTCTGAACCATGGAGAATCAGGCGTCGATTCTCCCTCCCGTACCGGGGAAGGACTTTGACCATCGACCCGAGCTACACGGGCGATGCGTGTCCTGCGGATTTCTAGCAAAGCATGCCGACCCAGGTAAGCGACCTAACAACTACTTTGAAATAGAGACCGCCGAGAGGGCCAGCGGAAAGGTCTTCCAGCATGTGCCGGATGCATTTGGGGGGCCCGTCATTACAGCACCCATTTGCTTTATGGGAGCGTTTGCACTTGGTCAAGAAGTGATTGCGGAGCAGAACCTCCCAAACGTAGAAGGCAACGAAAAAGCGGCCGTTCGTGTCTTTCTAAAGGGCAGACAATGCGCCAAATGGTTTGTGTACACGCCAGGGCTGTCGCCGCAACAACACTTGGGCGGGTTAGCAGCTCAACAGCAAGAGCAAAGACAGTACGAGTTTCAAGAAAAGATGGAAGCGGAACGTCGCAAGTGGGAGCGGCAGCTTGAAAACGAAAGGCGGAGATTCGACATAGCACTTGCTATCGTCGTTGGAGTTCTCGCGGTGGTGGAAGTGACAGCAACAATCGTTGGGGTGTTTGTCCAATAGGATTCGAAAACGATAACCGGCCGCACCTGGTCCGCCACCGGCGAGTTGCTGTAGGGAGGATCTGCCTATCCACTGCCGGGTCGCAACTTCCCTATTTCAACGTTGGCGGGCTGCAAGTCCTCCTCGGAGGCCTGGTTCAGCGGTTTGCCGAGATAGAAGAACTCGCCACCAATTTCTCCCCCGGCCTGATTTACGGACTCATACTCCGGTATCCAGCCATGCGCGCCGTGTTCAATCCACGTGAGACGCATCTCTAGCAACGGGCCCCATTCCCCAAGCGATGGCGGCTTCTGGCCACCGGTCTTCCCGACGATGACGTTTGTTAGTGGAATCGGAAGGTTTAGGCGATACCCCCACTCTTCCAACTCGTGAAGGTGGGCAAGATGCGCGCTGGCGTCATGTAAGTAGTGGAATGCTGCCGCTACATGTTCGTTCACTTTCGTCTCAATTTCCCTGAGGTCCCTCAAGCTGTGTACCAGGGCTGCTCTAAGTTCTGACAGGGCTTTCCACTCTGCCTCACGCTCAGGACTCTGAGGAAGCTGGTGGATCTGACCTGTGATGAAGGCGCGGACGCCGACGAGCGTTGTCGTCTTTCGCTCGTACATGGTTCCGCAGCTATCACATGTCGCTCGGGAGACCTCCGTGCCGGGGGTCAGGCCCTCTTCCAAAGCTAGAGGCTTCTCGAGTGCCTCTAGGCCATACCATGCGGTCTGCAAAGCCTCAACTTGGTCTGTGGCCGCGAGAGCCTGCGCGTACCGGCGGGTAGCGCGTCGAAGTCTCTTGCCGTCCTGGAGACCATCCCAATGGCGCCAAGCCTGCTGGGCTGCAGTCACATGATCGGTCGTAATCGAAGATGTCCAGCGACTCGGTGCGTGATAGAAGAAGAACAGAAAGCGAGGGGTCCGCGCGCGCGGTGTAGTTTCCAGGAGCTGTATGGGAGCTACGTTTCCAAGGGGCAGGTTTGAAGTCAAAGTGATTGCTGCACTCACATCCCGGGCGAGCTCCAAGCCGTTCGCTGCTAACCGAACCAGATCTGCGTCGTTCGCCTCGAACTCAATTGCCACGAAGGTACCACCTTCCGAGACCTGCTTGTCAGGTTGCGTATGGACAGGCCTTATGGAGGCGATGATTTCACTGCTACCCACGGGAAGCTTGAGCGTCCCACGGTAGTCAACCTCGACCGAAAAGGGAGCGCGTCCTAGGAACCTAAATCGTCCGCGAGCCGCGCCGGACGCGGACCGCTTTCGGGTTGTTCCTTTGCCCTTCTTGCTCGCCATGCTTGCCACCTCCTGGAGCCACTCTACAAGGCCATGGGGTGATCCAGCGACTGCCTTTCTTGCTAGGATTAAGGAGCCATGCCCAACGAAGAGCTCATCGAACGGGCGAAGTACGAGCCGCTCCGGCCCACGGCGCCTGATCCCGTGGCGGAAGCGCTCGAGACGTTTCCCTACGGCCTCTACATCGTCGGGTCGCGCGGCGAGGACGGCACGCTCAACGGCATGATGGCCGACTGGCTCATGCAGGTCTCGTTCAAGCCGCGCCTCGTGTGCTGCTCCATCGAGAACGACGCGACGACGCTGCGCTTCATCCGCGAGACGGGGTTCTTCAGCGTGAACACGCTCCCCATCGGCGCGGGACAGATCGCGCAGCGCTTCGCGCAGCCGCGCGACGCCTCGAAGATCAAGGGACGCTCCGAAGAAGAGTCGCGGCGGATCTACGACAAGCTCGCGGGGCTCGACTATGCCCTCGGAGAGCGGACCGGCTGCGCGCTGCTGAACGGCGCGCTCGCGTGGCTGGAGTGCCAGGTCGAGCTGCTCCATCCCGCCGGCGACCACACGCTCGTGGTCGGACGCGTGCTCGACGGCGCGGTGCTGGCCGACGGCGAGGCGCTGACGCAGAAGGCGCTCGGCTGGCAGTATGGCGGCTAGCGCCGCGCGCTATCTCTCCACAGCGGCCGGAAGATGAACCATTGGTCCGGGTGCTCGCGCACGACGGGCTCGAACGCGCGCATCATCTGCTGCGTGAGCTCGCGCACGTCGCGCTCCTCGTCGCCGGTCGGTTCGTAACGCAGACGGAAGTCCATTACCGGCCGCACCGTGGCGTCGCGTTCCGGGCCGCGCAGCACGAGTGAGGGCACCACCCAGGCGCCAGTGCGCAGGGCGAACAGCGCCGGCGCCGACGAGACCTCGGCGAGCGCACCGAGGAAGTCGACGACCACAGTCTGCCCCGCCGGCGGCACGTCGATGAGGATCGCGACCATCTCGCCGCGCTTGATCGCTCGGAACGCCTGGCGGGCGGCCTTCTCGCGCGGCAGAATGCGCAGCCCCAGCTTCCCGCGCGAGCTGTGGATCAGCTCGTCCATCTCCGGATAACCGTAGTCCTCCCCGATGGCGTTGATCCGATAGTGGTAGGTGGCGAGCGCGGCCGCGCCCAGATCGAACGCGCCGAAGTGCATCGTCACAATGAGGACGCCCCGGCCGGAGTTCGCCGCGTCGTCGAGCTCGGTCCACTGCGCAAACGCGAGCCGCCGGCGGACCTCGTCGGGCGTAATGATAGGGAAGCGGACGAAATCGATGACGAATTTGCCGAAGTTGCGGAACGCGCGGCGCGCCACGGCATCGACGGCGCGCTTGTCGTCGGTGTCCATCACATGCGCCAGGTTGTTGTTCAGGCCGCGCCGCTGCGGCACGAAGAAGAAGTAGCAGATGCTCGCGACGAGCGCCGCGATGCGATAGCCCAGCCAGAGTGGGAGCGGACGCGTGACGAGGATCGTGAGCTGAAAGAGCCGGTAGACGAGCTGTCCCAACCTAGCCCCTTGAGATGAACCGCTCCACCATTTCGCGCGCCTGGCCGTCAGTGTACTGCTTCGGCGGCGACTTCATGAAGTAGGCGGAGGGGCCCTCGAGGGCGCCGGCGAGGCCGCGATCGAGCGCGAGCTTGCAGCAGCGGACCGCATCGATGACAACGCCGGCGGAGTTGGGACTGTCCCAGACCTCCAGCTTGAGCTCGAGGTTGAGCGGCACGTTGCCGAACGTCGTGCCTTCCATGCGGATGTAGGCCCATTTGCGGTCGAGCAGCCACGGCACGTGGTCGCTCGGGCCGACGTGGATGTCGTCCGCCGGCATCTCGTAATCGAGCTGTGAGGCGACGGCGTTGGTCTTCGAGATCTTTTTGGATACCAGCCGCTCGCGTTCGAGCATGTTCAGGAAGTCGGTATTGCCACCGAAGTTGAGCTGGTACATGTGGTCGATGCGCACGCCGCGGTCGCGGAAGAGGCGGGTGAGGACGCGGTGGACGATCGTTGAGCCCACCTGCGACTTGATGTCGTCGCCGATGATCGGCAGACCGGCCTCCTTAAAGCGCTGGGGCCAGTGCCCGCCGCTGGCGATGAAGACCGGTATGCAGTTGATGAAGGCGCAGCCAGCCTGAAGCACCTGTTCGACATACCAGCGAGTCGCCTCTTCGCTCCCGACTGGCAGGTAGTTGACGACGACATCCGCCTTGGTGTCCTTGAGGATGCCGATGATGTCGGCGGTGGCGCCGGGGGCCTTGTGCACAACGTCCTGCAGGTACTTGCCGACGCCGTCGTGCGTCATGCCACGCGCGACGCGGACGCCGGTGCGGGGCACCTCGGAGAACTGGAAGGTGTTGTTCGGCGGCGCGAAGACCGCCTCCGAGAGGTCCTTGCCGACCTTGTTCGCGTCGATGTCGAACGCGGCGACGAAGTTGATGTCGCGGATGTGGTAGCCGCCCAGGGTGACGTGCATGAGGCCGGGCACCATCTCGTCGTCGCGCGCGTCCTGGTAGAACTGCACGCCCTGCACCAGCGACGAGGCGCAGTTGCCCACGCCGATAATGGCGACGTTGATCGCACCCTTCTTCTTTGTCTTTGGCATCGCTACCTCCCGTGACTTGCGGCGGCCCGCCGTCCGTCTTGTACCGAAGAGCTCGTGCTCCGGCAGGCCCAGCGTCTTGGCTACCGCTTCCGTGAAGCGAGCGCTCGGCGTCTTCTGCCCGGACTTTACCTGCGAGAGATACGTCTCGCTGAAGGTGTACCCGCGGCGCCGGAGCTGATCGAGCAGCCAGCGCTGCTTGTGGCCGCGCGCTTCCAGCACTGCGAAGAGCTTGTTTGACGGCATGTCGTGGTGAAGTTTTCCTTACCTACCAGTGTCGGGCGTAGGCAGGACGGCGTCAAGAGTGAAGATTTCTTTACCATCCCGGCGGCCGCAGTCGCGAGCACGGGCCGCATTGTCATTCCGAGCGAAGCGAGGAATCTGGTGCTCCCTGAGGGACTAGACGCGGTCTAATGCCGAGCCCTGTGGCGCAGCGCCTCGATCCGGTCGCGGTGCTTGGCGATGAACCATTCGGCGAGCAGAGGCAGGTACTCAAGCTGCCGCTCCTGGGGCAGCTTGAAGAAGTCCCCGATCGTCTCCCCGAGACAGCGCTCGGCGCCGCAGTGGCACGGCCATGAGCTGCCGCCACTCAGGTTCACGTTGTAATCGAACGTGATCTCCTCGCCGGCCCGTATGGCGCGCCGGGCTACGATGTGTACGACCTTGCTTCCGTCGCCTTTTTCGAGCGCATGCGAATTCGGATCGCAGCTATGGTTCACGTGACGGTCAGGAAAGCCCCAGAGGACCACCTTGCCACTCGGGTAGCTGCAGTGCTCCGCTCGCTCGCCGAGCTCCTCCCGTAGGGGAGTCTCCGCAGTTACCTCGCGGACGATGTTCACCCGGCGTACCGGCTCGACCTCCAGATACGGCCGCATAGCGAAAACGCCAAGCCCTTGGATGGCCGATGCCCGAACATCTACGTCTGGCCTGTTCATCACAAGACTCACCTGGCTGGCGTACGGGCAGCGCTGCAGAGCCGGCGGACAGCGAACGAGAGGTGGCTCCGACCACCCCTCGATGCAATGCGTACGTGTGCGGGAGTCTAGCTCTTGCCGATGCGGTACATGGCGGTACTGCAGACGGGGCAGTTGCCCTTGGTGGCAGACTTGCCGTTCTTCATAGTGACCTGGGTGGGGTTCTGCATGTCACGCTTCGTGCGGCACTTGAGGCAGTAGGCTTGCATTGGTGTCCAATCCCCTTTCTGCTTGGGCGGCCAGCGCCGCCGAGTCCTCAGTATGTTCGGCTTGCCGAACGGGCGACCGTAACCAGCCCGAGGCGGCTCCCGGCCCGCCGTAGACTGGTTTCAGATTCGCTTGGAGTCATGATAGTCCATTCTGAACTCAAGTCAAGGAATCTGAGGCGAAGATTAGGGGCGTTTTTCGGCCTGTGCGAACACCTTTTCGGGCTTCCAGAGCCCGCTTCCGCGGTAGTGGAGAACCCCTAAGAACTCGCCTGCGGCCGAATACGCGCGGCAGGGCGAGTCTGGCGCAGCCTCCGGCCGCTCCGGAGCCGCCGTCTCCAGCAGCACCAGCTTCCCCTGGCAGACCTCCCGTGAATGCTCCTCGGCGAGCAGGGCGGCATCCCAGGATTCCAGCACTCGGTCGGGCGCAATGAGCAGGTCTTCCCAGATTCCGGCCTGGGCCGCGGCACGCAGCTGGTCGATGCCAAGGGCCTCCTCGATTCGGAAGGGACCGGTTCGAGTGCGAGTGAGGCCCTCGAGGTGGGCGCGGCAGCCCAAGCGCTCTCCGAGGTCGTGGGCCAGCGTTCGCACATAGAAGCCGCGGCCCACTTCCATCTCCACCTCGATGACTGGTAGCGCAAACCGGCGGAGCGCGATCGCGTACACCCTCACCTTCCGGACCGTTCGTGGCGCATCCTTGCCCGCGCGGGCGTATCGATAGAGCGGCTGGCCCTGGTGCTTGATCGCGCTGTACATCGGCGGGAGCTGGTCGATCTCTCCGGCGAAGCTCTGCAACGCGGAGGCGACCTCAGTCTCGGTCAACGCGCTCGGATCGCCCGTCGCGGTAACGGCCCCTTCGCTGTCGTACGTATCGGTTGCTGTGCCAAGGCGGATCCTGGCGTAGTACACCTTCGGCTGGCCGATGAGGTATTCGACGACGCGCGTAGCCTGGCCGAGGCAGATGGGCAGCACCCCGTCCGCGATCGGGTCGAGCGTGCCGGCGTGGCCGACGCGCCGGATGCCTGTGAGCCTTCGGACGAGCGCGACGACCGCGAACGAGGTCATGCCAGCCGGCTTGTTGACGTTCAGGATGCCGCTGGTCATGCCTAGGCGGGCGAGTCGCTCTCGCGCGTCTTATCGATCAGGTTGAGGATGCGTGCGCCGTGCTCCAGGGAGTCGTCCCGCACGAACTCGAGCTCCGGCATGCGCCGGATGGTAAGCCGGCGGCGCAGCTCGCGCTGGAGAAAATGCGAGGCGGCGTCGAGCGCCCTCAGCGTCGAGCGCCTCTCCTCCTCGGTGCCCATCACGCTGACGAAGACTTTCCCGTGGCTCAGGTCGGGGGCGACATCGACCTCCGTGATCGTGATCAGGCCGCCGATGCGCGGGTCCTTCAGCTCGCGGCGAATGAGATCGCTGATCTCCTCCCGGAGCTGGTCGTTGATGCGTTCGGTGCGGCGTGTCATGTGTTGTCACCACCGGGGTAGGTCGGGGTCTTGAGACCGACGCAAGGGTCTGAGGATGGTCCTTCGCCGTAGCGAGTAAAGACTAGCGTTCGCGCTCGCGGCGGTAGACTTCGACGATGTCGCCGACCTGGAAGTCGGCGAAGTTCTCCAGCATGAGGCCGCACTCGAAGCCGGTCTGCACCTCGCGCACGTCCTCCTGGAAGCGGCGCAAGCTGGCGAACTTGCTGTCGGTCACCTGCTCGCCGTTGCGCAGTACGCGCACCTGATCGTTGCGCGCGAGCGTGCCATCGGTGACGTGGCAGCCGGCGACGGCAGGCTTGCGGCGCAACTGGAAGACCTGGCGGACTTCGGCGTGGCCACTGACGACGTCCTTCCAGATGGGCTCCAGCATGCCCTGGAGCGCCTTCTCCACGTCCTCCGTAATGTTGTAGATCACGTTGTACTGGCGGTAGTCGATGCCTCCCGTCTCGATCACGCGGTCAACACCGGGCTCGAGGCGTGTGTTGAAGGCGATGATGATCGCCTTCGACGCGATGGCAAGGTTGGCGTCCGATTCGTTCACGGAGCCGGAGGCGGCGTGGATGATCTTCACCCGCACCTCGTCGGTGCTGAGCCGCTCGAGCGACTGGCGGATCGGCTCGATGCTGCCCTGCACATCGGTCTTGAGGATGATGTTCAGCTCCTTGATCTTGCCCGCGCTGATCTCTCCGAAGAGCGTATCGAGGCTGACGCGCGGCTGAATGTGGAGGGAGGCGGCCTCGCGCCCGCGAATGCGTTGGAGGACGATCTGGCGCGCGGTCTTGTCGTCGGCAATGACGGTGAGGTTGTCACCCGCGAGCGGCACCTCTTGCAGGCCGAGGACCGAAGCCGGCTCGCCTGGCCCTGCGGACTTGAGCCTCTTGCCGTCTTCGTTGAACATCGCCTTCGCCCGACCCCACGTCTCGCCCACGACGCAGGCGTCGCCGACGTGGAGCGTGCCCGTCTGCACCAGCACCGTTGCGGTCGGGCCGCGCGTGCGGTTCATCTCTGCCTCGATGACGACGCCGATCGCGTGGCGGCCGGGGTTCGCCTTCAGCTCCAGCACCTCGGCCGCGACGAGGATGTTCTCGAGCAACTGCTGGATGCCATCTCCGGTCTTGGCGGAGACGGGAACGCAGATCACGTCGCCGCCGTACTCCTCGATGTTGAGGCCCTGTTCAGCGAGCTGCTGCTTCACGCGGTCCGGCTTGGCGTCGGGCAGGTCGGTCTTTGTAATCGCGACGACGATCGGGACGCCGGCCGCGCGCGCGTGGTCTATCGCCTCTCTGGTCTGCGGCATGATGCCGTCGTCCGCCGCAACGACAAGCACGGCGACATCGGTTGCTTTGGCGCCGCGGGCGCGCATGGCGGTAAAGGCCGCGTGGCCAGGCGTATCGAGGAACGTGATGCGCTGGTCATTCACCGAGACCTGGTACGCGCCGATGTGCTGTGTGATGCCGCCATGTTCGCGGGCCGTGACGTTGCTGCGCCGGACGGCATCGAGCAGGCTGGTCTTCCCGTGGTCGACGTGACCGAGCACGGTCACCACCGGCGGTCTCGGCTCGAGCTTCGCGCCTTCCGCTTCCTCGATCACGACGCGCTGGCCGGCCGGCGCCGCGGCGACAGGCTCTTCGACGGCGAGCGCCTCGCTGCCCTTCTCCGACGGCTCGAACCCAAGGTCATGCGCGACGATCGCCGCGGTCTCGAAATCGATGCTCTGGTTGATCGAGGCCATGACGCCGTTCTTCATCAACTCTTTGATGATCTCCACGGCGGGAACGCGCAACAGGTCGCCCAGCTCCTTGACCGTCAGGACGCGCGGCAGCTCGACGGCGCGGCTGGGCGCGGCCGGCGCTCCGGCGCGTGCGCCGTTGCCGTCGGCCGGCGCCGCGACGGTCGCCGTCGGTTGCGGTCGAGCTCGAGGCTTTCGCCGGGGGCCGGAACGGGGGCGTCTGCCTGCCATGTGTTCTCCTAGCTGTTCACTGGCGCCGCTTCGAGGCGCTCCGTGTAACGTCGAAGCGCTCCGCGGTCTTCCGGCGACACCGTCGTGCGCAGCGCGCGCGATAGCTTGTCTCTCTTCAGCGCATCTTGCCAGCACTCGACCCGCGCGCAGAGGTACGCGCCGCGGCCGGCGTGCTTGCCGCTCGGATCGACTTCGACGCGGCCTTCCGGCGTGCGCACGATGCGCACGAACTCTCGCTTGGCGCTGGTTTCGCGGCAGGCGACGCAGGTGCGCTGTGGAATGTGCCTTACCGTTCGATTACTCATCAGCGTCGTCGCCGGACCCTCCAGAGTCATCGACAACATCATCATCAAGCTCCTCATCGAGGTCAACCCGCTTGGAGGAGCGGCGCGTCTTCTTGGCGCGGGCCGCCTCGCGCTCCGCCTCGCCCTCCCGCTCTCTGCGGCCGCCGCCCTTCTTGGCCTTGACGGGCGCGGCACCGGCACCGCGGTCTCCGGTCAGGATCTCTTCGGCGAAACGGATCGTCGGCGCAGCCGGCGTGGCGGGAGCCGGCTGGACGGCCAAGGGCGCAGCGATCGACTCGGCGGCGGCAACGGCCTCGGCCGCCTCGATGGCGCCCGCAGCCGGCGCGACGGCGGTCTGCACGTCTTCCTGCGCGGCGACGGAGGCCGCCTTCTTCTTCTCGCGCTCCTCCGGCGGCCGCGACGCCATGATCTCCTCGTACACGGACTGGCTCTTGATATCGATGCGCCAGCCGGAGAGCTTCGCAGCGAGGCGCGCGTTTTGCCCTTCCTTGCCGATCGCGAGCGAGAGCTGGCGGTCCGGCACGACTACCTCGGCGGTGTTCGTGTCCGGATCGATCTCGACGTTCACGACTTGCGCCGGGCTGAGCGCGTGGGCGACGAAGCGCGACGCCTCCGGGTCCCAGAGGACGACATCGATGCGTTCGCCGTTGAGCTCGTTCACAATGTTCTGGATGCGGATGCCGCGCAGGCCGACACACGCGCCGACGGGATCGACGCCTTCCTGGGTCGACCACACGGCGACCTTGCTGCGGTTGCCGCCCTCGCGCGCGATCGCTTTGATCTCAACGATGCCCTTGAAGATCTCCGGCACCTCCAGCTCGAAGAGCCGGCGGATCAGGTTCTTGTGCGTGCGCGAAACGACGACCTGCGGCCCCTTCGCCGCCTTGTAGACCTCAAGAACGTAGAACTTCATTCGCTGGCCGGAGCGATAGTGCTCGTTGCGCACCTGCTCCGGCGGCGGCAGTAGCGCCTCGGCCTTCCCCAGATCGATGATGACGTTGCGGCCCTCCATGCGCACCATCTCACCCGAGACGATGTCGCCCTCGCGGCCGGAGTACTCCTCATACACCACCTCGCGTTCGGCCTCGCGCAGGCGCTGCAACACGACCTGCTTCGCCGTCTGCGCCGCGACGCGGCCGGCGTACTGCGCCGCGACCTCGTCGTCGATGTGCTCGCCGATCTGGATGCCGGGGCGGATCTTGCGCGCGTCCTCCGGCGAGATCTCGATCTCCGGGTCGAGCACTTCCTCCGCAACGGTCTTGCGCGTGAAGATGCGCGTCGTGCCCACCTCAGTATCGATCTTGACGACGACGTGCTTGGTCGCCAGCGCGTCTTTCTTGTAGGCGGAGGCAAGCGCGGTCTCCACGGCGTCGAAGACCACGTCCTTCGGCAGGTTCTTCTCGGCGGCGAGCTGGGTGATTGCGACGATGAATTCGTTCTTAGCCATTCGTGAGCACCTCGACCAAAACCTCCCCTATGAACAAAGAAGTGGGTCTAAGCCCACTTCTTAAGAAGTGCTATGGTCG
>CAYQLM010000075.1:11440-15392 GCA_964418365.1 uncultured Dehalococcoidia bacterium
GTCGAAGCCCACGGGCAGCGACGCCAGGCCCCGCAGCACGATGTTCTCCTTATATTGGGGCGTCGCGGTGAGCAGGTGCAACCCGTCGAAGCGTTGCGCGAGCGCGCTGAGCGCGATCTCCGCCTCGAGGCGCGCGAGGGGCGCGCCGACGCAGTAGTGATGCCCGTGCCCGAACGACAGGTGGCGGTTCTCGCTCCTCGTGATGTCGAGCCGGTCGGGATCGTGGAACTCTTCGGGATCGCGGTTGGCGGAGGCGAGCAGGATCACCGTCTGCTGTCCCTTCGGGACGTGGACGTCACCGATCGGGATGTCCTCCAGCGCCACGCGGCCCGTGAACTGCACGGGCGGGTCATAGCGCAGCAGCTCCTCGACGGCGCTGCGGGCGAGGAGCGGGTCGGCGCGCAGCAGCTCGAGCTGCTCGAGGTTGCGCAGCAGGGCGAGCGTGCCGTTGCCGATCAGGTTCACGGTCGTTTCGTGCCCGGCGACGAGGAGCAGGATGCAGGTCGCGAGCAGCTCGGCCTCGCTCAGCTTGTCGCCGGCTTCCTCCGCCGCGATGAGCGCGCTGAGCAAGTCGTCACGGGGTTCCTGCCGCCGCTTCTCGATGAGCTGCGCGAAGTACTGCGTGAACGACTCGATCGCCTTCTGGCGGCGCTCGACGACCTCCGCCGGCAGGAAGTCCTCCGGATCGAGTGAGCGCGCCAGTTCGCGCGACCACTGCTTGAACGTCTCATGGTCTTCCACCGGCACGCCCAGCATCTCGCAGATGACGCGCACAGGCAGCGGGTAGGCAAGGTCCTCGATGATGTCAATCTCGCCCTTGGACTGCGCCGCATCGAAGAGCTTATCAACGATCTCCTGGATCCTCGCCCGCAAGCCGTCCACGGTCTTGGGAGTGAAGGCCTTGTTCACAAGGCCGCGCAGCCGCGTGTGGTCGGGCGGGTCGAGGAAGAGGAACGGCCGCGTCTCGCCGAGGAGGATGTTCGCCTGCTCCGGCCCCTGCTGCTCGAGGAAGCGTTTGAACTCGTCCGAGTTGCGGAAGTCGCTGCTCGAGCGCGGGTCGCGCAGGATGGCGACGCAGTCGGCGTAGCGACTCAGCACAATGCCGCCGAAGGGCGCTGGATAAACCGGCGCCTCGGCGCGCAGCCGCGCGTATACGGAGTAGGGGTCGATGCGAAAGTTCGGGTCGAGGGGATTGAACAGGATCGGAGGGGCTTCTTGCACGGAGATACTCCTTCTTGCAAGCCGGCGCCACTATGCTAGCGGGGCCGGTGAGAGCGCGGCAAGGCGATCGGTTGACTTGCTGCTTGATCTCTGTTAGGGTTACCTTACGTTAGCAGAGGCTTTCTAAGATGGAGTCAGCAGTCCGAGCTATCGCCGAGCCGCGCCGGCGCGAGATCCTGCGCCTGGTCCGCGAGCGCGAGCTGCCGGCGGGCGACATCGCGGCGCACTTCGACGTGACGCGGCCGGCGATCTCGCAGCATCTCCAGGTGCTGAAGCACGCCGGCCTCCTGACCGAGCGTCGCGACGGCACGCGGCGACTGTACCGCGCGCGGCCGGAGGGCCTAGACGGGCTGCGCGAGTTCCTGAGCGAGTTCTGGCAAGACCGGCTGCGCCTGCTGGCGGACGCAGCGGAGAAAGAGGCGGACGCAGCGGAGAAAGAAGAACGGAGGAAACAAGATGACAAGCGTAAGCAGCAGTAAGGCGATCGAGCTGGAGGTGCGCGTCGCAGCGAAGGCCGAGACGATCTTCCCGTTTTTGATCGACAGCTCGAAAGTCGCGCTGTGGTTCGGCGCGGAGGCGAACGTCGAGCCGCGCCCGGGCGGCATATACAAGGTACAGATCAACAACCAGGACATCGCGCGCGGCGAAGTAATCGAGATCGAGGCGAACAAGCGCATTGTCTTCACGTTCGGCTGGGAGGGCGAGGGCAATCCCACGCCGCCCGGCTCATCGCGCATCGAGATCTCGCTCATGCCCGACGGCGACGCGACAGTCGTTCGCCTACGACACACGGGCCTCCCGGAGATAACGCGGAACGACCACCGCGGCGGCTGGGAGATGTATCTTGGCCGCCTGACAGCCGTCGCTGAAGGGCGCGATCCTGGCCGCGACCCGAACGCACAGGGGTAGATGAGCGGAAGGAGAGACTTCATGCAGACCACACACACTATCGCTAGCCGGGAGGAGTGGCTCGACGCGCGAGTCCGCCTTCTTGAACGCGAGAAGGAGTTTACGCGACTGCGGGACGAGATCAGCCTCGAGCGCAGGGCACTCCCGTGGCTGCCGATCACCTCCGATTACCGCTTCGATGGCTCGGAAGGCGAGGTGTCGCTGGCCGATCTCTTCGCGGGCTGCAGCCAGCTCCTCGTATACCACTTCATGTTTGGCCCGACGTGGGATGAGGGTTGCCCGTCGTGCTCGTTTTGGGCCGACAACTTCAACGGCGTCGGCATTCACCTCGCGCACCGCGATGTCGCGTTGGTGGCTGTTTCTCGCGCCCCGTTCCCCAAGCTCGACGCCTACCGGCGTCGTATGGGGTGGAGTTTCCCTTGGTACTCGTCGGCGAACAGCAGGTTCAACTTCGACTTCAACGTGTCATTCAACCCCGAGCAGCAGGAGCGTGGCGGCACGTACAATTTCGCTCCAGCGGAGCATCCGGACGAGGAGCTACCTGGGCTCAGCGCATTCATGATGGAAGACGGGGCGATCTATCACACATACTCAGCGTACGCGCGTGGACTCGACGCTTTCAACGGGGCGTATCAACTCCTCGACCTAGCGCCGCGAGGTCGAGATGAGAGCAGCCTCCCGTGGACGATGGCATGGTTGCGCCGTCACGACCAATACAGCGCTTCTGATGCCTCGCTCCTGTGATATCTTTCCCGCGGAACGGCGAACGACCACCGTGGCGGATGGCAGCTCTACGCTGGTCGGCTGAAGGACGTCGTCGAGGGCCGTGACCCCGGTCGCGACCCGAACGCGCAGACGTGATATCATCACGGCTGCGAAAGGAGACAAGCCATGATCAAGGGACTATCTACCGCCGGCATTTGGAGCGAGGACATCCAGAAGAGCCTGCTGCCGTTCTATCGCGATGTCGTCGGCTTGCCGGTCGCGATCAACATGCCGGAGTTTGTCGTCCTCGGGACAAACCCGAGCGGACCGTCGGTCACGCTCGGCACGCACAGCGACGTGCACGGCAAGAACGCCGATCCTGCGCGCCACATGGTCGGCTTGGCGACCGACGACATCTACGCCGACGTCGCGCGGCTCAAGTCGAAGGGCGTGGAGTTCATCGAGGCCGAGCCGGAGAAGTTCGACAACGTCACGGTGGCGACGTTCAAAGACCCGGAAGGGAACTACATCCAACTCGTGCAGTTCGCGTAGCCGCGTCGATCTGTCATTCCGAGCGCAGCGAGGAATCTCTCGGCCCCGCAGGGACGACCTCTTTGTTTGGGGCCGTTTTCCGAAGACGAGGGAAAGATCCTTCGCCCTCCGCCCCGCTGCCGCCTTCTCTTTCCCCGCCCCGCTCGGCTCAGGATGACACGTTGGACTAGTGCGCCGCCGCTGTCTCCGGCACGTCGACGTGCTTGCGCAGCTCCCTGAGCACCTCGTCGCTGATCGCATCGAGCGCGTCCTGCGTCTTCGCCTCAAAGCGGAGCGTGAGGTTCGGGCCCGTGTTGGACGCGCGGACCAGCGCCCAGCGGTCGTCGGCCGGGTAAGGCGCGCGGATGCCGTCGATCTCGAGCGCCGGATAGCGCCCGCGCAGGTACGCCGCCAGCTTCTCGACAACGTCCCACTTCTTGTCGTCGCTGCACGGCACGCGGATCTCCGGCGTCGTCAGCCAGTGCGGGATGCGCGCGATCAGCGCCGACAGCGGCTCGCCGGCGCTCGACAGGTAGTTGAGCAGCTTGCACGCGGCGAAGAGCGCGTCGTCGGCGTAGAAGTTCTC
>CAYQLM010000076.1:0-15094 GCA_964418365.1 uncultured Dehalococcoidia bacterium
GGGAGGGGCGGGGATGGAGAGTAGGGAAGGGAGGGGGGGGGGGGGGGGGGGGGGGGGGGGGGGGGGGGGGGGGGGCTAATAGGAAAATTACACGATTACACGGAAAGTATGTAAATAGGACTTGACGGGTTCGCGAGAATCAACTATTCTTTGGGCGATGGCATGGATGTCAGATTTGGAGACGATGACCTCGACCGACTGGAAACCGACGCTCGCTTCACGGCGAAGCTGCCACCGGAAGTCGTCACGAGGTATCGAAAAGTGCTCCACTTCATCAGACAAGCCGTTGACGAACGGGAGCTTCGGGCTTGGCCAGCTCTCCATTTCGAAAAGCTGGAAGAGCCGATGGAAGGCGACTACTCGATGCGGCTGAACAGACAATGGCGAGTGCTTGCAGACTTAGAAGGGACTGCACCGAAGAAGGTTGTCGTCATTCAAAAGATAGACAATCACTACAGCGACTGAACAGAAGGGAAGATTAATGGTTCAACGAGTGCCGGCAGAGGTGTTCTCCCCAGGAGAGTACATTAAGGAGTTCCTGGAGGGTCGCGGCTGGACGCAGAGTGATCTAGCCGAAATACTCGGTCGTCCTCTTCAACTGGTAAGCGACGTCATCCTAGACAAGCGGCGCATAACGCCCGAAACGGCCAAGGGCTTGGCAGAAGCCTTCGATACCAGCGCTCAGTTGTGGCTAAATCTTGACTCGGCCTGGCAACTGTACAAGACCAGAGGCTCGGCTGCTGATCCGGCTATTGGATTGCGCGCTCAAATTTATTCAAAAGGACCAATCAACGAAATGGTGAAACGCGGTTGGCTCGAATATTCCAGCAATCCCGAAGTCCTAAAGCAAAGGATCTTGGAATTCTACGAGATTAAGAGCCTGGCCGAAGTGCCAACTATCATGCGCGCCGCAGCGCGAATGTCTACCTCATATGATTCGCTCACTCCTGCCCAGCAATCATGGATGTGCCGGGCGATTCATCTCGGGAGAACGGTGCCCATTAGTTCAACTTTTGACAGTAAGCGAGTGAGCGATCTGCTTGCGAAGCTTCATGGACACCTAAACTATCCTGAGGAAATTCGGCATGTGCCGGATGTTCTCGCCGCAGCTGGTGTCCGATTCATAATCGTTGAGCACCTAGCGAAGACAAAAGTCGATGGCGCTTGCCTCTGGCTCGATGAGAAGTCACCGATTATTGCGGTGTCTCTTCGTTACGACCGGATAGACTACTTTTGGTTCACACTGATGCATGAGTTGGCTCATGCTGCTCACGGCGATGGATGGAAGAACGCCTTCCTCGCGTTTGATGAGCGACTTGTCGGCGAGAACTCATTGACGAGAGAAGAGAAACCCGACTTCGAGATCGAGGCCGACAAGTTCGCTGAGGAGGCACTAATTCCACAGGACAAGTTCGATGACTTCGTTGACAGAAAAGGGCCGTTGTTCTCGGAGAGAGACGTTCGTGGATTCGCGAGCCTCCATGCTGTGCATCCTGGCCTAGTAGTTGGTCAGTTGCACCATCGCGGCACGACGTATTCAAAGTTCAGGCATATGCTAGTGAAGATTCGCGACCAACTAACATCGTCTGCACTTACTGATGGCTGGGGCCATGCTATTCCAGCAACGTGACTCTGAGAGGAAAACGAATGGCTACCTACAACGAACAGTTGCAGAAAATAGTAGATAAGTACATCCAGGCTGGCGAGGAATGGCCCGCTGAGTCGCGACAGGTCGCGGCTTGGGCCATAAGGGAAAAGCTGTGGCAGCCGCATCCTTCGTCATTGGTGAGTCAATGCGCCGAAGCCCTCTCCCAGGCAATGAGAGAGGAATACATCGTTGATGATCAAGGACGGGCCGTGCGCGCAAAACACGCGGCGAGACTTGAACAGAAAGTTCTCTGGGCCGACATTAGGACAGCACCGCGGCAAAATATGGAGATCGCCTTCAAGCAACGCCGCCGGGCCATACTAGGCGACTGCCGCCAACTGAAGCTGGATGTCGATTCCTTCAATGAGAATCGGACTCCGGCGGAGCCCATCCAAATGGTCTTTGACTTCACGAATGACTTGCTGGAATTGGAAGCCTTGGCCAAGGCGGGCGAAGCAGCCGCCTAGCAGCGTCTCCACCGTGCCTCTGTCGCCTTCTAAGCTATTTCGGAGTGCCGCTTTTGGAAAGCTTGGCGGCACGCAATCTGTCACCCCTCAGGCCACTTAGCCGCCGCGCTACGGCCTTCGCGCTTGGCTCCGGCTCGGCTTCATCTGCAAATCCCGTCAACCCCCAAACTGACCCACTACCGAATCGTGTGATACCTTGGCCTGGCACGATGACTCAGCAAAGCATCGATGTCCTCTGGTTCCTCCCGACCTGGGGCGACGGCCGCTCCGTCGTCGATTACTTCCCGGACCCTTCGAAGCCATCGGCGGCGGGGCGCGGACGCCGCGCCGACACAGCCTATCTGCGTCAGATCGCGCAGGCGGCAGATCGCATGGGCTTCGTCGGTGCGCTCACGCCGACGAGCTCAAACTGCGAGGACGCCTGGCTCATCTGCACGGCGCTTGCCAACGACACGGAACGCCTGCGCTTCCTGGTGGCGTTCCGTCCCGGCTTCCTGCTGCCGACGCTGGCCGCGCAGATGGCGGCCACGATGCAGCGGATCACCAGCGATCGTGTGTTGATCAACGTCGTGACGGGCGGCGACGCCGATGAACAGCAGGGCTTCGGCGACTTTCTCGATCACGACGCGCGCTACGAACGCACCGAGGAGTTCCTCGATGTGTTCCGGAAGTGCTGGGACGGGCCGTTCGACTACGAAGGCAAGTACTACAGAGTCGCCGGCGGCGGCCTGAAGACACCGTTCGGGTGGGATGGCCCGCCTCCGCGGCCGGCGATCTACTTTGGCGGCGCGTCCCCCGCCGCCGAGCGCGTCGCGGCGCGCTATACCGATGTCTATCTCCTCTGGGGTGAGCCGCCGGCGTGGGTGGAGGAACGCGTCACGCGCATGCGAGCGCTTGCTCGGGAGCAGGGCAGATCGCTCCGCTTCGGTATCAGGCTGCACGTCATCGCCCGCGAGCGCGAAGAGGACGCCTACGCCGCGGCCGAGAGCATCCTGCAGTCGATGCGGCCGGAGCAGATCGAGACGGCGATGAAGCGCTTCGCGAACACAGAGTCAGTCGGGCAGCAGCGCATGGCGACGCTCCACAATGGGCGGATGGATATGGACGCGTTGTTCGTCTCGCCGAATCTGTGGGCTGGCATCGGCCTGGTCCGGCGCGGCGCGGGCACGGCGCTGGTGGGAAGCTACGATCAGATCGCGGAGCGCATCCGGGAGTATGCCGCGATCGGGCTCGATACCTTTATCCTGTCCGGCTATCCGCACCTGGAAGAGTGCTACAACGTGGGCGAAGAGATCCTGCCGCGTGTGCGCGACATCGTCGCGCTGACCGCCGACTAGCCGTAGAGATCCCGCGCCGCGGCAAAGCAGATCTCCTCCAGCGTCTCGTCTGCGCTCCGGCCATCGGACGACTCGTAGTCCGGGAAGACGTAGGTGAGGTCGCGCGTGAGATCGAAGCCTTGCTCCCTCACCCCCATCCCCTCTCCCGCTCGCGGGAGAGGGGCGATCCGTTGATCGCGTCGCGGGCTGTCCTCCACCTTGGGGTGAGGGTCGGGGGCGCAGCGCTCGGCGATGGCGACCGTGTTGCGGAGCGCCTCCGGCAGCTCCTCGAAGAGCGCCGACATCTCTTCCTGCGACTTAAGGTAGCACTCCGCGTTTTTGCGCCGCAGGTGCTCGGAAGTGTCCAGCGTGGTGCGGTGCTGGATGGCGACCATCACGTCCTGCAATCGATGCCGCGCGCGCACATGATAGTGGACGTTGTTCGTCGCGACGACATCAAGGTCCATCTCGCGCGCGAGGGCGACGAGGCCCTGGTTGCGCCGCCGGTCGCCGTAGACGAGGTTGTCTTGCAGCTCGATGAAGAAGCTCTCGCGGCCGAAGAGCGCGGCGTAGCGCTCGGCCGCGCGTCGCGCCCCCGGCATATCGTACGCGGCGACGAGCCGCGACAGCTCGCCGTTGCGGCAGCCGGAGAGCGCGATGATGCCTTCGGTGCGGCCGGCCAGCGCGGCGGGATCGAGCGCGGGATCGTCGCGCGGGCTTTCCAGATGCGCCATCGAAAGCAGGCGGCTGAGGTTGGCGTAACCGCGCGGCGATTCGGCGAGGAGCGTGAGATGCGCCCTCACCCCCGTCCCCTCTCTCTTGGGGAGAGGGGTGGCCGAAGATCGGGGTGAGGGCTGCAGCGTCACCTCTGCCCCAATGATCGGTTTCACGCCCCACTCGTTCGCGGTAAGGGCGAACTCCATCGCGCCGGCGAGGCCGTCGTGGTCGGTCAGCGCGAGCGCGGAGTAGCCGAGGCTGCGAGCTTGCAGGACCAACTCGAGCGGCGTGGAGGCGCCTTCCCGGAACGAGAAACAGGAGTGGCAATGGAGCTCTACGTAGAGCATCTGTCGATCAACTCTGTGGGACGAACTTTGCGAGATAAAGCATTGCCTCTACTAATGGAACGGTTCTCTCGTACCGCTCGCTCTCGTACGGCTCGATGGTGTGCAGCGCGAGCCCGGTCCCTTCGACGAGTAAGTGAAGATCGGCGGGGGAGTAACAGCGGATGCTTTGCGTTACTGCTTGCGATTCCTCGCCAACGGGCCATATGCGGTCCAGCATCCGGCAGCCGTCCGCATCGAAGTCATATCGGCCCATGACGTGGCCAATGCGGTACTCTTCGCCATTTCGGCTCGTCCAGTACCAGGGGGTGAGGATGTCTATGAGCGCGCACGCCCCAGGCTTCAGCCAGCCAGTAACCCGCCGAAGCAGGCGGCGTTGATCGGCGTCGGAGCCGATCCCAAATCCGTCAAAGTAACAGACGATGTCGAAGGTGCCCGTCAGCTCAACCTTGTAGAAGTCTCCTTCCACAACTGCAAGCTTCCCTTTTCGCACCTCAGCAGCCAACCGTCGAGCGTTCGCAGCCGATTCCTCTACAATCTCGACAGCGACGACGTCATGGCCCAGGTTCGCGAGCGTCGCGGCGTAGCCGCCGCCAGCCGCTCCTAGTTCCAGGATCCGCTTCCCGCCTGGGCCAGCAAGGCTTTCGACCGCTGCCGCGTACCTTCTCATCCGGTCTGGGATATTGTCGAGCGAAAAGGTCGCCCACCTCGCCGGGATGTCAAACCATTTGACCTGCTTCGAGTAGAAGTCTTTCACCCAGTCCATCACAGCGCCCCTCCCGCTTGCATATTGCACCACACGCTGAGCCATCGCGCTCGCTGCGGTCGGGATATACCTCAGGTATATCGCTGCTCATGCCATGCGTCTCGCAGATCGTCGTGGAAGATGGTCACGCTTCGGCCGTCTTCCAGCAGCAGCTCGTAGTACGTGCGCGCGATCGGTTGATCGGTCCACCAACGATCGCCCGTGCGATAGCGGTCGAGCTGCTCGACCACCTGCAGCCATCCGCCGGCGCGGCTGAGCGCGTTCGGCGCGCCGGTCGCATCGATGCGCACCTCCGCGCTGCGCGGGACGTTCAGACGTCGTAGGGTACGAGGACTGTCCGCTCTTCGGGATGGCGCGACCACGGATTCACCTCCATCACGCGTCCGACAACGTCCCGACCGTAACGGGCGCGGAGCTGCCGGATCGATTCGCCGATCTGGTTCAGGTTCTGCTGAGTGTCGGTGAAGAGCTTGCCCTGCTTCGCGATGTCGTTGCCGATGCCGCTCAGCGTGACGACAACGGTATCGATGCCCTGCGGCAGCTCGAGCAGCGAAAGACGCGTCTTGAGCAGGAGCAGCATGCGCCGTTCATCGCCGGCGGGCTCGCGGAACGTCTCCTGGCGCTCCCAAACGATGCGATTCTCCGCGAGGAGCTGCAGGCGCATGCGGCGCGCGGCGCGGCCATCGAGCCGGCGCACGAGGCGCGCGACGATCTGGCGCGCGGCCGCGATCATCGCCTCGTTCGCGACGACCGGCGCGTCGAACGCGACGATCTCCGTCAGCAGCTCCTGATGTTTTCGTGGATGGACCGGCTCGTGATCGATGCCGTTCGCCAGCTCCCAGAGCCGGCGGCCGGTGCTGCGGAACTGCGCTTCGACCGCAGGCCGAGGCAGCGCGGCGATATCGCCGAGCGTGCGCAGCGCGAGCAGGTCGAGCTGCTCGACGAGCTCCGGCCCGAACAGCCTGTCCTGAGCGGAGTGAAGGAGCAACAGCGCGATGTCTTTGTCGCGCAGAAACTCGCGCTCGCGGACGCGCGGAACGATGCCCGCCTCGCCCGGACCGACGGATGACGCCGCGACCCACGCGACGAACTTGCCTTCGGCGATGCCTCCCGCGGGCAACAAGCCTGTTGCGTCGCGGACGGCTTCCGTCAGCGCGCCGGCGAGCGCGAACTCATCGGCGTGTAACCCTTGCAGGCCATCGATATCGGCGTACGCGCAGCCGAGCGTTGCGGGCTCGACAGCAGGAGCGACCCGCTCGAGCGCGTCCAGCATGGCATCGAAGGCGGCGCGATAGCGGATGTGGTCGGCTTCCAGGAAGGCCGCCTCCGGGCAGAGCGCCTTTGCCTTTCGAAGGGAAAGGCCCGGCCGGACGCCCGGCGGTGAGGCCTCGAGCACCTGCTGGCGGTCGTAGATGATGACGGGCTGGCGGGCCAGGTTCGGCTCGCGCTGCCGCTCGATGGCGATGGCGAAGGAAGGGACGCGGACGCAGGCTGTACGCATCGGATAGAACCAGCACGAGAGAGTCGCCTACAGGATATAGAACGAGTGTTCTGTTGTCAAGGGAGCTCACTCCCAGGGCGAGGACTGCCAGTCATCGGGTCGCTCAGCCGGCAGCCAGGGCGGCAGGGGCATCAGCAGGTAGTTTGAGAGGGCGCAGACGTAGGGCTCGTACATGCCGCGCAGCTCTGCGAGCTTGTCTTCGCGGATGTCCTTGGAAGTGCAGCCGCTCTTCTGAAGCAGGCTGCTGAGACGCGCGAAGTCGGACGGTGGGAGCCGGTTCGCGTCGAAGACCTGTGGCTCGGTGCTGAAGATCTGGCCGAGATCGACTGCCGCGTGGCGCGCCATGGCGAATGTGAGCTGCGCGTCGGGCAAGGCCTCCGCCTGACCGCTCGCGCGGAGCAGCGCGCAGACATCGAGGATGGTCGTCAAGGCAGCGAGCCACGACTGGCGTTCGTGCTGCGAGCGGTAGAACGCCAGCACCGGATACGATAGGTGGCTCTCGAGGACTTCCGCCGACCAGCGCTCCCAATCGCGCAGCAGTTGTGCCATGGCGTCCCGTCCGCCATCGCGATCGAGCCTGATGAGCAGCGCGACGGCGCTGGGCGGCGAGCCGGCGCGCGCGTCCAGCAGGGAGACGTGTGTCTCGCGCCGGGAGAACGCCTGGGAGAGCACCGGCACGTAGGTAATGACGAGCGCCAAGAAGCCGAAGCCGGCGCCGGCTTCGATCACCGTGACCGAGCGCGCGAGCGCGGAGCGCGGCGTCACGTCGCCGAGGCCGAGCGTGAAGAACGACGTGCCGCTCACATAGATGTCCGTTGCGAAGCCCCGCCCGCCATGCGCGGTTGCGAACTGAGAACCGAGGCCCCACTGCAGCACGCCAAAGCCTACGATCAGAAGCGCCGCCCAAAGCACGAGCAGCAGGATGAGCGAGAGCGGTCCGTAGAAGCCCAGCAGACTCTCCCGCGCGTTGTTTGGCAGTCGGCGCGTGAAAGCAGACCAGGGAATCCACGTATAGCGATAGAAGAGCCGCGCAAGACGGATCTGCCGCGCTACGCGGCGAGGTAGTACGACCGTCTCGAACGCATCGAGCAGGACGACGAAGATCAGCAACACGCCGAAGGCGACGGCGAACGGTTCCATGCCGGAAACAGTATCGCCTGTCCGGCCGGCCGCTGGCCAACATTGCGGGAGCGCTTCTAGAAGCTCAGGGCGATGCCGCTCGCCGCCGCACTCCGATAGGAGGATGGCTAGTAGGTGTGCAGGTCGCCCTCGGCGGTTCGTAGGTGGTGCGTATCGTTCAGCAGATGAATCACGCGCCGGCCTTGTCCGGCGGCGATGATGTTCACTGATGTGTGCGCCGGGCGGAAGAACATGTCGTACGGCGAGCCGATGATGTGGCTGGTGTATGCGTTGATCACGCCTCCGTGGCAGATGATGGCGAGGCGTTGGCTCTCGCTGCGGACGATGATCGACTCGATCGCGTTGATCACGCGCCTGCGAAAGTCGGCGCTCGGCTCGGAGTATGGGTAGATGTCCCAGCTGCGCTCGCGCAGCATCCGGCCGCGTACGGCTTCGAGGAGCTCACGGCTCATGAAGTCGCGAATGGTCTTGTCCTGCGGCGCGTCGCGGAAGATCTCGACCTCGCGCAGGTCGTCCACCACGATCGCCTTGAGCTGGTGGTGCTCGACGATGGCGTCTGCGGTTTGGCGCGCGCGGCGGAGCGGGCTGGCGTAGATGGCGTCGAGCTTTGTTGTGGAGAGGGCCTCGCCGACGAGGCGCGCCTGCAGCCGTCCGTGATCGCTCAGCGCGGGATCGATCAGTTCGCCGGCCGTCATCTCGGCTGAGATCGCCTGCTGGGCATGGCGCACCAGCAGCAGCTCGGTGACGCCCTCGACGCCGGTGAGGAACGCCTGGTCGAAGACCTGCGGCGGTCGGCCTCGCCGTGTGTCCTGAGCGGAGCTGTCGTCAGAAGTCATGCAGTCGTCCTTACGTTAATGTCCCGGGCACTACAAGAATAGCTGGCGCCAGAGCGGCGCGCGCATCGGGCTCCGCCGGCTGAAGTTGCGAGAGTGCCTTGACAGCGACAGAACATCGGTGCTATCACGGCCTCGCCATGGCGAGGCCGAACATCGAGCAAGTTCGCTGCCGGACGGTGCTGACGCCCTCGAGCGGGTTCTTGCAGTCCTACACCCATTCGCTGAACCCGTACATGGGTTGCGCGTTCGGCGACGGCGGCTGCGGCGTGTACTGCTATGTGGCGGAGTCTCCGATCGGCTTGCATGCGGGGAAGCCTTGGGGCCAATGGGTGAAGGCGAAAGTCAACGCGGCCGAGGCGCTTCGACGCGATCTCACGCAATCGCGCGACCCGACTGCTGTCCGGATTTTCATGAGCTCAGCCACAGACCCATACCAGCCCGCGGAAGCCCGAGAGCGCATTACGCGCTCGATCCTCGAAGTCTTTGTCGAGCTACCGGTCGCCTTGCTTGTTGTGCAAACACGCTCACCACTCGTTGAGCGCGACCTCGACCTGCTGTCGCGCATGCCGTTTGCCTGGCTGTCGATGACCGTGGAGACGGACGACGATGGCGTCCGGCGAGCGCTCACGCCGATCTGCCCGAGTATCGAGCGCCGCGTTAGGACGATGCGGCTAGCGCGCGAACGAGGCATCCGTGTGCAAGCGGCGGTCAGCCCCACGCTGCCGCACGATCACGATCGCTTTGCCGCGCTCCTGGCGGAGAGCGCGGATCGGGTGGTCGTCGACACGTTCTTCGGCGACGGTTCCGCCGGCAAGCGGACGGGCCGCCGGCCGTTGCCCCGCCGCTTCGCAGAGCTAGGGTTTGACGACTGGCGAGACACCTCTTCCGCCGAGCGGCTGCATCACACGCTGGTGGAGCGCCTGGGGCCTTCGCGCGTGGGCTGGTCGCAGGACGGCTTCAACGACTTGGCGGCCTGTGCGGCGACAGGCCGCTGTGCGGCTGCGACCACGTCTTGAATGGTCGCGGCGCTCTCGGCAAGCACCGCGTACTATCCGCTGGCGGAGTGTTGCGGGACCAGTGCGCTGTCGAGTCCGCTCGCACTGCAGCCGCCGGGGCCCGCGGTAACGAAGCCGAAGCGGTCACCCGAGTGGAGGCCGGCCCAGAAGAAGCTCGCGCTCCGGTCCGAGGCGGAGACGAGATAGGTCAGCGCGTCGGCGTCGAGCAGCCTACGCGTCCTCTCCGTGCAGCGCTTCGCCGCGGTGGAGGCGGGCGGCGATGTCGTACGTCTGGCCGACGGCGCGCACTGTCGGCGAGTGGGCGGTGAGGAACCGTGCGACGCCGATCAGGACGTGGTCGCCCAGCTCCGTGCCGGCGAAGCGCCCATACTGGCGCACCCCGGCCTCGTAGATCTGGAACTGGTGGAAACCTGAGTCCTCGCGCAGGAGCGCGTGGCCCAGCGTCTGCACGACCTCCTCGTGCCGGCGCTGCGCGAGCATGTCGGCGACGATCTGCGCCGTCTCGTCGACGTTGCCCTGCGTGTCGAACACAGCGAGCAGGTCGCCCCGCGTGGGTGACGCGCCCGACGGCGTCGGGATCGGCTGCTTGGGCACGTTGAGGAAGCGCTCGAGGTAGACCGACATCGCGCCGTCGAATATGCCGCGCGCGAGCAGCTTCGAGGGGGCACGGCGCATCGCCTGGTCCACGGCGTTGACGTAGGTAAACGTGTGGTGGACGGTGTCCCAATCGCCGAACTCATTCGACACATGGAAGTGCACAGGCCGGCGCGCAGCGGCATAGGCGACCGCCGCCGACAGCTCGGTGAGCGGCACTCCCTCGCGAACGAGCGAGAGCATGCGGTCCAACGTCTCCTTCGGCTCGCCGTCGAGGACCTGCTCGGCGAGCTCGCGGTGTCCCTCCCAATCCTGCAAGCGAGCTGCACCCGCGTCGATCGCTGCGTCAAGCTCGTCATACACGTCGGCCAGCAACGCCGCGAGGTCGACCGGGTGGCGCCAGCTCGATGACTCCTCCGTGCGTCGCGCCGTCACCATCCCCGGCACGAGCGACGGCAGCACCTCTTCCGCGTGCTCCCAGCCGATATGGTCGAGCAGCTCGAACGCCTTGTTGCCGAAGTCGAGCGCGTGGCCGACATCGAGGAAGAGGTGATCGGTGCAGCCGGCGAACACCATGTCCGCCACCACGGGCGGCCCAAGCCCGACGTGGATGGCGGTGCGCAACGCGCGCTCGGCCGCCTCTTCGCCGCGCACCTCGACGAAGCGGCGGAACCAATCGAGGTAGCGCTCCGGGCGCCGCTCCGCCGTCTCCAGTGGCTCGAGATCGAAGCTTGGCGGCTGGTTCGCCGTCGAACGCGCGACGTGAACGAGGCCTTGGTAGAGCGCTAGCGGCCGGTCCTCGGGGGCGAGGGTCGGGAGGACGTTCGCCATCGCAGTGATAATGGAGAGGCCGGTGCTCCAGCCGGACGCCCGGTTGCGGATGCCGAACAGCGCGGCGTTGCGCAGCCCATCGTTCGTGGCGTCCAGCTCGCTCAGGCCGATGACGCTTTTGGCCAGCACCAGCCGAATGTCCTGCTCCAGCCCCTCGTTCAGCTTGCGTGCCCAGTGCCCGCGCCGGTCCTCCTCGATGGGCCGCGGGTCGAGCCACACCTCACCGTCGCGCACCTCGACGTGAAAGGAGGTTACGTCATCGGCAAACGGGTCGAAGGTGCAGCCGCCGGCCAGGTCGAATTTCGCGTGGTGCCAGTGGCAGGTGAGGATGCCGTCGCTGACCGTCCCCCGATGCAGCGGGAAGCCCATGTGTGGGCACCGGTTGTCGAGGGCGAACACCTGCCCGCGGTCCATCAAAACGAGCACGACTCGTCCGTCCGCCGGAACCACCTTATATCGATCGCGCTCCAGCTCTTCGAGCGTCCCGACCCGGACCGTCGCGCCGGCTTTCGTTTCGGTCGTCATTGTCTGCTCCCTTCTGACCGCGTGGCACTAGGCGAATGCTTCTCGTCACCCGTCATCAGGCTCACACCGTGCCCGACTGAACCAGCGGAGACGGAGCAAGAGTCAGATGTTCGATTGGCGTGCATCACGTGCGCAATGGTAATACTTCAAGTAAACTTTAAGTCAAGCCCCTTGGAGGAAGAAAAGAATGACGGCGCTTCCAGAACACATCACGATCACTGAGCTTGCGAAGCGAAGCGGGGTCGCGGCTTCGGCGCTGCGGTACTACGAATCGCTCGGGCTGATCGCGGCCGCGCGCACAAGCGGCAACCAACGACGATACCGGCGCAGCGCTCTCCGGCGGGTCGCGGTCATCAAGGTGGCCCGAAACATGAGTGTGTCGTTGCGGCAGCTTCGGGCTGCGTTCCGGGCGCTGCCCGATAAGCGCGACCCGACACCAGCTGACTGGGAGCTGCTATCAAGCCGCTGGCGAGATGAGCTCAGCGAGCGCATCACGACCCTGGAGCGGCTCCGAGATCAGCTCTCCTCGTGCATCGGCTGTGGCTGTTTGTCCCTCGATCGGTGCGGTCTATTCAACCAGGGGGATCGCGTCGGCGCCGCCGGCCCGGGGCCGCGCTATCTCCTCGGAGATGTCCCAAGCGTGACGGGGTAATACGGTAGGGAGCGTTGTCGACTGCGGCCTAGACTCACTACAGCACTTCGTCGATCGACGCCGAGATAACGCGCAGGGAATCCCATTACGTAGCGTCGACACAGCGAACGCTAGGGGAAGATAGCGCTAGGGCGGTGCCTATCGGCCTTTGAACACCGGCGGGCGCTTGTCCATGAATGCCTGGCGCGCCTCCTGGCCGTCCTCGCTACGGAAGGCGTTGCGGATGTTGTGAAGCTCGTACCGGAAGTGGGCCTCGGGATCGAGCAGAGCTGTCGCTCGGCGGACCACACGTTTCGTCAATCGCGCGGTAATCGGGGACAGCTTCGTCAAGGTCTGGCAGTACTCGTCGAATCGTTCCTCAAAACGATCGTCAGGCACGACCTCACCGACCAACCCGAGCCGCAACGCTTCCGCCGAGCCGACGGTGCGGTTCTCTAGGAGGAATCGCATTGCCTGCTCGTACCCGATCGCCTGCGAGAGCGTCCAGGAGAGTCCGCCGTCAGGCGATCCGCCAATGCGAGGATAGCCGGCGATCAGGCGGACGCTCTCCGCCGCGAGGCGAATGTCCGCAGCCATCGCCAACGAAAGCCCAGCGCCGACTGCCACCCCGTTGAGCCCCGCGACGATGGGCTTATCGCACTGTTCGCGCAGCACGAGCGGAAACCGGCAGACCCAGCCCAGGTCATCGAGGTAGGCGTCCAACGGTGACATCGGCGCGTGGCTGCCACTCTCAGAAGGTGTGAGGTCGAGGCCGGAGCAGAAGGCGTCGGCCGTGCCCGTAATTCCAATCACCCAGACGGAGTCGTCCTTCGCCGCCTCTTCAACTGTTGTAATGATTCCCCAGGCGAGTTCGTCCGACAGAGCATTTTTCTTTTCGGGGCGGTTGAGTTTCAGGGTCCGAACATGGCCGTGGTCGCGTACGAGCAGGACGTTAGTCATGGGGAGGATTCCCTTCTAAAGGTGAGCTCTCTCAATAATGCGCTAGCCGGCTCGACCGTCATCATACTCTCACGACAGCAGCTGCCGCGTCGCACAATATGCAATCTGCGAAGTCGTCTCCGACGTCGCACAACCCGCCTTATCCGCCGGCGGGCCTAGCGTCAACGATCTTCCTGTAGTGTTCTTGTGCCCTACGGAAGAGTTGAGTCACCTGTTTGCGCTCGGCCACAGACGCGTATCGACCGTGTTCCTCGCACATCGCGATGAGTCGGTCGATCCATTCGACAAAATATGCCGCGTCCTCTCTTCGCTCCACCTTCGCGCCCCCGACCGTCACGTACACCGGGCTGGTGTGGGCGAAGAGCTCACCGCCGAGCACCTGCGGGCCAGCCGGCCCCAGCGCCCGCAGGGCGATCCAGCAGCTCGCGTCCGTCCGGAAGGAGTGGCTCAGCGAGGCTCGCTTGCCATGTTCCTTCACCTCGCCTAGGGCGACGACCTCACCGTTCACGACGAGCTCCAACCGCTCGATCGGGACGTAGGACAGCGCCTCGCCCTCGACGATGACTTTGCTGCCCGGCGTCCGGTCGATCTCGCTTCCGACGCCTTGGCCGTCGACGCCGAGCCTCAGCATCGGTCCGTTCGTCACGAACGTTCGGCCGCGGCGTACGCCCTCGCACCAGGACTCGGTCGTGAACTCGCCCTCGACCTGGACGAAGACGCGGTTGCCCGCCGGCGGATTGCTGAATCTCCCGGTGCCAGCGAGGTTCATGAACGTGTCGGTCCCGGCCGTCGCCGGCAGCCGGAAGCCGCAGTTGAGCAGGCGGTACCAGAGCCGCGCGGTTTCCAGCTCGATGCTGGGGTAAGACATCACATCCAGGGCATCGATCTTGCCCAGCGCCAGGTCCACCGGCAGCTCTTTCGCCTCAACCGTTCGCGGCTGGCCGAACACGCGGTCCAGATCGCCGCTACCGAATAGGGGGTGGGCGTAGCTAAGCGTCCCGCCCACCGTATGGCAGTGGTCGGCGGCGACGCTGTTGGCGGGCACGTCGTGCGGGTGTTCGCTCAGGCGGAAGCCGCTGTAGATCGGCGGAACCAGTTCCGTGATGCCGTACATGCAGAGATGGCCGTAGAAGTCGTTGCGGTACTCCTCGCCCCAACGCAGGATGTGGTCGCCGTCACTCAGCTCATGGGGTTTGCCCTCGAAGAACGCCCTGTCGTGAACGAAGGCGCTTCCCTGGTTCGCCACCATCATGTTCATGAAGTGGACGTCTTCGGCCCGTTGGACAAGAGACACGTCCTCAGGTCCCAAGAGGTACTCGCCCCCGTAGTGAAGGTGCACGTGTACGTCGGCGCTGCGCCAGCCTTCCTTCGCCATCTGCGACCAGCGCTTCAAGCGAACGGTCTCGCTTCTACGCCCTTCCGTCGGCACAGTGAGCGTCATCTCAACGGGTTCGTACTCCAGGCCTCGCAATGCGAGGAGGCGGACGTCCCCGCTCACCAGTGCTTCGAACCCGCCGTCAGCGTGAAAGAACGCCCTGCCGTGCTCGTCTCTCCGCACCGTCGCTCCCTGCGGCCACACTGCGCCCACCGCGTCTTCGAGGTAGATCCGCGCCGGCGTATTCACATCCACGCCGTCGTCGGTGATTCGCGTCGTGAGCGTCCAGGAGGAAGCGCAGTCGGTTGCGATCTCTTGCCTTGCAGAACTTCCCTCGCATTCGGCAGTCAAGGTTGCGGCGCCAGCGCCTTCCTTGAGAACTCCCGCGTCAAGGAGCACCGACGCCGTTCGCTGCGCCTCCGCCGCG
>CAYQLM010000077.1:0-14694 GCA_964418365.1 uncultured Dehalococcoidia bacterium
TACCAGCTGGCAAGACCCTCCTCCAACCCTTGCTCTTCAAGACAGTTGCTGAGCGGCAAGTCCGCCGGTAGGCGGATGATAGCGAAGGATCTGTCGTCTCGCGGAAGAATCTGGCCGCGCATCTCACCGCTACCGCAAGATTCTTCGCTAACGGTCGCCGAAGGCGACCTTGCCGCTCAGAATGACAAATTGGCGCGCCACCAGCGCCCGGCATCCTCCGCCGCCCGCTCGACAAGCTCCCCCGCGCGCGATATGGCCTCGTCCGCGCGCGCGTAATCCGTCAGCGCGAACACGGCGTCGAACAGCGCGGGCTCGCCGCCGTCCAACATACTGCCCGCGATGGCGACGACAGCCTTGCCCGCCGCGCGAGCGGCTCGCGCGACGCCAGCCGTCGTCTTGCCGAACGCCGTCTGCCTATCGAGCCGGCCCTCTCCCGTCACGACGAGATCGGCGCCTGCCAAACGCGCAGCGAACCCTGCTGCCTCGGCCACGACACCGAAGCCGGGACGCAACGTCGCGTTGCAAAAGACGAGCAATCCATACCCCAGCCCTCCCGCCGCACCTGCGCCGGGCTCGTTCGCCTTGTCGATGCCCAGATCGCGCTTCACAACGTCCGCGAAGTGCGCGAGCGCTGCGTCCAGCTCGCGCGCGACGGCCTCGCTGGCGCCCTTCTGCGCGCCGTACACCATCGATGCGCCGTCGGGCCCGCAGAGCGGGTTGGTGACGTCCGCAGCCACGATGACGTCGCTCTCCCACAGGCGCGCATCGAGCTGCGACGCGTCGACTTGCCGCAGCCGCGCGAGCGCCGCGCCGCCGGACGGCAGCTCACTCCCGCGCTCGTCCAGCAGACGCACGCCCAGCGCCCGCGCCATGCCCGCCCCGACATCGTTCGTCGCGCTGCCGCCGACGCCAACGATGATCCGGCGGTAACCTTCATCGAGCGCCGCGCGCAGCAGCTCGCCGGTACCGTACGTCGATGCCCGGCGCGGATCGCGCGCTGCCTCCGGCACCAGCACGAGCCCGGACGCCTCCGCCATCTCCACGACCGCCGTTCGCCCATCGCCGAGCACGCCCCAGCGCGCGCGCACCGGCTCGCCCATCGGCCCGCGCACGTCGGCGTCGAAGAAGCGTCCTCTCGTCGCCTCTACAAGCACATCGAGTGTTCCCGGGCCGCCATCGGCCATCGGCAGCACGTCTAGATCAGCGTCCGGCACGCTGCGCCGCAGCCCCCGCGCCATCGCCTCGGCGGCCGCGCGCGCTGTCAGGCTGCCCTTGAACTCCTGCGGAGCCATAAGGACACGCACGGTTCGCTAGGCCGAGCGGCGTCCGCCCAGAGACGGCGGCAAGCGGCGCAACAGCAGCTCCGCCTCTTCCGACCGCAGCATGCGCGCCGTTATCGCGAACACCGCGCCGCCCACCAGGGCGCCGCCCGCCAGCGCCAGGAAGGCGTCACCCGTGCGACTAAAGTCGAAGTGCCCCGCCTCGTGCAGCAGCAAGAGGTACAGGCCGATCGCTCCCGCCATCAGTACCGCCGCCAGCGCCGTCTGCGCAAGCGACCAGCCGATCGCCGCGACATCGAGGCCCTCCAGCCGGCTGCGCAGCGTCCAGAACAGCAGCCCCGCCTCGAGCAGCGTGGCGAGCGAGACGGACAGCGCCAGCCCCTTCACGCCGAACGGCCCGACCAGGATCGCACTCAAGATCACGTTCGCCACGAGCGACACAAGCGCGAACGCGACGGGCGTCCGCGTATCGCTCAGCGAGTAGAAGCCGCGACTCAGGATCTCGATCGCGGCGTGGCCCGCGAGTCCGATCGCGTAAAAGATCAGCGCCGCTTGCGTGATCTCCGTCGATGACTTGGTGAACGCTCCGTGCTGGAACAGGAACGCCACCAGCGGATGCGCCAGGATCATCAGCGCTACAGCGGAAGGAAGCGTGAGAAACAAGATCAGCCGCATGCTTCGCTCCAGCGTGCGGCGCAGCTCGCGCACGTTGCGCGCCGCCTGCTCCGCCATCGTCGGGAACACCGCCGTCGAGATCGCCATGCCGAAGAGACCGAGCGGCGTCAGCACGATCAGCCACGCATAGTTCACGCCGGAGATCGCTGCGTCGCTCACCCTCGAGGCGAAGAACGTCGTGATCAGGAGGTTCAGCTGGAACGCCGCGAGCCCGAGCACGCGCGGCGCCATCAGCCGCCCGACTTCGCGCACGGCGCTGTCGCGCCAGTCCGCGATCGGCCGCCAGCGCATGCCGACGCCGGCGAGCGCTGGAAGCTGCACCGCGAAGTGCAGCCCCGCGCCGATCACGACCGCCAGCGCGAGCACGTGCACGTTGTGCGACACGAGCGCGCCGACGATGATCGAGATGTTGTAGACCATCGGCGCGATAGCCGGGAACAGGAAGTGGTGGCGAGCATTGAGGATGCCCATGAACATCCCGCTCGCAGCGAAGAGCACCGGCGACAGCATCATTAGCCGGGTCAGATCGATTGCGAGCTGGCGCAGCTCGTGCTGCTGGCCGGTGTCCTGCCCGAGGCCCGGCGCCATCGCGGGCACGAGGAGCGGCGCGAGAAAATACCCCAGCACCGCGAAGACAATGGTCGCGATGAAGACGAGATTCAGCACCGAGCTGGCCAGCCGCCAGCCTTCCTCCTCGCCCTTGTGCGTGAGCATGCGGGCGAACGTCGGGATGAACGCGCTGCCCAGCGTCGCGCCGGCCAGGAGCTGGAAGATCAGGTCGGGCAGGCGAAACGCCACCCAGTACGCGCTCAGCTCCGGGCTCGTGCCGAAGGCGTGCGCGATCGCGACGCTGCGCAGCACGCCGAGCAGGCGGCTGCCGAGGAAGCCCGCCGCGACGATCGCCGTCGCCATCGCGAGACTCGGCCGGCGTGGCGGCTCGGCGGGGATCGTCTCGTCCACGAAAGGCAGTATGCCCCATCGAGATCGCGTGCGCACTCGCCCGCGTTGACAGCCTCCAACGGCTCGTGCTACATAACCTGCACTCAGCAAGCGCACGCGCAGGAGGAACGCCGATGGCATCTCGTGTCGAGCTCGCCCAACAATACATGGACCACTTCGCCGCGCAGAAGACCGACGAAACGCTGGCGATGATGTCCGACGACGTCGTCATGACGAACCCCATGACCGGCACCATAACAGGCAAAGCCGCGCTGCAGGCGCAGCTCGCCGCGGCGCCGCAGGGCGGCGGTGGCGGCATGAACATCGCGTGGGGCGCGCCCGAGAGCGATGGCGACGGCGTCAAGATCGTCGGGACCGGCAGCCCGTTCGGTCCGGTCAAGATCGCCCTCAGCTTCAACGATACCGACCAGATCAACCGCGTCGATATCGGACTGGCGTGAGCCGCCCGGCCTCGTTACCATGACGAAGCCCTAGGAGGTACCAGTTGGCCAACATCCGGTCCGCCATCAAGCGCCACCGCCAGTCGCTGCGCCGGCGCGAGCGCAACCAGTCGCAGCGGACCGCCGCCCGATCGGCCGTGCGCAAGGCGCGCGAGCTGATCGCCGCCGGCTCCGGCGAGGCCGCAGAAGCCGTCCGCGCCGCCGCCTCCGTCCTCGATCGCGCGGGGCGCAGAGGCACGATTCATCGCAACAACGCCTCGCGCCGGAAGTCGCGCCTCATGCGCCAGCTCAACTCGGCCGGTGCGGCGAAACCCGAGACCGCGGCTCCCAAGCGCGGCCGAGCAACCACTCGCTCACGCGCCAAGAAGAGCTGATCGCTCCGCCGTGAAGGCGCTCGTCTTTCACGAGCCGCGGCGCATCGCCGTCGAAGACGTCCCCGATCCATCGCCCGGCGCCGGCGAGGTGCTGCTCGACGTCGGCGCGGCGGCGATCTGCCACTCCGACATCCGCGTCTACCTCGGCCAGAAGCACGCGCGCGCCGGCGTGATTCCGGGACACGAGATCGCGGGCACCGTCGCCACCGTCGGGGATGGGGTACGCGGGCTGTCGATAGGCGACCGCGTCGTCGTCTGCCCGATCGTCGCCTGCGGAAGCTGCGCCTACTGCCGGTCGGGGCGACGCCAACGCTGCCCTGAGCGCAAGACGCTCGGCTACGACGAAAACGGCGGCCTCGCGCAGCGCGTCCTGCTTCCGGCCGCCATCGTGTCCCTCGGACACGTGCTCCCGGTGCCGGACGGCCTCTCGCTCCAGCGCGCCTGCCTCACCGAGCCGCTCGCGTGCGTGCTGAACTCGCTCGAGACGTGCCAGCTCAGCGCGGGCCAGAGCCTGGCGCTCATCGGCGCGGGACCGATGGGTCTCTGCCACATCCTCCTCGCGCGCCGTCTGGGGGCGGGGGCGATCATCGTGAGCGAAGTCGACGAAGCGCGCGCCGACGTTGCCCGGCGCCTGGGCGCGACGGCGGTCGTTGACCCGCGCCGCGAAGACTTCGTCGCGACCGTGCGCGAGCACACTGAGGGCCTCGGCGCCGATGCGGTCGTGATCGCGGCGGGTCTTGCAGACACGCTCGACCAGGCGCTCGCGGCCGCGCGGCTGCAGGGCTTCGTCAGCCTCTTCGCAGGCTTTCCGCCCGACACGAGCGTCGCCTTCGACCCGAACGTGGTCCACTACCGCGAGATCCGCCTCACCGGCAGCCAGAACGCCACGCCCGAGCAGTACGCGCGCTTGCTCCAGCTCCTGCCGCACATGCCGGAGGTGGAGACGATCACGACACACCGCGTGCCGCTATCTGACGCGACGGAGGCCTACGCGGTACGGCTACGAAACGAAGGCCTCAAGTCGATGGTGGTCGTCTCGGAAGGACTGTAGCGGCAGGTCTGTACGCCCGCTCGATGTCTTACTGAGTCGTATCGTTGCTGCCGATGTTGAGGTTCAGGTTCTGGGCGTCTTCGCCCAGCACGACGACGATGTCCGCGTTCGCAACAGTGCGCAAGGTCTGATCGGCCGCGGTGGCTTCGCGCACCTGGGCCGCCGGGACCGACAGGAGCGTGGCCAGCCGCTGGGCTGTCGGCGTCTTTCCCGTGAAGTCGATGACCGCCGATAGCGCCTGCGCGCCGTTCGGGCTGGCCGTCCGCTGGATCGCAGCGGCCGAGAAGCCGAACTCCGTCAGGTAGTTGCTCACCTGCTGCGGAAGGATGTCTGATCCCGAGCCGTTCTGCATTTCGACGACTACGCCTTCTTCCGCCACCTGCTGGTTGCTGAAGACAGCCTGCACCAGTTGCTGCACCAGCGTTTTATCGGGCAGCAGCACCTCCGCTCCCTCCGGAGTCGTCCACGGCACCGTCGCGGAGCCGAGCGAGAGGGCGCGAATGTTGGTGGGGTCGATCTTGGCTGCCAGGGCGGCGAAGCCAGGCGCCTGGATGTCGTTGATATCCGTCACGATGGCGTCCTTGTATTTGCTCCACAAGCTCGCGAGGCTGTTGACGTTGACCAGCCGCTGCTGGGTCGCCGCGTCGATCGCCGCGAAGATCACCTGCTGCTGCCGGTGGATGCGGTCGAGATCGCTCGCGTCGAACCGCGTGCGCGCGTAATCGAGCGCCGTCTGGCCGTTCATGTGCTGCTCGCCGACCTTGAAGTGCAGCGGATGATAGTCGCCGGGCTTCTCGGTCTCGGAGTAGTACGGGTCGTCGATCTGCTGCTCAACGTAGACATCGACCCCGCCCAGGTCATCGATCACCTTGATGAAGCCCTGGAAGTCGATGACGACGTAATGGTCGATCGTGATCCCGAGGTTGTGCTCGATCACGTCCTTCACGAGCGCGGCGCCGCCGCCCGAGTAGTCCTGCAGCTCGCCTGTCGCGTACGCGGTGTTGATCCTGCTATCGAAGTAGCCCGTGCCGGCCTTGTTCGGTATCTCCACCCAGAGGTCGCGCGGTATGCCCAGGATGCCGGCCACCTTCGTCTTGCGGTCGATGCTGAGGACGAACATCGTGTCCGTCCGCGTCGGCGTCGTCCCCTCGGCCGGCCGTCGGTCCAGGCCCATGACGAGGAAGTTGATCTGCCCTTCGTCGCCGCCGTCGCCCTGCACACCCGGGAGCGAGATCCCGATCGGCAGGTTCTGTCCGGGGAAGAAGAGCTGATCGATCCGGCTGACAACGATGAGCGATAGCCACGCCGCCACGGCGAGCAGCGCAAGGCCCACGAAGGCCACGATGAGCCGTTGCCGGAGATGACTCGGGGGCGCGTATGTCGGGGGTAAGGACACGGTAGATCGAACGTAGCCAACGCCTCAAATACAGTCAAGCCAGCGGTCCCTAGCCGACGACAACAATCACTAGATGGGCCGATTCCGGCATGGAAAGCCCATATCTTGTGCTAGGAAGCGCCTCGTTGTATCGTATCAGGCAAGTAACAGAGGAAGGGAGGGCTCGCTGTGGCATCACCCTGGAGCGCACCAACTCCTCGCCGCCACCCCGCCGAACGGCCCTGGATGGGCATGGCGCTACTGCTATCTGTCCCGTTCCTCTCGCTCATCCTGATCCGCATGCTCTGGCCTGGCTCCACGATCTGGTTCCTCATCGCCGGGATCCTGATGCTCGGCGGCGCTGCTGCCGTCTTCCTATCGCGCCGCGACGCGCCATCCTACGGCTATCAAACGCTCAGCCCTGAGCCGAACCGGCTCCCGCTCTTCCTTGTCGGCCTCGGTGTCCTCTTCCTCGCGATGCTGATCGTGCCCAGCGTTTCGGGCAGCTCCAGCTCGCCCGCTGAGCGGCTGCAGCAGAGCGGCGCGCCGCAGCAGGCTTCGAACAGCCAGCCAGCCGTCCAGTCCACCACCGCGCCGCAGCAGGCTACGACGCGCCCGCAGACCACGCCCCGTCCCACTTCGCGACCGACGAGGGCGCCCACGGCGGCCCCGACCGAGGACTCATCTTCGAACAGCGATCAACAAACGGCAAGAAGCGCTCCGCCCGCCGGCAGCCAGACCTACACGGTGCAGGACGGCGACACGCTCTGGGACATCGCGCAGCAGTTTGACGTCTCGGTCGATGACATCATCGCCGCCAACGACCTCGCCGACGAGAACGCCTTGAAGCTCGGCGAGGAGCTGATCATCCCGCCGTCTGCGAACGCGACGTCGAACGGTGGCCAAGCCGATACCGCGGCCGAGCCGCAGTCGATGCCCGCCGAGTAGCTCAGCGCTCCAGCGTCTGCGCAAACTCCTCGATCGCCTGTGCCAGCTCGGCCGGGCGGTGCAAAGGGATGTCGTGGATCGTGTTCTGGAACCAGCGCACCTCGCAGCGCGGCAACAGCTTCGCCATGCGCGTGATCGACTCTCGCTTCATCTCGAGCCACTCGCGCGTGCGCTCGCTGCCCTCTCGCTCCGCGCCGATGAACAGCACAGGACAGCGCACGTGTGCGCACAGCTCCGACGGCCGCTGCTCCCAGAGAGCGCGCACCACCTGCATGTGGCTCTCGCGACGCAAGTTAGGACGGATCGTGCCCGCCTCCGTGACCTCGAAGTTGCCCATGAGCGCCGCCTCGACCTCGTCGCTCCAGATCGGGCCCAGCTCCCACTTCTTCGCACCCGCGAGAAGCTGCTCGCGTGTCAGGTGCGTCAGGTCAGGCGGCGCCAGCTCCTTTTCGGCGCGCTCCCACGTCATGCCGTCGCGAGACGAGAGCTCCATGAAGCCGCCGTCGACCAGAACGAGGCCTGCCAGCCGCTCCGGATACCTCGCGGCGAACTCGAGCCCGACGTTGCCGCCCCACGAGTGGCCGACGACGACCGGACGCTGGAGCTTCAGCTCATCGGTGAACGCCAGCAGATCGCTCGTGACCGAGGCGAAGTCGTAGCCGCCGTCGGGCTTGTCGCTCTCGCCGTGGCCGCGCTGATCGAGCGCGAGGACGTACCTGCGCTCCGCCGGCAACGGCGCAGTCGTGATCCAGATCCTAGCGTTCGACGCGACGCCGTGTAGCAGCACGATGGGCGGGTCACCTGCGCGGCCGTAGTCGCGATAGTGGAAACGCAGGCCGCGCAGCGTGACGAACGCGTCGGCCGCCGGGTCGTGCATCCCTACCCGAGGTGCTTCCGGTAGAACGCGAGCGTGCGCTCCCACGAGAGCTTCGCGGCTTCCGGAGCGTGTACGTCCGGCCGCGTGTCGTTGAAGAAGCCGTGCTGCGTGTTCGGATAGGTGTAGAACTCCGCGTCTTTACCCAAGGACTTCAGCTTCATCTCAAGCTCGCGCACGGTCGCCGGTGAAGCCCAGTCATCGTTCTCAGCGTAGTGGCCCAGGACCGCCCCTTCGATCTTCGAGAGGTCCGGTTGCACGGCCGGCACAACGCCGTAGTAGATAACGCACGCGCCGACCTGGGGCTTCAGCGTCGCCAAGTAGAGCGATAGGCCGCCGCCCATACAGAAGCCGACGCTCCCCACCTTGCTACCGCTCGTCGCGTCCGAGGCGATGAGATGGTCGACAGCACAGGAGATGTCCTTCGCCGCCTGCTCCAGCTTCATCGCCATCATGAGCTTCATCGCCTCGTCCGGCTCTTTCGTGACCTGCCCGCTATACAGATCGGGCGCGAGCGCGACGAAGCCCTCGCCGGCCAGCCGGTCGGCAATGCTCTTGATGTTGTCGTTCAGTCCCCACCACTCCTGGATCACAACGACGCCCGGGCCTTTGCCCGAGGCCGGCTTCGCCAGATAGCCCTGCCCCTGACCGCCGTTGCTCGGAAACGTCACCAGCTCTCCTGCCATCGATTACCTCCTCATTCTGCGTGAACACATGCGCGCTGCCCATCATAGCGACGCGAGCAGCGAAGAGAAAAGCGCTGCCCCGTCATTCTGAGCGAGTCAAAGGGCTCAGGCGCCGACCCTACGCCCCCGCCAGTAGCTCCTCAGGCTCGTACACCTTGCCGTCGTGCACCACACGGTCGATCTCCCGCAGCGCGCCCACGTCGTCGAGCGGGTTCCGGCGCAGCAGCAGGAGATCGGCGCGCTTGCCCGGCGCGATCACGCCCAGATCGTCGCGGCGCAGCGCCTCAGCCGCGCGCGCAGTCGCGGCGCGCAGCACGTCCATGTTCGACAGGCCGGCTCCCGAAAGGAACGCCAGCTCGCGATGCAGCGAGAAGCCCGGCACCAGGCTGCGGATCGCGCCGGTATCCGTGCCCGAGACGATGCGCGCGCCCGCTTGATGCGCCATCGATACGAGCTCTTGCAATCTCGCGCGCGTGGCGCGGGCGCGCTCCTGCATCTGTGGCGGGATCTGGATGGCGCCAGCCTCGCGCTGTTGCGTCGCATCCAGCCAGCGCTGCGCGACGGTGGGCGAATGACGTAGCTCATCTTCGGCCGGTGTGTCACCCGCGAGCGGCACCACGGTGAGCGTCGGGCAGAACGAGACATCCTTTTCGACGAGCAGATCGATCCAGCGCCGCGCGCCGTCCGATGCGAAATCTGCTTTGAGCCAGCCTTCGTTCACCTTCGGCCAGAAGCCGGGCGACATCATCGTCTCGCCGGGCGCGGTGCGCATCTCTTCCGGCGCGAAGTCGTTGTACGGCGTCAGCAGCGCGTGCTCCAGGCCGTTGATGCCCGCCGCCATCGCCTCGCTCGCAAGCGTCCGGCCCAGGTGTCCGGTCACCGGTACGCGCCCGCCGACGTGATCGATACACGTGCGCAGCACGTCCCGCTCCATGGTGGCGTAGAGCTTGATCACGTCCGCGCCCGCCGCCAGCGCCGCGTCGACCGCGCGCAGCGCCTCGGCCGCGTCCTTCGCGGGCAGGTTGAGCTCAGGCCAGGTCGGCGGGTCGCCATCGATCATCGGCCCGGCGAACAACAGCCGCGGGCCGATCAAGTCGCCGTTCGCCAGCAGCTTTCGCGTCTCGACCATGAAGTCGAGCGCGCCGCCGAGATCGCGGACCGTCGTCACGCCCAGCGCCAGCCACACGGGCAGCGAGTCGTGGCCGACGAGCTCGGCGTGCACATGGGTGTCGATTAGCCCCGGGCCGGCCCAGCGACCAGCGCCGTCGACCACCTCCGCGCCCGCAGGCGCAGATGCGTCGTGGCCCACAGATGCGATCCGCTCGCCCTCGATCACGATCGTCGCGCGCTCGACCGGCGCTGCGCCGCTGCCGTCGATGAGCGTGACGTTCCGGATGAAGAGCGTGGGCATGCAGCGAACGTCCTATTCGTCGGGGCGACCATCTGGTCACCCTTCGGGCATCGTCAGCGAAAGTGCGCCGCGAAGAACGCGCCCAGCGTCTCGCTCAGCTCGTCCTCGAAGCCCCACCAGGAGTGGTCGGCACCCTCGAAGACGTGCGCTTCAACGCCGGGCGCCTCGGCGATGACCTGCAGCCGGTCCGCCGGCACAAGCGTGTCCATATCGCCCGCGATGATGAGCGCCGGGCAGCCCCACGCGACGCGCAGGTCGCCGAATGCGACCGGCGGCGAGATCAGCGCAAGGCCGCGCAGCGCACCGCTCGCGACCTCGGCCGCGACCATGCCGCCGAACGAGTAGCCGATCAACCCCAGCCGCTTCGGGTCCACTTCCGGCAGCGACGCGATGTACCTGAGCGCCGCGCGCACGTCATCGCGCTCGCCGTTGCCGTCATCGAACGCGCCTTCGCTGGCGCCGGCGCCACGGAAGTTGAAGCGCAGCACGGTAACGCCGCGCGACAGCACCGCGTCGCACGCGGTCATCACGACGTTATTGTCCATGTCGCCGCCGTGGAGCGGATGCGGGTGGCAAACGACGACGCCCGGCGCCGGCGTCACGTCGGGAATGTGCAGCGCACCTTCGAGCGTGAGATCGCTGCTCTGGAACGTGATGGAGCGCACTGTGAGATTGGCCATACGAAGGGTTAATCGACCGGCGGCCTGCGCGCCGAAACCCCTGCCGCTTCCTCAAAGCCATGGGCGGCGCGGAACACCGTCGCCTCGTCGAAGCGACGACCCACGAGCATGAGCCCGACCGGCATGCCGTTGTCGTCAAAGCCGCAGGGCACCGAGAGCGACGGCTGGCCCGTCACGTCGAATGGCAACGTCAGTCTGCTCAGGCCCAGCGTCGGGTCGTCCGCTATCACAGTATCGATGCGCGGCGCCGTCATGATCGTTGTCGGCATCGCGAGCAGATCGACGTCGCCCAGCAGCGTGTCGTCGCACGTCCGCCGCAGGTTCTGCATGAACTGCATCGCGCGGACGTAATCAGCCGCCTTCTGATCGAGTCCGGACAGCAGACGCATGCGGACGTCCTCCCCGTAGTCCTGCGCTCGCTTCTCGAGATTGTCCTTGTGGTACGCGGCGGCTTCGCTCAGCAGGACCACACCGCCGACGTAGAAGCAGGTGCGCAGCATCGACGTGTCGACTTCTCTGGTCTTCGCGCCGAGCTGCTCCAACACCTCGATGGCATGCTCGAACGCCGTCCGCACCGCCGGCTGGGCGTCGTTCATGGCGTACGTACCGACGCCGATACGCAAGCCGCGAATGCCATCCTGCAATCCCTTCGACCAGTCCATCACTGGCACATCCGCGCTCGTCTCATCCTCGATGTCGCGTCCGGCGATCGCAGTCAGAACGAGCGCGCAGTCGCGCGCCGTGCGCGCCATCGGCCCGAGGTGGTCGAGCGACGACGAGAGCGGCACGACATCGCGCAGGCTAACGCGGCCGTAGGTCGCCTTGATACCTGCGATGCCGCAGAGTGCCGCCGGGATCCGGATCGAGCCGCCCGTATCGCTCCCGATCGCGGCGAAGCACAGCCCGGCCGCGACCGCCGACCCCGAGCCGCTGCTCGAGCCGCCGGTGATCCGCTCGATGTCCCAAGGGTTGCGGCACGCGCCGAAGTGCGGGTTCACGCCCGTCGTACCCAGCGCCCATTCGTGCATGTTCAGCTTGCCGGTGATTACCGCGCCGGCGGCGCGCAGCTTCTGCACGACGGGCGCGTCGGCGACCGGCACAGAGTCCGCGAGGATCTTGGATCCCGCCGTGGTCCGCACCCCTTTGGTTTCGCAGAGGTCCTTTACGCCGATTGGCACGCCATGGAGCGCCCCGCGATATCGCCCGGACGCGATCTCCTCTTCCGCTGCCCGCGCGTCGGCCACCGCCTGCTCCGCCATCACCGTGATGTAGGCGTCAAGCTTCGGGTTGAGCCGCTCGATGCGCTCCAGCGTCGCCTCGGTCACCTCGACGGGGCTGACGTCCTTCGCGCGGATGCGCCCGCCGAGCTCGTGCAGCGTGAGATAGCAAAGATCTGCCGTCGTTGTCACCGAAGAGTTCCTTCAAGCGTAGAGGCGGGCCATCGTGCCCGCTCAAGCGCCGCGAGTATACCAACATCGAACCCCGAACTTCGAGTTTCGAACAGCGAAGTGCACCTCCCTAGACATACGCCGCGTACGTCTTGTACCTTAGGACGGGTTCGCGCCCGCCTTCACAATCGGGGCGGTGGTAGCTGGAACTCTCATCCCTGAGCACCACGGGATCCGCCTTCGGCGGACCCGAAGGAGGACTCGCCCATGCACATCGTCGTGTGCGTCAAGCAGGTACCTGACTGGGACATCCCACCCTCCAGCTTCAGGGTCGACGAGTCGGCGAAGAAGGTGACGCCGCCGCCCGGCGTCGCGCCCGTCCCGAGCCAGTTCGACACCATCGGCGTTGAGGCCGCGATGCGCATCAAGGACAAGGCCGCCGACACGAAGGTCACGATCATGAGCCTGGGCGCCGAGAGCGCCCGCGACGCCATTAAGGCAAGCCTGGCCATGGGCGCCGACGAAGGCGTCCTGCTCAACGACGCCGCCTTCAGCGACCTCGATTGGTACCAGCTCTCGCTCGCGCTTTCGACGGCGATCAAGAAGCTCGATGACGTCCAGCTCGTCATCTGCGGCCGCCAGGCCGTCGATTGGGACATGGGCGTCACCGGCTCCGGCATCGCCGAGCTGCTCGGCTGGCCGGCCCTCACGATCGCCAAGGACGTGCAGGTGAACGACGGCGCCGTCGTCGCCGAGCGCGTGCTCATGGACGGCTTCGAGACCGTCCAGGCGCCGCTGCCAGCCGTCGTCACTGTCAGCAACGAGCTGGGCGAGCCGCGCTATCCCAAGCTCCAGCAGATCATGCAGGCGGCCAAGAAGCCCGTGAGCATCTGGTCCGCCGCCGACCTCGGCCTCGACGCGTCGCAAATCGGCGCGGACGCGAAGAAGCTCTCGCTGGAGAAGCTGTACATCCCGGTCAGCGACAGCAAGGTCGAGATCATCGAAGGCGATACGCCGGAAGAGAAGGCGCAGAACCTGGTGAGGAAGCTGACCGAAGCCAAACTGATCTAACATACGAGCAGGCCGGGTAAGGAGCCCGGCGGCATGGCGCTCGAACGCCGGAAAGGAGTCTCGAAATGTACGGAACAGTCGCACGGATGAAGGTAAAGCCCGGAAAGCTAGACGACCTCATGAAGTTGACCGTTGATACTGTGAACAAGCGACGCCCCAAGGGCTACCTCGGCGAGATCATCTACAAGATGGACAACAATCCGAACGAAGTGATCATGGCCGTGTTCTTTGCCGACAAGGCAAGCTACCAGGCCAACGCCAACGACCCCGAGATGAACAAGGAGTACGAGCAATACCGCGCGCTGCTCGACGCCGATCCCGAGTGGAACGACGGCGAAGTGATCCACCAGTTCTGGGTGAAGTAGTACAACAGGTAAGACACCGAGGAGCGAAACATGGCCAACGTCATTCTGGTCGTAGGAGAAGTTGCGGACGGCGCGCTGGTGCCGATCGCGGGTGAGATGCTGGGCGCGGCCCGACGGCTGGCCGGCACGTCCGGGCACAGCGTCGCGTGCGCGCTCATCGGCTCCGGTGTCGAGGCGAAGGCGCAGGAGTGCGTCGCGCTCGGCGCCGATCAGGTCTTCGTCGCCGACGACGGCGCGCTCGCAGCGTACAACAGCGACGCCTATCTGCAGGCGATGCTCAAGGTCCTCGGCCAGGCTTCACCCGCCATCGTCCTCTTCGGCCAGACCAACCTCGGCCGCGATCTCGCGCCGCGCCTGGCCTTCCGGCTGGGTACCGGCGTAATCATGGACACCGTCGAGCTCGCCATGGAAGGCGACAGGCTGCTCGGCACGCGGCCTGCCTACGGCGGCAACGCGCGCGCCGTGAACGTCGTGCGCGGCGATCCACAAGTCGCCACGGTGCGCGCCAAGTCGCAGGACGCTGCCGCGCCGGACGGCTCTCGCCAGGGCCAGGTGACGAAGGTTGACGCCGGCATCGATGCCTCGGCAGTGCGGCTGAAGGTCACGGACCGCAAGGGAGTCTCGGCCGAGGGCGTGCGCCTGGAGGACGCCGACGTCGTCGTTTCCGGCGGCCGGGGCCTCGGCGGGCCGGAGAACTTCCATTTGATCGAGGAGCTGGCCCACGCGCTCGGCGGCGCCGTCGGCGCGAGCCGCGCCGTCTGCGACCTCGGCTGGCGGCCGGTGTCGGAGCAGGTCGGCCTGACCGGCAAAGTCGTCAGCCCGACGCTCTACATCGCCGTCGCGATCTCCGGCGCCAGCCAGCACATGGCCGGCTGCTCCGGCTCGAAGAACATCGTCGCGGTCAACAAGGACGCCGACGCGAACATCTTCAAGGCGGCCCGCTTCGGCATCGTCGAGGACTTCGCTAAGGTGTTGCCGCCACTCATCGAGGCCGTCAAAAAGGAAAAGGGCGCGTAGCGCTCTCCATGGGCAAGCTCACAGACCAGATCAAGCGCGTCGGGCGCCGCGAGCCCGAACCGATGGGCTTCGGCACGTCGGCGCGCAAGTCGCAGGCGA
>CAYQLM010000078.1:0-14201 GCA_964418365.1 uncultured Dehalococcoidia bacterium
CCGAGATCGCGACCGAAAAGAACAGCACCATCATCTTTCCGGTGCCGGTCGATCTGATCGCGGCGTTCCTGCCGAGCGTCCAGGCCGCGCAAGCGGCTCGTATCGCGGAGACCGGCGGCGCGAGCACCGGCGGCCCGCCCGTCACGCCACCGCCCACCGGCGCGACGTAGGCGTACGCGTAAGGGCGCACAGTTGTGCGCCCCTACGACGCTTGTGCCAGTGCCAAATCGATTCCGCTCGGTCACCCCTCTCCCTCGGGGAGAGGGGCAGGGGAGAGGGCGCGCTACGCTGGCGGGCGGGCAGCAGGCCGGCGGCGTACTGCAGACCCTCACCCCGAGTAGTCGATCACCGGAGGTCGATGGAACGATCGCCCCTCTCCCGCCAGGGGGAGAGGGGAAGGCGAGTTCACGATGACGCATCGGAGCGCTCTCTCGAGAGATCAGATTCCTCGCTGCGCTCGGAATGACAGACGGGAAGCTTCTTCGCGAGAGGGAGCGGCTACACGGGCAGGCTGTCGATCAGGCCGGCGGCGTACTGGACGATCAGCGTGGCGTCGATCGGGTCGACGGCGCCGTCGTGGTTGGCGTCCCCGAACGCGGTGCACCACGACGGCGGGTAGCCGGCGGAGTACTGCAGCACAAGCAGCGCGTCGATGGCGTTCGTGACGCCGTCGCAGCCGGCGTCGCCGGCGGGGAACACAGGCGTTGGCGTTGCGGTGGGCGTCGGCGTATCGGTGGGCGTTGGCGTGTCGGTAGGAGTCGGCGTATCCGTGGGCGTCGGAGTGTCGGTCGGCGTGTTCGTCGCCGCGCCGGGGCAGTAGATCGTCAAGCTCTCGTCAGGCACTTCGATGTGCGGCACGAAGTCGCCGCCGATGAGGTCCGTATGGCCGACGGCGTTCAGCAGCGTGATCGTGCCGCTGTTCACGCCCGCCGGACAGCGGAAGTCGACGTGCAGCAGGACGCCGGTGTACGTCGAGCCCGCCCCGGTGCTCACGGCGCAGCTTGCGACGGACTCCGGCGCGTCCGGCGCGCGCGGCGGCGGCTCGCACTCGGGCCAGACCGTCTGCACGAGCGAGTCCGGCACGAGCTCGACGCCGGAGTAGTCGACCGCCCAGTCGTAGCCCAGGTAGGCGAAGTCCGGCGGAAGCGCGTTCACGCTGAAGTCCAGCGTGAACGTCTCGCCGACGTTGCACGACGCGTCGGGCGGGCCGCTCACGCAGTCGCCGCCGGCGACGCTGATCGAGAAGTCGAGGCCGTCAGTCGGCGTGGGCGTAGCGGTCGGCGTCTGCGTCGCGGGCCCGTCGCAGTTCGCGTTCGAGATCGGCGCGGCGCCCGACATGTCGGGGTAGAACGTCTCGCCGTCGCGCGAGATGCCGCTGTCCTCCCCGACGCTCCAGCGGCAGACCGGCGCCTGCATGATGCCCGCGCCCGAGCCTTCCTTCAGGAGCTGGAAGTGCACGTGGCGGCCCGTCGCGCAGGGCGGCCCGACGCCGCCGGCGCAGCCGCTGTAGCACGACGGGTTCCCTAAGTCCGTCGTGTCATCGACGTCCGCGCCGATCGTCGCCACGCTGTCGGGGACGTTCGCGAGATGTGTGTAGTAGCTGGTCCAGCCGCCGCCGTGATCGATGGTGAGGCTGACGGGTAGGGGTGGCTCCGGCGCGCCACGATAGCGGATGGCGGTGACGCGGCCGGGCGCCATGGGACGGAGCGTGTGCGTCGTGTCGATCGTGTCGTCGCAGCCCGGCGTGATCTGCGGCTGGAAGTCGAGCGCGTGGTCGAGGTGGAAGCCCTGCGTGTAGCGCCAGCCCTCGGTGCCGGCCCAGGGCCAGACGAACTGCGGCGCGGCCTGCGCGGGGCGATTGAGCGCGGCGAAGACGGCGAACGCTATGCCGGCGGCCGCGACGAACAGGAGGTAGGGGCGCACGTTGGGCACGTCATCGCTCCATCACCCCGCTCCCGGGCCAGCCTACCACATGAGACGTGGCCGCCGCCCTCACCGGAGTTTTCGATCATCGTCGGTCTGCGGGACTTCGCGCCTTTCCCTGGGACAAAGCTTGACCTGAGCGCGGCCGAAGGGGACGGGGTCAGGGAGCGGTCGCGTTACGTCGGCAGCGCAGGAATTAGCCCCGCGACGTACTGTAGGACGATCGCCACGTCTACGGCGTTAATTGAGCCGTCTCCGTTTACGTCCACGTTCTGTCCGCAGGCCAGCCTGCGTGCGAGGCCGGCGGAAGCCTGGAGGATGAGGAGAGCATCCACGGCGTTGATCGCGCCATCGCAGTTGACATCGCCCATGGGCCAAATGGACTCCGTTATCACGTCTACGGGAGTTGTGCGATCCGTCGTCGTGCCGTCGCCGAGGCCGCCCACGAAGTTGGCACCCCAGCACTTGACGCCGCCGACGCTGGTGATGGCGCAAGTGTGGGAGGCGCCGGTGGAGACTGCTATGACACCGCTGGCGAGGTCCGTTACGTCGAGCGGCGTGGTGCTGTTCGTCGTCGTGCCGTTCCCCAGCTGGCCGTAGTAGTTCCAGCCCCAGCACTTGACGCCACCCGCTGTGGTCAGGGCGCACGCGTGGTCGCCTCCTGCTGCGATGGCCGCGACGCCGCTCGTGAGCCTCGTCACGTCCACCGGCGTACCGTTATCCGTGGTCGTGCCGTCTCCCAATTGGCCAAACCGGTTGCCGCCCCAACACTTGACCCCGCCCGCTGTGGTCAAGGCGCAGGTGTAGGCGCCTTCGCCTCCGACGGAGAGGGCCGCGACGCCGCTCGTCAATCCGCTCACATCCAAGGCGGTGGTGCTGCAGGCAGTTGCTGAGCACGTCTGTGGTCCTGTGCTCGTTCCGCCACCCAGCTCGCCGTGATCGTTCCTTCCCCAGCATTTCACGCCGCCGACCGTGGTCAAGGCGCACGCGTGGTCGATCCCCGCCGAGATGGCGGCTACGCCGCCTGTCAAGCCGGAAACGTCCGCTGGAACGTGGCTGTCCGTGGTGGTGCTGTCCCCCAACTGGCCGAGGGTGTTGTTCCCCCAGCACTTGGCGCCACCGGCCGTGGTCACGGCGCAGCTGTAGACATCTCCTGCGGAAACGCTGGCCACACCGCTGGTGAGGCCGAGGACGTCCATAGGCATCGCGCTGTCGGTGCTGGTGCCGTCCCCTAGCTTGCCGGCCACGTTGGCTCCCCAGCATTTGACGCCTCCTTGTGTGGTCAGCACGCAGGTATGGTCAAGTCCGCCGCCGACTGCGACGGCGGTGATGCCACTCTTCAGCCCGGAGACGTCTACCGGTGTCGTGCTGCACCCACCAACATCGAAGGCGCATCGCCGGGCCGTCCTCGTGCCTAGCTGGCCGTAGCCGTTGCCACCCCAGCACTTGAGGCCGCCGGTCGTGGTCACGGCGCAGGTGTAGACATCTGCGGCAGAGACAGCGGTGACGCTCGACAGCGGTTCCGCCGAGGCTGACTGCAGTCCTGTCAGCAAGGCCGTGCCAATGGCCGTCGCGAGGGCACCGATTCCCCAAAGGCGTGAAAGTGGAAGGTGCGTTGTAATTAGCCTTTCGCCAGTGGGCTCAGCATATCGTCCCGCCGCCGCGTGTCAAGGCTGCAACTGGCACAATGCGTGCCAGTTCTCCTCGACCGACGACGCGACCAGCCGCCTAGCTCTCCCTTAGCGTCACCTCGCCGGCTTCGATGCGGACGTGGGAGCCGTCGTCGCGGCGGAGGATGAGCGAGCCGTCGGAGTCGGCGTCGACCGCGACGCCTTCGTCGATCAGCGCGCCGCCGGGGCCGGAGACGCGCACGTGCTTGCCGAGCGTATCGAGGCGGTGCTTCCAGGGCATCGAGACCACGTCGCCGCGCTGGAGCGCCACGTACGCCGCCTCCAGGTGGTTCAGCGTTGCGGCCAGCACCTCCTCCCGCGACGCTTCACGGCCGAGCTCCGCGCGCAGGCTCGTCGCGATGTCGCGGATCTCCTCGTGCGCGGCGACGTCCATGTTGACGTTGATGCCGGGGCCGATGAGCGCGTAGAGGACGCGGTCATCGGAGATTTCGGACTGGACCAATATGCCGGCGACCTTCTTATCGCCGATGACGATGTCGTTCGGCCACTTGATGCGCGGCTGCAGCCCCGCCGTCTCCTCGATCGCCTGGCAGACGGCGAGCGGCGCGATCACGGAGAGGTAGCGGAGCTGCTCCATGCTGGGGCGCAGGACGATGGTGAAGTAGAGGTTGACGCCGGCGGGTGACGTCCAAGAACGGCCCATGCGACCACGTCCGGCCGTCTGCTCCTCCGCGATGGCGACGGCGCCCTCGGGCGCGCCGGCCTCCGCCTCGTGACGGGCGAGGTCCATCGTGCTCGTGACCGACTGCTCGTACGTTACGCGCCGGCCGGTGAACTGCGTGCGCAGCAGCGACTGGAGCCGGTCGAGGTCGAGCTTATCGCCCATGGCAGGGCGATCATGGCATGGGCGGGGAGAAAGCGCTAGCCCGCTCTTCCTTGGAGGAGCGGGCTAGCCATTCAGATATCGCTGCTCGGCCGAGAGGCCAAACGCCTAGGAGGTGCTCACCTCCGTGCAAAATGTTGGCCCTTCGGCCGCACAACGTTGGTCATGCATTCGCACCACCTCCTTTCTTACACAGGACGATAGCGGGTTCGCAGGGGTAAGGTCAAGTGACGGAAGCGTGAAGTTCGAGGCTCGAGCTTCGAAGCCCGAGCCTACCCCCTATGCCGCACCGCCCGCGCCATGTCCCGCTCCGCCTCGCGCTTGGCGATGGCGGCGCGCTTGTCGTAGCGCTTGCGGCCGCGCACGAGCGCCAGCTCCACCTTCGCCTTGCCGTCCTTGAGGTAGAGACTCAGCGGCACGATCGTGAGGCCCTGCTCGTCAACCGCCCGCGACAGCTCGCGGATCTGGAGCTTGTGCAGCAGCAGCTTTCGCGGGCGCGTCGGCTCGTGGCCATTCGGGCCGGCCGGCGCGTACTGCGCGATGTGCGCGTTGTACAGCCAGAGCTCGCGGCGTTCGGGCCGCGCGTACGCTTCGCCGATGCTCACGCGCCCTTGCCGGATCGATTTGATCTCGCTGCCCATGAGCGCCAGACCCGCCTCGACGCGCTGCAGCACCTCGTAGTTATGGAGGGCCTTGCGGTTCGCGGCCACCTGCTGGATGGCCATGGCTCGGCACCGTTAGGGCGTTGCCGTCGCGGGCACAGGCGTGGCCGCGGGCGGGATCGGGGACGGGTTCTCGAGCTGCTCGATCGCGCGCTGGAGCTGGACGTCGTTGTTCTCGTCGAACGCCGGATCGAGCGGCCCCGGCGTCACGACGAAGTCGGGCGTGATCCCCACCTCATCGATCTGGGCGCCCTTCGGGGTCAGCCAGCGGCGGATCGTCACGTAGAGCGCGCCGCCGTCCTTCAGCGGCTGCGAGATGTTCACCGTGCCCTTGCCGAACGTCTTCTCGCCGACCACCGTGGCGCGTCCGTTGTCGCGCAGGGCGGCGGCGAGCACCTCCGCGCCGCTCGCGCTGAACTCATCGACGAGCAACACGATAGGGATGTGCAGCGCGACGCCGCCCGCCTGCGCTCGATACACGTTCCGGTTCCCGTCGCGGTCCTCTTCGGAGAGGATCACGCCCGAATCGAGGAACGCGTCTGCTGTGTCGACGGTCTCCTGCAGCAAGCCGCCCGGGTTGACGCGCATGTCGATGATCAGGCCTTTCTTGCCGCTGCTCTCCGCGTCGCCGGCGACTTTCTTCACCTCGGCGGGCGTGCTCTCGCTGAACTTCGCGATGTCCATGTAGGCCAGGTCAGTGATCGTGTGGCCGCTGGCGTCCTTCAGCGTCCCGCCCGGCGGCGTGGTTGTCACGGTATCGACGTGCACTTCGTCTCTCGTGATCGTGATGTCCTCCGTTGTTCCGCCGGCGTGCTGTACGCTCAGCGTCACCGTACTGCCCTTGGGCCCACGGATCTTGAGCACCGCCTGATCGACCGCCCAGCCCTGCGTCGATTCGCCGTCCACTTTCAGAATGATGTCACCGGCCTTGATGCCGGCCTCTGCCGCCGGACTGCCGGCGAAGGGCGCTCCGATCACGATGTTGTTGCCGTTCTTGCTCACCGTCGCGCCGATGCCGTCGAAGCTGCCCGTTGGCCCAACCGAGATCTGGTTCGTCGTCGGGTCGATGTAGAACGTTCCGGTGTCGGACAGGCTGTCGAGCATGCCGCGGATCGCCGCTTCGTAGAGCGACTCCGGATCGAGGTTGGCGCGCCCGAAGTACTGCTGCTTGAGGATGCCGAGGATCTGGTCGAGCGTGCTGAAGTCGACGGTGCCGCCGCTCGCGACGGGCGTTCCGGACTGCTGGCTCTCCGCGGCCTTGGTGCCGTTGTGGCTGACGTAGCCCAGCGTGTAGACGAGCGCCAACAGCATCGCCGCAAGAGCGATGCCGACGCCCCAGACGGCCGTGCGGTAGATTCGGCTGGTCGGCATAAATTAAGGGCGGCATCCCGGCCGCGGAGTTCAGTGTATCACGGCACTTCTGGCCGAACAATTGGAGCGATGATCGCTCAGCTCGCTTGAACGACCGCGGCCTCTTCCGGCGTCGTGAGCCGACGCGAGGCTCCCTTCAGGACGTAGACGCGCTCGTCCGCGTGCTGCAACAGCTCCGCGACGCTGCGCGCGTCGTCGGGGCAGCAGGCCACGCCGTACGAGGCGCTCATCGGCAGGTGCTCGCTCATCTGTGTCACGCTTGCGCGGCCCGCCGCGATCGCGCGCGCGAGCTTCTGCCCCGTCGCCTCCGCCGCGGCGCGTGGCGTGTCCGGCAGGATCACGGCGAACTCGTCGCCGCCGTAACGCGCCGGGATGTCGGAGCTGCGCACCTGGTCCTTGATGATCTGCCCGATCAACGCGAGCAGCTTGTCACCCATCAAGTGGCCGTACGTGTCGTTCACCTGCTTGAAGTGATCGAGGTCGAGCAGGATGAGCGACACCGGCCGCCCGTATCGATGCGCACGCTCAACTTCGTGCGTGAGCTGCTCGTAGAAGTAGCGATGGTTGTACAGGTCAGTCAGTGAATCACGGTAGGCGAGATCGCGCAGCCGGTGGCTCAGCTCCTCGAGGTGGCCGGAGTAGCTCCGCTCGATGTGGATGTGCCGTCGCTTGAGGTAGATCCCCAGCATGACGCCGAAGCCGCCCGCCGTGAAGATGCCGACCGTCTCAACGAGGTGCTGGGTTTGCGAGCCTACCAGCTCCTGACCCGCCATCGACCAGCTCGCAAGCGCGCCGACGAGGGTCCCGATGAACCAGAAGAACAGGCTGGTGCCGTCGCCCTTGGACCGGAGGCGCTTGATTGAGATCGATGTGCTGTCGGGGAGCGGCTGATTGCCGTTCGCACCGTCTGGCGTTGCCTTCGGCCGGTGACCGAACACGTTCGTCCTCCATCACGAGTGTCTTCGGTGGCTCGGCCGCCGTGGTTCGCCAGTAAGCGAACGGTAGGCCCGGTGCTTTGCGCCCCACCCTTTCGAGTGGTTGGCCTTTGTCGGACACGTATGCTGTTCTACGGACAGTATCGGCCGGCCGGCTGCCTTCCTGTAGGGGAAATCCCTAGGTCAGGGGCGTATGCGGCTCAAGGCGCCTCGACAGCCGCCGTGGGCGCCCCGAGCGCCCCCTCAGCCTTCATCTGGCGCACCGTCCGTTCGAAGGCCTCCAGCGTACGGGCGACGTCTTCTGCCGAGTGTGCCAGCGAGAGCATCCCGCCTGGCCCCATTAGGTCCATGCCCTGATTCAGCATTCCGCGCCGCAGAGACCAGTAGACCTCGACCGCCATGGGGGGCATTCGAGAGCCCGGCCGGCCCTGCCAGTCCCAGGAGAAGCTATCGACGGGCGGCGCGCACTCCGCCCCCATGACCAGGTGGAACATCGAAGCATAGCCGTAAGCGCAGCCGGGCACGCCTTCGTTGCGCAACACGTCGTTGAGGCCGCGGACGAGGGTGCGGCACAGCGCGTCGGCGTGGCGTTGCGGCTCACCGGTCGCAACGATGCCCAGCGCGGTGCTGCCGGCCGCCGCCGACAGGGGGTTGGCGTTGAACGTCCCGGGGTGCGGCACGCGGCCGGCGAAGTCGCCCCGGCTGCCCGCGCCGAACTCGATCTGGGACATGATGTCGCGCCGGCCGCCGACCGCCCCACCGGGCAGGCCGCCGGCGAGGATCTTCGCCATCGTCGTCAGATCCGGCATCACGCCGGTTTCCTCTTGTACGCCGCCCGGCGAGGCTCGAAAGCCCGTGATCACCTCGTCGAAGATGAGCAGCGCGCCGGCCTCACGCGTCGCCTCGCGCAGCAGCGGCAGCTGTCCCGGATCGAGCGGCACGGCGCCCCACGAGGCGCCCGTCGGCTCCAGGATGACGGCGGCAACGTCGTAATCACGCAGCGTCTGGCGGAGCACTTCCGGATCGTTCTGCGGAATGACGACGACGTTGCTCAGCGTCTCATCGGGCACGCCCAGCGCGTGCGGGTGCACACCCTCGCGCTCAGGGCTGCCGATGACGTTGTCGTTCCAGCCATGGAAGTGGAGCGCGAACCGCACCAGCGTCTTTCGTTCGGTGAAGGCGCGCGCGAGCCGGATCGCCATCATCGTCGCTTCTGTGCCGGAGCTCGTGAAGCGGACGACCTCCGCCGATGGTATGAGCTGGTGCACACGCTCGGCCCAAACGATCTCCAGCTCCTGCGACGCGCCGTAGTGCGTGCCGCGCTCGAGCTGCCACGCGACGGCCTCCTGCACGTGGGGATGGTTGTGGCCCAGCAGCAGCGCGCCGTGCCCTACGATGTAGTCGATGATCTCGTTGCCGTCGACATCCCATTTGTGCGCTCCCTGCGCGCGGTCGACATAGATCGGGAAGGGCTGGAAGTAGCGGATGTCGTGCGTGACGCCGTCCGGGAAGTAGCGCAGCGCGCGCTCGTGCAGCTTCACCGACTGCGGGTGCAGCTCTTCGTAGCGTTCCAGAATCGTGGTCATGGGCCGAATTACCTCATGGACGCGGTGATCAGCACGGTCGAGCCGCGCAGCGCTTCGGCTTCGTGGGAAACGCCGGCTTGTAGCGCGATAATGCCGCCCTTTATCGCGCGAACGGCTTCCCGGGCCGTCCGCACCTCGAGCCGGCCGCGCAACACGTGCAGGGTAACATCGCCTTCCACCTGATGCGCTCCGAGCACGGTGCCTTTGCGCAGCGCGACGAGCGTCAGGCGAATTCGACCCTCCTTCACGAATGTCTTCGCGGCGCGGCCGGTCCTGGCCTCCGCTGCTTGCTGGCGCAGCCTCCGCTCCTCGGCGGACGTATCGAAGGTCAGCATCTTTGCGGCTAGCTGATGGGTTCGCAAGTAGGTATGTTCGGTCTTGCCCATCGCGTGTTCTCCTAGCTGATGCCCCGGCCCGACACGACCGGCAGGTCGAGCATCGTCGCCAGCCCCGGCGCGTGGGCGAGCACGCGCGGCGCTGCGTTCACGATGATCGCCGCCGTGGCCACGTCGCCCATGATGCCGCCCTCTATCGTCATGCGTACAGGCGGCGATCCCGTAATCTCGATTTCGTCCCGGGGCCGGTCGACGCCGGTCGACATCTGCACGACCGCTTCGATCACCGTCCGGCCGCCGAGCGTGCCCGTTGCAACCTGGCGAATGCCCGCGCCCTCAGCGACCGGGTCGATCGTCTCCTCCAGGTTGTCGAGCTGCCAGCCGAGGCCCTTGGCCAGCATCCAGCACGACTCCTTCAGCCCCACGTGTCCGAAGCGGCCGGTCGCGACGCGCGCGCTGAACTCTTGCGACGAGAGGCCGACGCCCACTTTGCGCTGCAACTGTTCCCTGCGCTTGGAGACGTCCACGATCCGCGCGAGGCGTACGCTCTCGACCCGCGCGCAGACGCCGCTCAGGACGACGGCCAGCGTATCCATGACGAAGCCGGGGTTGATACCGGTGCCTAGTACGGTCGCCCCTCCGGCCTTCGCCTCGGAATCGATCTGCTTCGCCAGCTCAGGATGGCGGGTCCACGGGAACGACAGCTCCTCGCATGTCGAGACGACGTTCACGCCGGCGTGGCAGCACGCGATGATCTGCGGCGTCACGTCCGGCAGGTAAGAGCCTGTCGCGTGCAGCACGACCTGCGGCCGCGCTTCGGCGAGCACCTGCTCCGCGTTGCCGGAGATGATCGGCTCGCCGTGTCCGTTGGCGCTCGCGCCGAGGATGTCGGAGAGCGGGTGGCCCTCCTTGTCCGGCGCGCTGTCGATGGCGCCCACGACATCGATATCGCGGCGTTGCATCGCCAGCCGGCCGATGCCGATACCGATGGCCCCCAGCCCGAAGAGCACCGTGCGGATCGGCTGCGTCACTCTACGTCCTCCCGAATGATCGAAGCGAGCAAGTCCTTCGCGTCGTCCAACAGCTTACCTTGCGGATGGAGATCGAGACAGCGGCGCAGGCTTTGTTCCGCCTTCTGGTAGAGCGCCTGCGGATCGATGCCCGGCCGCGGGCGGCGCGAGACGCGGTGCGCAACGAACTCGGCGCACCAGCCGAGGGTGTAGTGCGCCGCAGGGTCGTCCGGCGCCAGCTCGGCGGCGCGCTCCAGCTCCGCGAGCCCTTCCTCGTACAGGCCGAGGCGCTGCACCAGCGTCGAGCCGACATACGCATGCGCGTCTGCGAACTCCGGCGCGACCTCGATTGCCCGCCGTGCGTCAGCGACCGCGCCGGAGATGTCGTTCCGCTCGTGGCGCGCCATGGCCTCGATGAGGAGAGCACGGGCAGCGTCCGTGGGGCGCCCCATTAGGCGTCGGCGAGGTCAGCAAGCTTCAAGACGGTGTTCCAGTTGCGGCCCGTGCAGCGAGTTGCCAGCCTGCTTTCGATGAGCTTATTGGTCAGCTTCGAGCGGCCGATGCCGGCAGGGTACGTGACGTAGAACTGCTTGCCGTCAGCTCGAACGACTTCCGGGCCATTGATCGCGTTTTGCAACTCGTTCACCGCCTTTGCTGACGGCGCGCCCTTCAGGAGCTGGACGACTACGTGGCTCGGGTCGCTCTTGGCCTCTTTAGCGAAGGGATTGTGCGCGATGACCGCCTGCCACTCTTTTGCCGTGCGGACGAAGAAGTCGGTGTCTAGATCGAGACGCTTCGCCGCTTCGCCCTCGAGCAAGTGCTCAAGGCTCGCGCCGCTGCGCGTGTCACCTTGGAAGACCAGGTTGCCCGTTTGCAGCAGCGAACGCACATCGCTGAAGCCGAGATCTTCTACGGCGGCCCGCAGGTCCGACATGGCGACCTTCGCATGGCCGCCGACGTTGATGCCGCGGAGGAGGGCGATATACGTCGTCATGGCTGCGTCTTCGAGATCGCGCTCTCGTCGAAGGGCACGTACTACGGTAGGCCGTCCACGAGGCGCACCATCTCCTTGCGGTCGAAGACGCGGAACGTCTGCGTGCGCACATTTCCCTGCCCTGCGATGGCGAGCGAGACGCGCGCGATCGTTTCGTCGTCGGGCGCTTCCGCGATAACGACGTAGTCGTACTGACCCATCGCGAGGTAGACCTCGCGCAGTGTGGCGCCGAATTGCGAGAACGTCTGCTCCGCGTTCTGCAGCCGGCGAGCCAGATCACTCATCGTGCGCATGCCCTGGTCGGTGATGTTCGCGAGCGAGATGTACGTCGGCATTGGTTCCCTCCCTTCGTCTAGTTAGCTTCGAGCAGCAGGCAGTCGACTTCTTCGCCGGCTTCGATGGCGGCGACGTCCTCCGGCACGACGGCGAGCGCGTTCGCCAGCGCCATGGAGGTGAGCACGCCCGATCCCTGTGGGCCGGTCAGCGATGCGCGGTACACGCCGTCGCGCTGCTTGACGATCACGCGCGCGTAGACGCGCCGGCCGTCGGCGTTCTCGATCCGCTCCTCCGCGATCGCGCGCACCCGTGGCCGATCGCGATAAGGCTTACCCATCATCTTGGCGATGGCGGGCCGGCCGAACAGCTCGAACGTCACCATGGAGCTCACGGGATTGCCGGGCAGCCCGAGGTGGGGCACACGGCGCTCGCCGGAGCGGAAGCTACCGAACGCGAGCGGCTTGCCGGGCCGCATGCGCACCGTCCAGAAATCGATCTGGCCTTCCTTGGCCAGCACATCCTTGACCACGTCGAAGTCGCCGCGCGACACGCCGGCGCTCGTGATCAGCATGTCGGCGTCCAGGCCGCCCCGGAGCTTCTCGGTCAGTGCCGCGACCGTGTCGCCCGCGATGCCGAGCCGCTTCGGGATTCCTCCCGCGTCGGTCACCATCGCGGCGATGCTGTAGGTATTGCTGTCGTAGATCTTCCCCAGCGCCGCGGGTTGACCAGGCTCCAGCAGTTCGTCGCCAGTCGAGAGGATCGCGACGGTAGGGCGACGGTACACGCTCACCGTCGCGCGCCCGAGCGACGCCAGCACGCCGACCTGCGCCGGGCCCAGCGCCGTGCGCGCCGGCAGGACGATGTCACCGCACGCCACGTCTTCGGCGGCGTGTCGGACGTTGGCTCCCGGCCGCGCCTCCCTGAGGATGCCCACGTCCGGCGCGGACTTTTCGAACTTGCCGAACTCGTGCGTCATCGCCTCGTCCGTCTCTTCGAACGGCACAACGGCATCCGCGCCGGCGGGAATCGGCGCGCCGGTCATGATCCGCACCGCCGTGCCGGGCGCTACTTGTCCATCGAACACGTAGCCCGCCGCCAGCTCGCCGATGACGCGCAGCCGCACCGGCGTCGATTCGCTTGCACCAGTCGTGTCGGCCGCGCGCACGGCGTAGCCATCCATAGATGTGTTGGCGAGCGGCGGAATGTCGAACTCCGCCACGATGTCCTCGGCGAGGACCTGGCCGAGCGCATCGAGGATCGGCTTGTCTTCCGGCTCGAGGCGCTGGAACAGCGCGAGGATGCGCTCGAGCGCTTCCTCGACGCTGATCATCGTTTGCGTAGCCATCCTGTGCTTATTCTAGAGCATGGCTCGATCACCAACGGTACGGCCCGGCTTCAGCCTGGCCTTCGAAAGGCCGGTCAGGGGCTGACTAGCCCAGCTTCACCGAGAGGCAGGTCGTCGTGCGTTGCACGCCCTCGACGCGCTGGATGCCGTCTGTGATGCAGTTGCCCAGCCGGTCGAGATCGTCCGCCTCGAGCTGGACGATCACGTCGAACGGGCCCGTTACGGTATCGACCGCGATGACCTTCGCGTCGGCATGCTTGAGTTTGGTGACGGCTTCGCCAACGCTCTTCGCCTTGCCGACCTCCGCTTCGATTAGTATGTAGCCTCGTACGCTCATCGGGTCATCCTCCCTCGCGCGCTCTCGATTTGGTGCAGGTATCCTAGCGCAACCGGCCACTCGGTGGCAGCGCTGCGCGACTGTCATGCTGAGCGGCAAGGGCGCCGACAGGCGCACGCGAGCGAAGAATCTCTCGGCGCACTGACAACACAGCTCGATTGTCTCTGGTGAGTCCTAACTTGCGGCGAAAGATCCTTCGCTATCGTCCGCCTAAGGCGGACTAGCCGCTCAGGATGACATTAGTGGACAATTGACCCCCCGCGCCGCCGTATGTCAATAATGCCAGTGCATGGCAGCCGAAACGATGGATCTCAAGCGTCTCGCCGCTGAGGCGCGGGCTGCGCTCGACGCAGCGCGCGATGAGCAGGCGCTCGAGGCGTGGCGCGTCGCCTACTTGGGCCGGAAGGGCCGGCTCACGCTTGTGCTGCGCGGTCTGGCTGAACTGCCCGTCGAGGAGCGCAAGACGCTGGGCGCGGAAGCGAACAACCTCAAGAGCGCACTGGAGGCGGCGCTGGAGCTGCGCCGCGACCAGCTCCAGCAGGAGCGCCTGGCTTCGACAGCGGAGGCCGGCTGGCTCGATGTCACGCTGCCCGGCCGCCCGAAGAAGATCGGCCGGCTGCACCCCGTAACGCAGACGCTCCGCGACATGCTCGCCATCTTCGTCTCGATGGGCTTCTCTGTCGTCGAAGGGCCGGAGGTCGAGCTCGACTACTACAACTTTCAGGCGCTGCGCATTCCGGAAGACCATCCTGCGCGGGACATGCAGGACACCTTCTACCTCGACTACCAGCAGGACGGCGCGTTCCCGTTCCTGATGCGCACGCACACCTCGCCGAACCAGGCGCGGTTCATGGAGACGCACCAGCCGCCCATCCGCATCGCCGTGCCCGGCCGCTGCTACCGCCACGAGGCG
>CAYQLM010000079.1:0-14112 GCA_964418365.1 uncultured Dehalococcoidia bacterium
GGGGGGCGAACCCCCGGGGGGGGGGGGTGGGGGTGGCCCCCAAAAATCAAACACCCCCCCCCGGGGGGGGGGGGGGGGAAAGAGGAAGGCTGCTTTCGTCTAGATATACACCGGGTGCACTTTGCGGTGCCGCTCCGCCGCGCCCGACGCGTACGCCGCTTCGGCGACGGCCTTCGCCACTTTCTGGAAGACAGCCCGGTTGAACACCGAAGGGATGATGTATTCCTCGCTTAGCTCGCTCTTCGCGACGGACTCCGCGATCGCGTGTGCCGCGGCGATCTTCATCTCTTCATTGATATCCCATGCGCGCGCGTCGAGCGTGCCACGGAAGAGCCCCGGGAAGCAGAGCACGTTGTTGATCTGGTTCGGAAAGTCGGAGCGGCCCGTCGCCATCACGCGCACGTGCTCGCCGGCCTCCTCCGGCCGGATCTCCGGGTCGGGGTTCGCCATCGCGAAGACCATCGGGTCCTTCGCCATCTTCTTCACGTCGTCGACGGTGAGCACGTTCGGGCCGGAGACGCCCAGGAACAGGTCGGCGCCTTCCATCACGTCGCTCAGGCTCCCCTGCAGCTTGCGCTTGTTCGTCGTCTTCGCGAACCAGTCCTTGACCGGGTTCATGCCTTCCTTGCGCCCTTCGTAGATCGCGCCCCTGCTGTCGCAGCCGATGATGTCGGTGACCCCAACCGACATGAAGATCTTCGTACACGCAACGCCGGCCGCGCCGATGCCGCAGACCACGACGCGCAGGTCTTCCATGTTCTTCTTGACGATCTTCACGGCGTTGAGCAGCGCCGCGAGGGTGACGACCGCCGTACCGTGCTGGTCGTCGTGGAAGACCGGAATGCTGAGGTCCTTCTTGAGCCGCTCCTCGATCTCGAAGCAGCGCGGCGCTGAGATGTCCTCCAAGTTGATGCCCCCGAACGCAGGGGCGATGTACTTCACGGTGTTCACGATCTGGTCGACGTCCTTCGTGTCGAGGCAGATCGGCCAGGCGTCCACCTGGCCGAACTCCTTGAAGAGCATCGCCTTGCCTTCCATCACCGGCATCGCCGCCTCCGGGCCGATGTCGCCCAGGCCGAGCACCGCCGTGCCATCCGTCACCACCGCGACGCTGTTCTTCTTGATCGTCAGGCTGAAGACCGCCTCCGGCTTGTCCCTGATGGCAAGGCAGACGCGCGCGACGCCGGGCGTATACACGCGCGACAGGTCGCCCCGGCCCGAGAGGGCCATCTTGTTGTGGATCTCAATCTTTCCGCCGTCGTGCGCCAGGAACACCGGGTCCGTTACCCGCCGGATCACGACGCCCTTCATTGAACGGAGTGCCTCGACAATACAGCGCCCGTGCTCATTGTCACGGGCGCCGACGGTAATGTCGCGCACGATGCGGATGCTATTGGTTCGCACGAGGTCCACCGCCCCGATGTCACCTCCGGCCTCCCCGATCGTCGTCGCGAGCCGGCCCAGCATCCCCGGCTTGTTCGGGTACTGAGCGCGTACGGTGATCGTGTAGCCGGCGACAGGCACGAAGCCTTCGGCGGCGCCGTTCTTGCGGGCCATTCCGAAACTCCTTTGTGATAGGTAGATCCCGGTAAGCGGAGTGTATTGTATAGCGTCGCCGGTAAGTCGGCCAACCGCCGACTCGGCGTTTCTCAACTGAACATATGCTAAACTAGCTTCACACAGCCATGCCGAAGGTCATCGTACGCCCGCTCGACATCGTCCTCGAAGCGCCGGAAGGCGAGACGATCATGGACGCCGCTCGCGCCGCCGGCTACTACTGGCCCACTACCTGCGGCGGTGAAGGGCGCTGCACCACTTGCCTCTGCACGGTGCTCAATGGGCTGGACCACCTCTCGCCCCGCGGCCGCTCCGAATCTAAAGTTCTCGTCGAGGAGCGCGGCCCGGCCGTCCTGGAGAAACCGCTCCGCCTCGCATGCCAGGCCCGCGTCTACGGCGATGTCGAGGTGGAAAAGACGGGCGTGCGTCCGCCGACGCAAGCATCTGCGTTCAGCCCGCCGGCGGGCGAGGGACCGGCGTAGTGGCCTACATCATCACGCAGCCCTGCATCGGCGTGAAGGACGCCACCTGCGTCGACGTCTGCCCAGTCGACTGCATCCATACAACGGACGAGGCGGAGCAGTACTATATCGACCCGGAGATCTGCATCGACTGCGAGGCCTGCGTTAACGTCTGCCCTGTGAGCGCCATCTTCTACGAGGACGATGTGCCGGAGGAGTGGAAGAGCTTCATTGCCAAGAACGGTGAGTTCTTCACCAACATGAGCGACGAAGAGCGCCGCTCGTTTCGCACTCGCACCGAGCGTCACTAGCTGTCATTCCGAGCCCTTCGGCTTCGCTCAGGATGAACTCCGCGAAGAATCTGATCCCTCGCGAAGACATCCGCTTTGTCGATTCAAGGCGAAGCGAATCCGATCCCTCGCGAGGGTATCTCGAATCCTCTGTCCTGACCCGTGACCCTCGACCCTCGACCCGTGAGCATTCCCTTGTTCCTTGTTCCATGTTCCCCGTATCCTGACCCCATGCTCGCGCTCGATGACATCCGCGTCCTCGATCTCTCTCGGCTCGCGCCCGGGCCTTTCTGCTCCATGCTGCTCGGCGATATGGGCGCCGATGTCCTCGTCGTCGAGCCGCCGGCCGACAGCAAGGCCGGGCAGGGCGGCATGCCCGCCGGCGACCCGCACGATGCGCTCCGGCGCAACAAGCGCAGCATCGTCCTCAACCTGCGCGACGAAGAGGCGCGCAATATCTTCTACCGCCTCGCCGAAACGGCGGACGTCGTCCTCGAAGGCTTTCGGCCCGGCGTTGTCAAACGTCTGGCCGTGGACTACGAGACGCTCAGCGCGAAGAACCCGCGTCTGATCTACTGCTCGCTCTCCGGCTACGGCCAGACCGGCCCCTACGTGAATCTCGTCGGGCATGACATCAACTACATCTCGGTCGGCGGCGCGCTCGGCATGGTCGGTTGGCCCGGCGAGCCCCCCGCCATTCCGATGAACATCATCGCCGACTTCGCCGCCGGCGGCCTGCACGCCGCGTACGGCATCCTCGCCGCCCTGCACGCGCGCGAGCGAACGGGTCGCGGCCAGTACGTCGACATCGCCATGTCGGACGGCGTCCTCTATCTGCTCTCGATGATCGTGAGCGGCTACTTCACGAACGGCCGCGCCCCGGAGCGCGGCGCGACGGTGCTCAACGGCAGCGTGCCGCACTACAACGTCTATCAGTGCGCCGATGGCAAGTGGATCAGCCTCGGCAGCCTGGAGCCGCACTTCTGGGTGAACTTGTGCAAGGCGCTCGGCCGTGAAGACTTCATTCCGCACCAGTACGCCTCCGCCAAGCGCGATGAGATCTTCGCCCACTTTCGCCAGCAGTTCGCCTCGAAGACGCGCGATGAGTGGTTCGCGATCCTCAAGCAGACCGACATCTGCGTCGCGCCCATCCTCAGCCTCGACGAGGCGCTCGCGAACGAGCATAACCTGGCGCGCAACATGGTGATCGACGTCGACGGCGTCAAGCAGATCGGCATCGGCACCAAGCTCTCGGAGACGCCGGGCGCCGTGCGCTCGACATCGCCCGCGCCCGGCCAGCACACCGACGAAGTGCTCGCCTCACTCGGCTACGACTCCGCTGCGATCGCCGCCTTGCGCGCCCGCGGCGCGTTGGCGTAACGTACGACCGAAGGGAGGGGCGATGAGGCGGTATTGCCTGGCGGCGCTGCTGCTCGTGGCAGCGCTTCTAGCGGCCTGCGGGGGCGGTGGGGGCAAGAAGCCGGCGACGACGACGCCGGGCAGCCGGATCATCCCCACAGACGACGTCACCCTGCCGCTGCGCCCGGACCAGATCGCGCTCTACTCGGTCAACGCCGACGGCAGCGGCCTGCGCAAGCTCTTCGACGAAGGCGACTTCCTCAACGCCTCGCTCAGCCCGGACGGCAGCCGCCTCGCGCTCATGTCTGTGCAGGGCAGCGACGCGGTCGTCTATGTGCTGGACGCCGACGGCGGCGAGCGCAAAGAGATCGCGCGCATCCGCGGCTACTTAGGGGGGCTCCTGTGGTCGCCGGACGGCGCGCGCCTGGTGTTCACCCTGCAGCCGGCGTCCACCGATGTGCCTGCCGAACCGCCTACGACATACCTGTACTCGCGCGAAAGCGGCGCATTGGACGAGCTGTTTTCCAGAGTAGACACGAGCGTTCAGTCCTGGACGCCCGACGGCACCGGCCTCTTCTTCCTCGAAGGTCCCTACCCCAGGGACCTGAAGCGCCTGGATCTGGCGACCCGCCGTGAAACAGAACTGCTGCGCGATTTCGCTTTCAACGACGTTGCTATCTCGCCCGACGGCCGGCAGGTGGCCGTAACGTCATTCGATAGCGATGAAGGCAGCGCCAGCGGCACGGGCAGGCTTACGCTGCTCCAAGCCGACGGCTCGGGCCAGCGTGAGCTGCTGACCGTGGAGGAGACGCAGGGGCTCGGCTACGGCGGCGTCGCCTGGTCGCCGGACGGCGGCCGCATCGCCTACAGCCGGATGGTCTTCGGCGATAACGGGCCGCGCGGTAGCTACACCGTCGATGTCGCGACCGGCGCCACCACCCGTCTCACCGCACCAACCCAGGGCTTCGACAGCGGCGTGACCTGGTCGCAAGATAGCAGCCTGCTGTTCATTTCGCGCTTGGGCTGCATCCAGTGCGACGGTGGTGGAGCGAAGGTCGTCCTCGCTGTTGCTGACGGCTCCGGCGAGGTGCCTCTGCCCGGCACGGATCAGTTCGAGTTTGCGTCCAGCCAGGCCGTCTGGTCGCCCGATGGCACTCGCTTCGCCTACGGCGGCGACCGGCTGTACGTGGCGGGCGCCGGCGGCACGGCCGCCCGGCCCATCGCCGACCTGCCAGCGTCCACTTACACGCCCGTCGGTTGGTCCAACGCCTCCACCATCCTGTTCACGCGGCTCCCGGACGCCGCCACGGCCGTCTACGCGGCACAGCCCGACGGCAGCGGCTTCGAGCTCCTCCACCTCGGCAACGGCGCCGTCGCGCCCGACGGCGAGACGGTCGCGGAGCTCACCGAAGACGGCCTGGTTATCAGCGCCCCGGGCGAGCCCGACGTGACCGTCCCTCGCGGCCGGCTCGAGGCGCTCGGCCCGGCGGGATGGTCGGACGGGCAACTCTCCTGGTCGCCCGATAGTTCACGGGTGGCCATCGCAAGCGGCTTCAAGGAAGGGGCGGGCATCATCGTCGCCGATCGGGACGGCAAATTGACGCTGGTTACGGGCGCATCGCGCGACGGGGAGATCCGCTGGTCCCCGGACGGCAGCCGGATCGCTTACTGGTCGGAGAGCGCGCTCTGGACCGCCGGTCCCTCCGGCGGCGCGCCGGAGCGCCTCATCAGTGTCGCGACCGCCCCCGGATTCGACTGGTCCCCGGACGGCGAACGCCTCGCCTTCTTCGCCGGCACCGACGTACGCGCCGTTTCCGCGCACGGTGGCACGTCCGAATTCCTCTTCGCTGCCGCCCTCCAGCAGTACTCCTCGAAATCGCTGCGCTGGTCGCCGGACGGTAGGCGCATCGCGGTCACCACCGGGCGCGACATCGCCATCGGTGAGGTTGAGATGGCGCAAGTGATACAGGCGGCGGCAGACGTTGCGGACGTCGCCGGTTTCGACTGGACGAGCGACGGGGCCGCGCTCGCGTTCGGCGGCTACCTAGTCCAGTCGGGCACCGGCCACCCCGGTGTCTACCTAGTCGCCGCCGATGGCGGCGGCCAGCTAACGGCCCTAACCTACTCGTCCGGCCGCCGCCACGAGGTGCTCGGCCGCCTCGCCGATGGGCGACTGGTCTTCGCCTCGCAGTTTCAGCTCTAACGCGCCGGCGCGACTTCAGGCTCGACCGGCGAAGGCGCTATCGATGGCTCTTCGGCATCCGCGCGCAGCCACAGCACCAGCGCGAGCGGTGCCGTCGCCCCGACGATCGCCGCCGAGGCCCAGAAGACCGCCCGGAGCGAGACCTGATCGGCGATCACTCCCAGGGCCGGCAGAAAGATCGCGATCGTCAGGCTCGTGATGAGCTGTCGCGCTGACAGGATCGTCGCGCGCTGGCTGCTCGGAATGCGCTGGTTCAGGTAGTCCGTCGTCGCGGGCACGATCATGCCGTTCGCCAGCAGCACGGTCGTTGTCGCGCCGAAGGCGTACACGGAGTTCCAGCCGCCCAGCAGCGCGTACGAGGCGACCGTAACGAACGCCGCGCCGGCTAGCGTCCACCGCATGCCGAGCCGAGACGTCACGCGGTACGCGACCACGGCCCCGATCATGGCGGCCACGCGCATCGGTGTCTGCACCAGACCGAACAACCTTACAGGCACGTCATGCTGGTCCAGGAACGGCTGGCTGAAGACGATCGTCGCGTTGATGCTCGCCATCAGCAGCGCCGCCAACAGCAGCATCGATCGCACCGAGGGCGAGCGCCAGATTGTGCGCGCGCTCTCGACGATGAGCTCTCGATAACCCGGCCGCTCGCCTTCGTGGATCGGCGGCTCCGCGAATGACCACGCCACGACGATCGTCAGCCCGCACGTCACGGCGCTGATGACTACGGGGAACGAGAGGTTCGTCATCGCTGCCAGCGGCGCGCCCAGCAGCAGCCCCGCCAGCGTCCCGAGCGAGAACATCCCCCAGCCGATGCCGGCCACGCGTTGGTACTCGTGCTCCCGCCCGACGGCCTTGAGGCTATCGAACACGAGCGCCGCGTCCGCGCCCGACGCGAACGTCAGCCCGATGCCCCACACCACGTACGAGACGAGCACGACCCAGTAGTTCGCGGCGATGCCGAAGACGAGGATCGCTGCGGTCGTGAACCCGCCCGCCAGCATCAGCGATGTCTTCCGCCCGAAGCGATCGGCGATCAGCCCTGTCGGAAGCTGACTGAAGATGATCACGACCCAGAAGATCGCCTCCAGCGTACCCACCTGTGTCAGCGAGAAGCCGCGGTAGTCCGTGAGGTAGATCACCCAGATCGGCCACCAGAGCTGGAACGAGTACAGGAACTGGAAGGCGTACGACTTCCAGACATTCGCCTCGTAATCGTGGCGGTCGCGCGAGAACAGTCGCCGGATCATGGCCGGAACCATCATACCTGAGGGGCGTGCGCGCACTTCGAGGCTCGCCGAAGGCCAGGCTTCAGCCTGGCGGGCAAGCCCCGGTGAAGAGCCTGCTGATCGACCTCGGTGTTGCTGCTATAGCGTGAAGTTGTGAAACGCGTCCGCGATCTTGGCGAGCGCCTCCACCGGCGCGTCGAACAGGAAGATGCCGGGCGCCAGGAAGTTGCTGTCCGTCACCAACAACCCGAGCACAATCGCCCACACGGAGAACCCGGCCAGATTCGCAACCAGCACGCGCGCCGGGTTCGCCGGCGTGGTCGCCTGGATCGCGATCGTCGTCAGGCCGAAGAAGAGCGCGATCGACGCCAGACCGACGCCGAAGTCGACCCCCGGGATGAACATCGCGATCGACAGCGCCAGCGGAGCTGAGGCCATCCCCATCGTGCGTAACATCTGCTGCCAGTCGGCGTCCTCGCTGAAGACCTGCGTCAGGATCACGTACGCGACGAACAGCCACACGATCCAGAGCGCGAACGAGAGGAAGGTCCCCAGGATCACCGAGTGCAGGAACAGCTTGCCCGTGTCGCCGTAGCCCTTCACCACCCACCACATCCACCCGCCGATGCCGGCCACCGCGGTCGACAAGATCACGACGGCGATCGCCGGCAACGTGGCCGCCGGGTCCAGCCGCACTTCGTCGAAGACCGTCGTGTCGAGCTTGAGCAGCCGCAGCAGCCGTCCCGAGAGGATCGTGAGGTCCATTCGCGGTTCCATCGGCATCATGGCAGTACTCCTTACCGCTTGTCCGCCACTCGGTCGCCAGTATAGGAGGGTGGCGAATGGCCGTAAAGCCGCTCTAGAGGGGGCGCTTGGCTGGGATGCCCGGTCGGCGCGGAAAGCGCTGCGGCGTCGGCAGCTCCTTATCGATGATCACGAGCTTCTGGGGCGGCTCCGAGCGGCGAAGGTCTTCTACCGCCCGGATCGCGCCCTTCAGCATCTCGAGCGCCACGCGAGCGTCCTTCACTTCGGCCTCCGCTTCCTTCCCCTTCGGCGCCAGCACCAGGCCGCCCATCCGGACGAACGGTAGCGTGAGTTCGGCAAGCGTCCGGATCGGCGCCAGCGCCTTGGCGACCGCAAAGTCATATTGCTCGCGGTGGCGCGGATCGTGCGCGACCTCCTCGGCCCGGCGCGTGATCACGCTCACTTCGCTGAGTCCCAGCTCTGGCAGGACCGCCATCAGGAACTCGGCCTTGCGTTGCTTCGCTTCGACGAGCGTCAGTTGTAGGCTCGGCTCAAGGATCTTGAGTGGAATGCCGGGAACGCCCGCGCCACTCCCAACATCGATGAGCGAGTGTTCTTGGAGCGTAAAACCATGTTCCCGTAGCGCGGCGATCAACGCCGCAGATTCGATGAAGTGGCGTCGCTGGATGCCTTCCTCGTCGCGCACGGCCGTCAGGCTGACGCGTTCCGACCACTCGATGATGAGTTCCATGTAGCGCTCGAAGCGCTCCAGCTGTTGCTTCGTAAGCCGTAATCCTAGGTCGCCGATTCCTTCGGCCAAGAGTGCGACCGGCGGCATGATTACGGGATACTCCTCTTTCATTTGTTGCGTCCGTGGGTTTCCCGCGCCGCTGACGAACAGCCCTCACGGAAGGCCGGTCAGTGTTGCGCCTGGGATGCGTCGGGCAAGCAAAAGGAGCGGTACTACCGCTCCAGATCCGCCAGGCTTCCCTGCCTTGGCCGGCGCCGCCGAGGAGATTCCCCCTCGAACTGGATCGCGCCGGGCCCAGCCCCCGGAGCCAGATGTTCTTCACCGGAACCTGCACCGCCTCGCGGCGCAACAGCTTCGTCTTCCGGCTCCTCCACCTGAACCGGTGGCATCGAGCGGCCGTTGGCTACGCCATGGCCGCCTGTTCATCCTACACTACCGCGCTGGGCAACTGCTAGCGTATGCTAAAAGCTAGTGCTCGGTGCCATCCGGCGCAGCAATCCGCAGCGTATCACTCGACTCTGCGAGCAGCTGCGCTTGCGCCTGCACTTGTATCGGCAGACCCCAGATCTTGATGAAACCCTCGGCCGCCGATTGGTCGTACTGATCGCCCTTCTCGTAGGTCGCCAGCGCGGTCGCGTAGAGGCTCCGCGGCGATTTCGTCCCGACAGCCGTTGCCTGCCCCTTGTGTAACCGGACGCGCACGGTACCTGTCACGTGCCGCTGCGTCGATTGCATGTAGTGCGCCAGGTCCTGGTGGTGCGCGCTGAACCAGAGGCCGTTGTAGATGACGTCCGCATACTCCTGCCCCAGCGACGCTTTCATCCGGCGTTGCTGCTTCGACAGCGTCATGTGCTCCAGCGCCTCGTGCGCGCGCAGCAACGTCATCGCGGCCGGCGCTTCGTACACCTCGCGCGACTTGATCCCCACCAGGCGGTCTTCGAGATGATCGATCCGGCCCACGCCGTGCTCGCCGGCCAGCTCGTTCAACCGCTCGACCAGCGAGATGCCATCGAGCTCTTCGCCGTTCAGCGAGACCGGCGTGCCGTGTTGAAAGCCGATCTCGATGTAGGCCGGCTCGTCCGGCGCCTTCGCGATCGAACGCGTCCACGCGAAGCAGTCCTCGGGCGGCTCCGTCCACGGATCTTCGAGCGGGCCTGACTCGATGCTGCGGCCCCAGAGGTTCTCATCGATCGAGTAGGAGCTCTTCTTCGTCACGGGCACGGGGATGTGGTACTTCTGCGCGTACTCGATCTCCTCTTCGCGCGTCTTCATCTCCCACTCCCGCAGCGGCGCCACGATGCGCAGGTCCGGCGCGAGCGCCTGCACGCTCACATCGAAGCGCACCTGGTCATTTCCCTTGCCGGTGCAGCCGTGGGCCACTGCCTGCGCGCCGGTGTCGCGCGCTACGTCGACCATGAGCTTTGCGATCAGCGGCCGCGCCAGCGCCGTCGCGAGCGGATACACGCCCTGGTAGAGCGCGCCGGCGGCGAGCGCTGGGAAGGCAAAGAAGCGGATGAAGTCCTCGCGCGCGTCCGCCCAGCGATAGTCGATCGCGCCGGCGCCGCGCGCGCGTTCCTCCAGCTCGGCGCGGTCGCGATCGATGCCCACGTCCACCGTGAGCGCTATGACCTCGTACCCGCGCTCCAGCGCGAGCCAGCGCACGGCGACGGACGTATCGAGACCCCCGGAGTACGCGAGGACGACCTTCTCAGCCACGTTGGCGTCTCCTCGCGGCGGCGAAGAGCCAGCGCGTCCCCGTGTTCGGCAGGTCTTCCTTGAAGCTGTACACCACACGAGGACGCAGCGCGTAGAACGGATAGCCCTCGACGTCCCACTTGTACTTCGTCTTGTACGCCTTCCAGACCGGGCGCAGCTTCGCCGGCGAGCTGATCTTATCGACGGCGCCCTCCAGGATGACCGCTTCGTTGTCCAGCTCCGGATGCACCGTGACCTCCGCGTTGCGCGCTATGTTGCGCCCCTTGCGCGACTCCTCGCCGGTCGAGAAGTAGAGCACGCCGTCCAGCCAGACGGCCCAGACCGGCGCGCTGTGCGGACGCCCGTCGCGATTGGTCGTGCCGATCCAGTAGTTGCGAGCACCCTTCAGCAATCGCACCACGCGGCTCCAGGGAAACTTCTTCCCCGGCGGCGACTTCCCGTTCTCGAATCCGTATCCCGGCGTCGTCATCCGCGACGCGCGCGGTTGCTTGGCCGGTGACTTTCGTTCAGCCATCTCGCACCTCCGAAGTGGAATGGCGAGACAGTATCACCTCACCGCGACACCCATGTGTCAGTAGATCGCGCGATATCACTTAGGTGGTGCGCCTGCTAACTCGGCGAGGACGCTCTCCAGGATCGTGAGGCCTTCGTCCAGCTCGTCGCGCGACACGATGAGCGGCGGGCAGATGCGTACGGCGTCCGGGCGCACATTGTTCACGATCAGTCCGCGTTCCAAGCAGCGCCGGACGACCTCGTCTGCCGCGTCGCGCGCCAGCACGACGGCTTGCAGCAGGCCCTTCCCGCGCGCGCCGGAGACGATCTCGATCCGGTCCTCCATGCTGTGCAGGCGCTGCTCCAGATACTTGCCGTCTTGCGCCACTTTCTCCGGTAGGTGCTGCTCGATGATGTACTTCACCACTTCGTAGCCCGCCCGCGTGGCCAGGGGGTTCCCACCGAACGTCGATCCGTGGTCGCCGGGCGTGAAGACGGCGCAGTGCTCTTTTGCCAGCACTGCGGCCAGCGGCACGCCCGCCGCGATCCCTTTCGCCAGCGTCATGATGTCCGGCTCGATGCCGTACAGCTCGTAAGCGAACAGTGCTCCGCAGCGCCCGAGGCCTGTCTGCACCTCATCGAGGATCAGCAGCAGGTGCTGCTCGTCGCACCAGCGGCGCACGTTCGGCAGGTAGTCATCGTCGGGCACGTTGACGCCGCCCTCGCCCTGGATCGGCTCCAGCATGATGGCGCACGTCTTCTCGTTCGTCGCGCCCTTGATCGCGGCGAAGTCGTTATACGGCACATGGACGAACCCCGGCGGCAGCGGCGCGAAGGGTTCCTTGTAGCGAGCGGTGCCGCTCGCGGTGATCGTCGTCAGCGTGCGCCCGTGGAAGCCGTTCTCGGTGCAGATGATCTCATACGCGCCGTTCCGCTGTTCGTGGCCCCACTTGCGCGCGAGCTTAATCGCGGCCTCGTTCGCCTCGGCCCCGCTGTTTGCGAAATACACGCGATCGAGGCACGAGTGCTCGACGAGCAGCTCGGCGAGCTGGAGCTGCGGGATGGTGTACATCAAGTTCGACGTGATGATCAGCGTGCGCGCCTGATCGGCGAGCGCATCCGCCAGCATGGGATGGGCGTGACCCAGGCTCGCCGTCGCTGTGCCCGCGAAGAAGTCGAGGTACTGCTTACCGTCCTCGTCCCAGATGCGCGAGCCTTCGCCGCGCACGAGCACGACGGGCAAACGCTTGCCCGTGCGCATGAACACGCGCGCTTCGACTTCGCGCCAATTGGTCATGATGAGGGCAGGATAACACGGTAGGGGAAAGCCAGGAAGGAATGCGCGCCGTAACGCGCCCTTCTCGCCAGGCGTTGGAATGTATGAACAACATCTGATCAAGGGAGGTTCTATGAACAAGAAAGTCCTCGCCGGTATCTTTACGCTCGCCCTCGCGCTGTCACCCGCGCTTGGCCTCGGCCTAGCCTCGGCCGCAGGCGAAGGCCACACGCCCGTACCGGTCTGCCACTGGGTGCCTGCCCACGGCGGGACCTACATCCACATCGTCGTCGATGATGACGGCGCGAGCGGCAACGCGAACCTGCAGGGCCACGCCGGCCACGGAGACGACATCATCGGCTCCACGGACTGCAATATCGACTAGCTGCCCCGTCACGACTTCTCCTTGGCAGCAATAGCGATAGGGCCCGGAAGCGGGATTCCGGGCCCTATCACTTGCGGGGAGGACGGTGAGGCAACTGCCTTTTGTTCTTTATAATACATAGAGAACACTAGTGTGTCAACACCTGAATTACGAAATCTGTATTATAATTCTCTTGTCGAAAGTCTAGAATTCTACTAATTCTGCCTCAAAAGGGAAGCCTGGCAGATGCGGAACCTCTACACCAATCACGGCCTGGTCCTGATGCGAATCTGGATCGACCCGGACGTGACCCTCTCCGACATCGCGGGGGATATCGGCGTCAAAGAGCGCGCCGTCTACCTCATCGTCCGGGACCTCGAGCGAGAGGGCTTCATGACGAAGCAGAAGTCCGGTCGGCGCAATCTGTACCGGGTCAACATCGACAAGGCCCTCAACTTCGAGCCCATCCCCGGCACGACGATTCGCGAGCAGATAGTCGGGCTCGCGCTCACGATGGGCATGCGCTTGCCCGAAGGGGTGAGTATCCCGGAACCTGCGGCGCAGCGTAGCTAGCCTGTGCCGGCTTCCCGGCGGGAAACCGTACGCGGCTGGGTTGGGCGGCCTTTCTACACTAATCGGTTCCAGTATCCACCGGCAGGTGCTAGAATGGCGCTGCGGGCTTGTGAAGCGCTTCCCGAACGCGCTTCACCGCTCCGAGGAGGCCGTGTGTACGGGCTTGGTGTTGCCAAAGGGCTCTGGGTCACCTTCAAGCACATCTTCCGGCCGCCCTTCACGGTGCAGTATCCGGAGGAGGTCCGGCCGATACCTGTCCGGGCGCGCACGAACCTGATCTGGTTCGAAGAGCGCTGCACCGGCTGCTCCACCTGCGCGCAGGCCTGCCCCGATGGTTGCATCCTCGTCGCGACGTCACCGGGGGAAGGCGGCACGCTCAACATCGACCGGTACGAGATCGACTTTCGCATCTGCATGTACTGCGGTCTTTGCACCGAGGCCTGTCCGTACCAGGCGATCCAGTCCGGAGGCACCTGGAAGGACGTCACGGCAGACTTCCAGAGTATGTACCGCGATAAGCATGCGCTCACGAAGTTCGCTCATGACTACCTCAAAGAGAAGGACTTCATGTATCCCCACGGCCAGCGCGCTCCCGAAGACGTCGTCGCCAACATCAGCAGCGAAGGCTAAACGCTCCACTCGATGGCGAACTTGACAATCGACGGCAAGCCTATCGAGGCTCCCGACGGTGCTCCGCTCGTCGAGGTGCTGAAGAACAACGGCTTCTACGTCTCCAACCTCTGCTACATCGACGGCCTCCCGCCGTACGCCGGCTGCCGCACCTGCCTGGTTGAGGTCGAGGGCGGCCGCGGGCTGCAGCTTTCCTGCACCACGACAGTCCGCGACGGCATGGTCGTCCACTCGAACACGTCCGAGGTGAAGAAGGCCCGCCAGTACGTCCTCTCGCTGATCAACGCGAACCACTCCGACCGCTGTCTGACCTGCCACCGGCGCGTGAAGTGCATGCCGGGTGACGTCTGCCTGCGTGACGACATCGTCACGCACCGCTGCCTCACCTGCTCCAAGAACTACCGCTGCGAGCTGCAGACGACGAACGATATCCTCGACATGGGACAGGACAACATCGAGCCGTGGGA
>CAYQLM010000080.1:0-13792 GCA_964418365.1 uncultured Dehalococcoidia bacterium
ATGCTCGAGTCCTTGGGCTTCTGTAAGCCGGGCGAGGGCGTCCACTTCTTCGACACCGGCAAATCCACGCCCGGCGGCTCGCTGCCCATCAATACCAACGGCGGCGGCCTCTCCTACACGCATTCCGGCATGTACGGCATCTTCCCCATCATCGAAGCCGCCCGCCAGCTCCGCGGCGAGTGCGGCCCCCGCCAGGTGCCCAACTGCAAGGTCTCCCTCGTCAACGGCATGGGCGGCATGCTGTCGGCGGCGGGGACGCTCGTGCTGTCCAGCGAGAAGTAGGGGAGTGGCATGGTCGGCTATGGTGCTACCCTTCCACCATGCCGACTCCTCTTGGCGCGCTGGGTTATGCAGGTCTGCATAACTCGGCACCATGCTGGCGCGGACGAGTCGCAAGCCCGTGCCGAGAATGACATTCGTAGCCGCCGCCGTTCACGCTCCGCCCGTCTTAGGCTGTGCGTCGCCGCAGTGTTTGGGGTGCTATACAGTTCTCTCTAAGCCTAGACGTCAGAGGTGACGCTCGTGCGAGTAAAAGCAATTCAAGATCTTGCGCAACTTTCGGATCCAGCATTCTTCGAAGAGGTGCAAGAGGGGATGGCGCTTTGTGTGTCCAATGCCAAGCGGATTGGCGATGACTGCGTGGCGCTGATGGACACGAAGCGCGCCCGTGGTGCCGAGATTCTCCGCATCGCAGCAGAGGAAGAAGGGGTCAAGGTTCTTATCCTGCTCGATGCTGTCCGTTGTCCTCGTGCGACCTTTCCGGCTGAGTTCGGGCGTCAGTTGCAGTACTTCAACGACCACTTGGCGAAGGGCATCTACGCCGAGTACTGCCATCGGCGCCCAGCGACTTTTGGGGATGTGAGGCGCTGGGTGGATCGCGAACGCAAGGAGTTCTACCTCGACGGTCCCAATGACGTCGACTGGATCTTCTACAACGACATCCTCAGACGCCGTGAGGAAACCATATACGTAGACTTTGTCGAGAATGACGGCCACCATGTCTGGCACGACCCTCTGATGCTGGAAGCGTTGGGCCTCCCACTCATGCGGCGCGCGGAGACTCCGGTGCTACGTCTCTTGAACGCCTTGAGCGAGGCGGGCTGCCTCTCCTCTTCTTCCCTGGACACCATTGCCGAGGTCTGGCGGCCAACAACAATTGACGACGACTTGTCTTGGCCCGACTTGCGAGAGTTGAATTTCAAGACTTTAGAGGTGATGGAGCAACGTGGGGTGCTCAAGACCCAAGCGGACGAGGTGTGCTCGGTGATCGTGAACGAATGGTCCTTCCCGATGTACCCTCTTGACCTTCGGAAGGAGCGCGTAGACAAGAACGGGCTCCGTCAAGTGCAACAGCAGTGGAGTGGCGAGCCGTAGTGGCTCCTAACTCTGCAGTCGAGCGGGCCGCTGGCTTGCATTCGCTCGCCACGGCCGCTGAGCGCGGCGTTAGCTGGCGCGAGTCCACATCGGAGCCCGATGAAGCTCACTGACTCCCAAGAGAAGGCGATCGGGCACGCCGGTCTCAACCTCCAGCTCATCGCCTGCGCCGGCTCGGGCAAGACCGAGGTTGTCGCACGGCGTGTGGTCCATCTGTTGACGCCGGGTCGGCGAGACTCGCTCGCCCCGCGCAACATCGTCGCCTTCACGTTCACCGACAAGGCTGCCGCCGAACTGAAGGAGCGGATCGTGAGTCGGACGCGCGAGGCGCTCGGTGAGCTGCCGGGTCTCGCCGAGATGTTCGTCGGCACGATCCACGCTTTCTGCCTCGAGCTGCTCAAGAGCGAGGCGCCGAAGTACCTCAAGTACGAAGTGTTGAACGAGGTCCAGCAGGGGCTTTTCGTCGACCGCCACAGCAGGCAGAGTGGGCTGACTGCCTCGACCGACCTCGCAGGTTCGGCACTGAAGCGCTACCGCGACACGAAGCACTACATCGGCGCGCTTGCGATCCTGCGCGAGGCGGAGCTCGAGGACGCCAACGTCAACGGCTGCTCCATCGTCGACGGTCTCGCTGCGTACCGGCAGCTTCTCGATGAGCGCAGCTACCTTGACTACTCCTCGATTCTCGAGGCTGCGGTCGAGGTCCTGACGAACGACGACGGGCTCCGCGGGCGACTCGCCGAGCGGATCAAGTACGTGATCGTCGACGAGTACCAGGACGTGAACCCGGTCCAGGAGGCGATCGCCTGGTCGCTGCATGAGCTTGGCGCCCGCATCTGCGTGGTTGGCGACGACGATCAGACCATCTACCAGTGGCGCGGCAGCGACGTAGAGAACATCCTGACTTTCGACAAGCGGTACCCCGACGTAGATCAGATCCCGCTCGAGGAGAACTTTCGCTCGAGCGACGGCATCGTCGAGACGGGGCGGGCGTTTATCGAGCAGAACGCATCCCGGCTCGCGAAGGCGATGAAGCCGACTGGCGCGCAGACGCACGAATCCGGGGACATCGTCGCGCTCTCGTTCGCGACGCCCGACGAGGAGGCGCAGTACATCACAGCAACCGCGCAGTCCCTCCGCGGCGTGGTCTTCAAGGAAGACGACATCGAGCGTGGCCTGTCGTGGTCCGACATGGCGGTGCTGTTCAGAAGCGTGAAGTCGAACGCCGAGCCGATCACCGCTGCCCTGCAGGCGGCGGGCATCCCATTCGTCGTGACCGGGATGACGAACCTGTTCGGCACGGCCGAGGCCGAGGCGGCGCGGCAGCTCTTCTACTTCATCGGCGACCACCACGGGGTGGACGAAGCGGCTGTGGAGGGCGCCTGGAACGGCGCGAAACTCGGCCTCGATCCGGCACCCCTCCAATCCGCGATCCAAGGAGCCGCCGCCGCGAAGTCCGCCCTCACCGACCCGGACCAGAAGCGTTGGGGTCAGTACTCGATCCAACGCGTCTTCCTGAAGTTCCTCGAGGACGCTGGTGTCCGTGAGGAGCGCGTCCCAGGCGGACGTGGCGAGGTCGTCTTCTACAACCTCGGCAAGTTCAGCCAGCTCATCTCCGACTACGAGACGATTCACTACCACTCTAGCCCGGCCGAGAAGTACGCTTCGTTCGCGGACTTCCTCCAATACCGCGCGGAGGACGCCTACCCCGAGGGCTGGCAGGACAATCAGTACGCGAGCCCCGACGCCGTGCGGATCATGACAATCCACCAGGCCAAGGGGATGCAGTGGCCGGTGGTGTTCGTGCCAGCGCTGCTTCGAAATCGGTTCCCCGCCGCTGGAGTAGGCGGCCGCGGTGTATGGCACCTGCTCCCTCGAAACGGAGTGAAGGGCCAAAGCCGCTTCGAGGGCTCGATCGAAGACGAGCGGCGGCTCTTCTACGTCGCGATGACGCGCTGTCAGAAGTTCCTGCATCTGACCTGGGCGCCTATCGCTGGCAAGAACAACCGTTACGCCAGCGCCTCGCAGTTCTGGGACGACGTGCTCGCCTCGAAGCACGTGAAGCGTCGCGCGCCGGACTACTCCGCGCGCAAGCGCCTTCCGCCCAGGCCGCGGGCCGGGGTCGCGAACGTCGTCTTCTCGTTCTCCGACCTCAAGTACTTCTTCGAGTGCCCGTACCAGTTCAAGCTACGCGTGCTGTACGGCTTCAACGCGCCAATCCATGAGGCGCTCGGCTACGGCAAGTCGCTGCATGACGCGCTGGCCGAGGTGCATGCGCGCGCCATCCGCGGAGATGTCGCCGACGCCTCCGAAGTCCCGCGGCTGGTCGAGACGCACCTGCACGCACCCTACGCGTATCCAGCGCTCAGGCAGCAGCTCGAGGCGTCGGCCGAGCGCGTGCTCCGTGACTACCTGAGCGACAACGCGCAACTCTTCGACAAGATCGAGTTCTCGGAGAAGCAGGTCGAGGTCAGCCTCGGTGATGGGGTTAGCATCGTGGGGCGGATCGACCTCGTGCGGCGGATCGACACGGACGAGACGACCATCGTGGACCTCAAGTCGAGCGATCGCGCGCAGCCTGAAAACGTGACCGAGACCCAGCTCCACGTGTACGCGCTCGGCTACCAGGACCTCACCGGCCGACGACCCGACTACGTTGAGATCTATGAGCTGGACGAACGCAAGCGCAAGGTGCGTTCCGTCGACGACGACTTCATCGCCGACGTGAAGACCAAGGTACACGACGCCGCTACTGCGCTGCGGACGGGCGCGCTGCCAACCGCGCCTGCCGCTAAGAAGTGCCGGACCTGCGACTATCGAGGCATGTGCACAGCCGGGCGTGCTGCCGCTGCAACCAAGTGACGAGGAGCAAGAACGACATGGCCCGTGAACGCAAGAAACCAAAGACCGAGAAGAAGGTCACCCGCTACACCTACGACGAGATCAAGGAACCGCGCACGCCCGAGACGGGGCACACGTCGCTCTTGCCGGCCGAGGAGCTGGTGGTGACGCTGCCGATGGACAACGGCTGGAGCAAGGCGATCGAGGTCGGGAAGCTGCCGGGGGGGGACGAGCGGCCGGTGGTGGTGGACATGGACCCGGCCGCGGACCCGGTGCTCTTCTGGGCGGGCAAGCGCAACCGGCGCGAGGTGCCGGTGCTGCCGCTCCAGCGTAACGAGATCGTCTCCGAGTCGCGCATCGCGCAGATCATCGATCGGGCGCGCCGGGCGGCCGAGGAGAAGTCGGGCGCGGCGCGGCAGGGCCACCTCTTCGCTGACCTCGAGAAGACGCTGCGCGAGAGCGACCGCGCCAAGCGCGTCGAGTTTTACACGCACGAGGAGGGGTGGAAGAACAAGCTCATCTGCGGCGACTCGCTTCACGTGATGGAGTCGCTGCTTCACTACGAGAACCTGCGCGGCAAGGTGCAGATGATCTACTGCGATCCGCCATACGGGATCGACTACAACTCCAACTTCCAGCAGGTGGTAGGAGCACCCCGAAATGAGGACGATGGCCTAGCCAGTGGCGACGACGTACTTACCATCAAGGCGTTCAGAGATACCTGGTCACTGGGCGTGCACTCTTATCTGTCGTACCTCAGAGATCGGCTCTATTTATGTCGGGAGCTACTTGCAGACTCCGGAAGTGTCTTTCTCCAAATTTCTGATGCAAATCTCCACCTTTGCCGTTCGCTTCTGGACGAGGTCTTCGGATACAGTAACTTCGCGGCGCAGGTACTCTTCAGGAAGAGCGGGGGACTGACAGCGTCCACTCTCAATCGGATCGGTGATTATCTGATCTGGTACTTCAAAGATGCGGACGCTGGGCGCGCTCGTTATCGCCAGCTCTACCGTCGGAAGATCGCGGGCGACGAAGGTGCAACACAGTATGGATTCGTGCTCCTCGACGACGGCAGCGTGGAGGAACTGTCCGAAGACGAGCTTAATACTCGGCCGGAGGCTGATCTTGTAGCGCATGACAACATCACGTCCCAAGGCAACCCAGTCTATGACTTCCCGTTCCGTGGGCAAGTTTTCCGCGGACCATTCAAGCCTCCGAAAGAGAGGCTTCAGGTCTTGGCCGACATGGGGCGGCTGTGCGTTGTAGGGAAGACGCTTCGTTATGTACGTCGCCTGACTGACTTCCCGTGGTTTGAGATTAACCAGTTGTGGGAGGACACGGGAGTTAGTGGCTTCGGGCGGCCGAAGGTATACGCCGTTCAGACATCAGACATTGTAGTTGAGCGGTGCATTAACATGACGACTCGCCCCGGCGATCTCGTCCTCGATCCCACCATCGGTTCCGGTACATCGGCGTTGGCGGCGGAGCGCCTCGGACGGAGATGGATTGGTATCGATTCGTCACGCGTCGCCGTGAACACGGCGCGGTGGGAGCTGCTGCGGTGTGTGTTCCCTCATTTCAGTCTGCGGGGTGCCGCGCCCTCTGGTGAGTTTCGATACGAAACCGCTGCTCGCGTTCGAATGTCTGGGCTTATCGATGGGAAGGAGCCGGAGACTGTCGATCTCCTGGATCGGCCAGTCGTGGACAAGGACGCTATCCGCGTCTGCGGCCCCTTCGAGGTCATGACTTTGGGCCGCTACTCGGTCGAAGACTGGAAGGGCTACGTCGTCCGGGAACCGGGCATCGGCGAAGCGGCGAAGCTCGAGAACTACATCGAAGTGATCTGCCGCCTCTACCGCAAGGACGCGGCGATCCAGGGCGCGACCGGCCTCGTGCACGCGGTGGCGGAGGCCGAGAGGGAGAAGATCGCGATCTCCGTCGGTCCGCTGTCGGGCCGCGTGACGGGCAAGCAGATCAACGACGCCGTTCAGGATGCGCTCGCCTCGGGAATCTTGGAGGTGCATGTGCTCGGCTGGGCGTTCGAGGCGAACGTGGGCGAGGTGAAGTCGCAGCTCGAGAAGCGCGGCAGGGTGAAGGTCGAGCTGATCATGATCCGCCCGGACACGCTGGCCGAGGGCCTGAAGGCGACGCAGCCGGAGATGCTTTTCTCGCCGCTCGCGCTGCCGGACATCGCGGTCGCGGTCGAGAAGAACGGTAAGGCCGAGCGCACGGTGCACGTCAAGCTCAAGGGCGTGGCCCTCTTCGACCGCAAGCGCCGCACCACCGAATACAAGGCGGCGGACTCGGGCTACGTCTCGGCGTGGTATCTCGACGAGGACTACGATGGCGACTGCTTCGTAGACTGCCAGATGTTCTTCGACTTCAAGAAGACGCCGAATATCAAGGCCGCGCTCAGGGCCGAGGTGGACCCTGAAGAGTTCATTCTCAAGCTCGCCTCGGAGCCGTTCCCGGTGCGAGGCTACAAGCGCATCGCGGTGAAGGTCGTGGACGTGTACGGCAACGAGTCCACCGTCGTGCTGGACTTGGCGTAAGGGGGCGCGGCGATGGCTTACGTTGTCGATCGCGTCGTTATCTGCGACGCCTTTCAGGAGCCTGGGCGGCACTATCAGCTCCTGGCGGGCGGCCGGTCGAAACTCGCCGCCGGCCGGCGGCCGTCGATGCGATTCCTCGCCTCCGCCAAGGACGTGAAGGGCGGGATCGCGGGCGTCGTCGGCAAGGAGGCCGGCCTCTTCGAGGACTTTCTCGCCAGCTCCGAGCAGCGTAACGACTTCGTCAACCAGCTCCGCGGCGAAGTGTGCGAGTGGCGCGAGGCCGGCTACCCGGGCACCGCGATCGTGACGCGGCGATTGCTCGAGTGGTGGTTCGAGCGCGACGAGGAGCGAGCGAAGCTCTACAAGCGCTTGTTCTTCTGTCAGCAGGAGGCGGTCGAGACCGTCATCTACTTGTACGAGGTGCAGGGCCGGCGGAAGATGCCCGAGACCGGCGACCTCTTGCGCTACGCGCTCAAGCTCGCCACCGGCACCGGGAAGACGGTTGTGATGGCGCTCTTCGTCACCTGGGCGACGCTGCACAAGCGCAAGGTGAGCGGCTCGTCGCTCTCGGCGAACTTCCTGGTGCTCGTGCCGAACCTCACGGTGCGCGACCGGGTGAGCGGCGTGCCGCGCGGCGACGGGCTCGACCCCGCCGGAGAGCACAACCTCTACGACGGCTTCGACGTGGTGCCGCCGGAGTACCGCGAGGAGTTTCGGCCGAACGTGCTGGTGCGCAACTGGCAGGGCATCCCGCTCGAGGGGAAGCGCGAGGACTGGATCGGAGAGGACGCGGTGCCGCTCGAGGAGGGGCGGTTCATCCCGCAGTCGGTGCTGCGCGCGATGCGCCGGCGCGCGAAGCAGGACCCGAATGCGCCGATCCGCCGGCTCCTGGGCGGCTGGCGCGACCTCGTGGTCATCAACGACGAGGCCCACCACGTCTACGGCGAGAAGCGCGGTCGAAAGGGAGAGGACGCCGAGCACATCAGGTGGAGCAAGATTCTCCAGCGCATCTCCAAGGCGTCGCGGTTGAGCCTGGTGATCGACCTGTCGGCGACACCCTGGTACGGCTCGGGCTCGCCGAAGCCGGAAGGGACGCTGTTCGAGTGGCTGGTCTCGGACTTCTCGGTCTACGACGCGTTCGAGTCCGGACTGGTCAAGGTGGTGCGCCTCCCCGATCCCGACGAGCAGGGGCGCGTGTACCTGGACCTGTGGGACCTGGTGAAGGGCGCCAAAACCAAGGAGGAGTACCTGCGCGCCTGCAAGGGCGCCATCGCGAGCATCTACTCATCGTGGAAGAAGGACCACGACGAGTGGGCGAGTTCGTTCGACTTCGCGCGCGGCCCGAGCCCCGTGCTCCTGTGCGTGGCCGACAGCGCCCAGCGCGCGGCGTGGCTCTTCGAGCACCTGACCCGCGAGTACGAGCTGCTGCGCAACCCCGACGACGAGGACCGGAAGCGCTGGGTGACGATCCCGATCGACTCGAAGGTGTTCGACGCCGACAAGGGCAACGAGGCGGTGCTGCGCGAGATGGTCAACACCGTAGGGTTCAAGGGAAAGTCCGGTGAACGGGTGCGATGCATCGTGAGCGTGCAGATGTTGACCGAGGGCTGGGACGTGAAGAGCGTCACGCACATCCTTGGCCTGCGCGCATTCGGCTCGCCGCTTCTTACCGAACAGATCATCGGCCGCGGGCTACGCAGGACGAACTACGACGTTCTCAACCAGCCGTTCGACGAGCGACCGGAGGGCAGCGAGGAAACAGTGGACGCCTTCGGCATCCCCTTCGTCGGCTTTCCGGTCGAGAAGCGCAAGCGGGCCAGGACCGGCAAGTGGGGCGAGGACCTGAACTGGATCGAACCGGATGCGAAGAAGGCGAAATACCGCGTCACCGTGCCGAACGTGCGGTCGTGGGCCGTGGGCGTGACCGAGTCTTTGGCGGACCTGATCCGCGTCGAGGACCTGCCGCAGATCCGGATCAACCCGAAGGAGACACCACCGGACGTGCGGATGAAGCCGGTCGTAGGCGGCGCACCCGAGATCGTGATGCATCTCGAGGAGTTCCGCAACGAGTGGCCAACCCTGCGATCTTCGTTTCGCATTGCTGAGGAGCTCTATCAACAGACAAGTCCAGGTTCCGCCGCAGAACTTGGCATCGGTCCTACGTTCGAGGAGCTACTCGAAGTCAGCCTGCGGTACGTGGGTGAGCGCGTGGAAACGATGGACGTCGGCGGGGTACAGAGCGACCTGCGCGACATCGGCATCCCCTACTGGAGAGGCCCGGCGCTGGACATCCTGGAGAATGCGATTCGCGGATCGGGGCTCCCAGGCGTTGAAGCTGTGCCCATTCTTGGGTCGCCCGAATGGCTCGACACGGCGCAGCTGCGTCGCTTCCAGTGGACCGGGCTCGTGGCCGATGGCAAGCGGTGCCACACGAACAAGGTGCCGTGCCACACCGACCTCGAGAAGCGCTTCGCCGACTTCCTCGACGGCGCCAAGGATGTCGTGCGTTACTTCAAGAACGAGCGCCTCGGTTTTTCGGTCACCTACTACGAGAGCAACCGGCCGCGGCAGTACTACCCGGATTTCATCATCGCCGCGCGTGACAAGGATGAGCGTGAGGTAATGTGGCTCGCGGAGACCAAGGGCGAAGTGCGCCCCAACACGGCGCTCAAAAGCGAAGCGGCGCGGATGTGGTGCGAGAAGATGAGCGGCACCAAGTACGGCCAGTGGCGCTACCTGTTCGTCCAGCAGCGCAAGCTCGAGCGTGCGCTGGCGGCCGGCGTGAAGTCGCTCGCCGAGCTGGCCGAGGGCCTCGTCGTTGCGCGGCCGGAGCCGCAGCTGCGCCTGATCTCGCTGGAAGACGAGCGCGTCAAGCGCGAGGCGTTCAAGACGATGCTGCCGCTCTACTCGCTCAAGGCAGCCGCGGGTTACTTCGGCAACGCCGAGCCCGTGGAGCCCGAGAGCTGGGTCGAAGCAGACGGCCTTGGCAAGATCGACGAGCGAATGTTCGTCTGCCGCGCCGTGGGCCGGTCGATGGAACCGACGATCCGTGACGGGGACTACATCGTCTTTCGCGCAAAGCCGGCCGGCACGCGGCAGGGTAAGATCGTCCTCGCGCAGTACCGCGGTCCTGCCGATCCGGACACAGGCGGAGCGTTCACGGTCAAGCGCTACTCGTCGGAGAAGGAGTCGTCGGACGAGGGCGGCTGGCGGCACACGAGAGTCGTACTCTCACCGACGAATCCAGAGTACTCGCCGATCATCCTGTCCAAGCGCGACGCGGAGTCCGTCCAGGTAGTGGGCGAGTTCGTGACCGTGCTGCGAGGCACCTGAAGTGGAACGACGAGAAGCGCCAGCTACCAAGGGCAAGCAGCTGACGGCGCTTCGCGCCGCAGCTGATGCTGGCGGTTAGGCACAGCAACGGAGGGCTTTCAATGACTCGAGACGAGTACTACATGACAATCGCGATGGCGGTCCGCAAGAAAGCGAACTGTCTCGGCCGGAGAGTTGGCGCCGTCATCGTCAAGGAAAACCGCATCATCTCTACCGGCTACAACGGCACCCCGGAAGCTATGACCAACTGCCTGGACGGCGGCTGCGTTCGGTGCAAGAACAAAGAGACTTACGCTTCAAGTGTAGGATACGACGTATGCATTTGCGTACACGCGGAGCAGAACGCTCTGATTACGGCAGCCAGGTTTGGCAATCCGATCGAGGATGCGGTGATCTATTCGACCCTGCGACCTTGTTTTGATTGTACCAAGGCGATGCTTCAAGCCAAAGTTCACACGATCTACTACATCCATGACTGGCAACATCCGATAGGAACGCTCCAAGATCAGTACTTGATGGCGCAGGACAAGCTGCGCGGAGGGGTGAGAGCCGTTGCGGTTGATGACCCGGAAGCGGACTGGGCGAATGGGAAGATACCAATACCACAGTAGTGCCCGTATCGAGTGTTCGCCTCGCTCGGCGATGTCGGCAAAGGCCCGCATAACTTCGGTATCCAGCCGGCGGCCTCCGGCCGCGGTTGATGCCGGGCGTTATGCGCCCTAGGAGACCCTGAGATGTCGTACGAACTTGAAGACGCACAGTTCGACATGTACATGGCTGAAGAAGGGGCCCGGCTCCTCTATGAAGAGCACCGCGAGCGAGCAATCACGGAGTTCACAACCGAACGACTACGATCGTACTACTTAGAGCATCCGGCCCTGGTGGTACCCGCGCTCCAGGCGCTTGCTGATTCCAGACAGCTTTTAGGCGTACATACCGGTGCTGCATTGGTTTTCGCCGCGAGCGCGGTGGAACTCGGGATCAAGGGCGTCTTGCTCAGGCCAGTTGTGTACGGCCTCGTTCATCAGGAATCTACCGCCGCCCTCATAACTGACCTGGTCATGTCGCATACCTCGTTCGACCGCTTCCGGAACCTTCTCTTCCAGATTCTCACGGAACACGGCGGGACTGACCTTCGTGCCGTCAAGCGGCCAGGGGCGAGTAAGCTCCTCTGGGAGGAGATCGACGGCGTTCAGGCCAACCGGAACGCGCTTGTCCATCGCGGTGAACGTCCCGACCTGGAGAAGGCAGGACTAAGCGTCGAGGTGGCGACAACTGTCGTCGAACAGCTGATCCCGTCCGTTCTGCACCACCTGGGCCTTCATCTCCATGATGCCGTTCGAGTCTGCGCCAGGGCGGTCTGCCAGGCAGAGACTCCGAATGCGCGTCTCGCATAACCCCCGCATGAACCCGCCGGCAGGCGGCGGGGCCGCCGTGGACAGACACCGTCCGCGTTCGCCTGCTGCGCGTTATGCGGCGCGTTAGGACGCCTAGGAATCTCGTTGCGACTGACCACTCGCGAAAGGTGCCTAGATGGCCAGGGTATGACGCCCTGAACGCGCGCCCGCGAAGGCACGCGGCAGGGAGTTGATGCTTAGGGCGATAGAACTTGCACGACAATGTGCAAGCGTGCCCGGCAAGATCTCGCCAAAGGTCGGCGCGATTGTTGCCCGGGGCGGAGTTGTGATCGGCGAAGCGTTTCGTGGAGAACTCGCGCGAGGAGAGCACGCGGAGTTTACGCTGCTTGAGAGGAAGTTGGCCGACAGGACCCTGTCGGGGGCGACGCTCTTCACGACGCTCGAGCCGTGCACCTCACGAAACGACCCGAAGATTCCCTGTGCCGACCGAATAGTCGAGAGGCGAATCAAGAGAGTTGTTATTGGGACTCTGGATCCGAATGATCGGATATGCGGTCGCGGGGAGCTCCGGCTTCGAGCTGCCGGAGTCGAGATTGCTCGCTTTGATCCCGACCTGATGCCCGAGATTGAGGAACTGAACCGAGAGTTCTTACGAGAACATGGTACGCGCCCTAGGCGGCGACGGACGCGGGCCGAGATGACCGATCCAGTCAAACCAGGAGTGGTGGGGCCGAATGGCCAGAGAATCGGCTACACGAAAGCCGGCGACAAGGTGGAATGGATTCCAGACGACGACAATCCAAAAAAGGAATGGCCGCTTCTCCTAAGGCGGGACGACAAGGCCATTTTGAAGGCCTATAAGGAATTCTGGGACAAGATTTGGTGGAACAGGCACCAAGCCTGGCTGGAGAGGATCAAGAGTGGCGAGGAACCGTTAGCCGAACACCAAAGGCCTGTCCTGAAGAAGGCGATGCGGGCTGCTAGCCGAATTGAGGGCAAGTACGGCAGGAGGAATTTAGGGTGGGATGACTTCGAATGGGGCCTGCTCAGCGGTCGGATGTCGACGCTCGCGTGGGTCATGGGCGCGGAATGGAATGAATCCCTGGACACGTGAAGCAGCAGCATGGAGTTTGAGCGGCCTAACTTCGGCACGCACCCTACGGCCTTCGGCCGCGGGTGATACCGTGCGCTAGCTGCCAGAGGGGCACTCTCCGGGATGGACGATCTTCTGGACGAGCTCTACTACAACGGCCCAAAGCGCTTCACCGCGGCTCGGATCGCGGCTGAGGAGGATCTCTTCGCTGTTCGAGCGGCACTGGTGTACACCCCGACCTCTCGGATTCCTCCCTCATGGATTGGCAGTGGACGCCTCGACATCTGGCTGCCACTCGCGATCCCGACGATTCAAGAGTTTCTCGACTGCCGTTCGCGTCAGTCTGCCCGTTTGTGGGTCGATCTTCTCCAAAGAGCGACCGGCAAGCTCCGATGGCTGCCCAATCTCCCGGCTCGGGTTCAGATCGTGCGGTTCGACTCGGTCGAATACTCCGAGCACAACCTCTGCGTAAAGTCCTTGCTCGACGCCCTGAAGGCGTCGACTACGGGGCGCCGCGACCGACGCCTGTTGTACTATTTCGGCGCCATCCGTGACGACAATAACTCCGATCTCTCCGCCTTCTGCCTCAAGCAGGAGCTCGTCGATTCCCCGGCCAAGGCCGGCACGCGTGTAGTGGTGGAGGCGCTGGCGCCACGGGAGTCGGTAAGGACGCGCTTGAGCGGCCGAACATCCCCCGGATAGGTCTTCTCTCCCCGACCTCCCTTTCGGACCCACGAACCCCACGGTTCCTCGACGCCTTCCGACACGGCCTGCTCGGGCTGGGCTATGTCGAAGGTCAGAACATCGCCATTGAGTCCCCATGGGCGGAGGGGCAGTCCGGCAGGCTTCGCGACCTCGCAGCCGAGCTGCCCCGCTTCTGCGCCAGCGATCCAGGCTGCACAGCAAGCAACTGGGACCATCACCAGCCCCCCACGCCCGGGACGAAACCTGACCGGCCGCTCCTTGATGGTGCCTGAGCTGGGCGGGGTGTGACATGCGCAGGAAAGATCAGACATGGCGCGCAAGTCTCATCCGCCCCTCGAAAGAGGTGTGCCGCCTCACCGGTAGCGCGGGTGCCACTCGCGCTCCGTCCAGGTGGTCCAGCGCACGGGCTCCAGGCGCACCAGCACGCGCGGACGCTGGATGGTGTGCTCGGCGTACCGGGGGCCGTCGGGGCCCAGGTAGTGGCGCGAGAGGCGGTGGGTCAGCTCGAGCAGCGTCGGGCTCGCGGCCGGCGCGAT
>CAYQLM010000081.1:0-13787 GCA_964418365.1 uncultured Dehalococcoidia bacterium
GCTCGACGAGGTGGAGGCCGTAGCCTTCGAGGCCGGCGCGCTTGGCCGGGTTGTTCGTGAGCAGGCGGATGTCGTGCAGTCCGAGATCGATCAGGATCTGCATGCCGATGCCGTAGTCGCGGCGGTCGGCGGGAAAGCCGAGCGCCTCGTTCGCCTCCACGGTGTCCATGCCCTGGTCCTGCAAGGCGTAGGCGCGCAGCTTGTTGTGGAAGCCGATGCCGCGGCCTTCCTGCCGCATGTAGACGACGACGCCGCGGCCCTCTTTGGCGATCATCTGCATCGCGGCGCGGAGCTGCTCGCCGCACTCGCAGCGCTGGCTGCCGAAGACGTCGCCGGTGAGACACTGGCTGTGCACGCGCACGAGGACAGGATCGCCGTTGTCGATCTCGCCCATGACGAGCGCGACGTGCTCGTCGGCGTCGATCGGGCTCTTGTAGGCGATGGCGCGCCACTCGCCGAACTCCGTCGGCAGGACCGTCTCGGTGACGCGCTGGACCAGCTTCTCCTTCTGCTTTCGGTAGGCGATGAGCTGGTCGACGCTGATGATCTTGATCTTGTGCCGGGAGGCGAAGCGCCGGAGGTCCGGCAGGCGGGCCATAGTGCCGTCGGTCTTCATGATCTCGCAGCAGACGCCGGCGGGATAGAGCCCGGCCAGCTTGCAGAGATCGACGACGGCCTCGGTCTGGCCAGCGCGGACGAGCACGCCGCCTTCGCGGGCGCGAAGGGGGAGCATGTGGCCGGGCATCATGAGGTCCTCGGGTCGAGTCTTCCGGTCGATGAGCACCTGCACGGTGCGCGCGCGGTCGGCGGCGGAGATGCCGGTGCTGACGCCGCTGCGCGCATCGACCGTCACAGTGAACGGCGTGCCGAAGTGATCTGTGTTGCGGCCGGCCATCAGCGGGATACCGAGCTGGTCGACGCGGTCGGCGGCCATCGGCATGCAGATGAAGCCGCGCGCATGCGTGGCCATGAAGTTGATCGCCTCGTGCGTGACGAATTCGGCCGGGAGGGTAAGGTCGCCCTCGTTCTCGCGCTCCTCGTCATCGATGATGATGACGAAGCGGCCCTGGCGGTAGTCCTCGATCGCTTCTTCGACGGTCGAGAGCCCTTTGGGTTGCTTCTTGCCGTCCAACTCGGTCATGGTGCCACCTTTCGTTTGGTCTGGCTCTTATTTGGATGCCAGCCGCTCACCCGACGCAGCGGGCCATGTCAGATCCCAAGTGTACCCGATCACCGGACATGCCACGTAGGCGGCACCATAGCTATAATTCTCTGGCATTCCAATTCCAACGCAGCGTAGCAAGGAGAATTCCACAAATGAGCTGGTTCGAGCACGGCGGAAGCGAGATCTACTACGAGGAGAGCGGCAGCGGCGCCCCTGTGCTGCTGATCCCGGGCTGGGGCGGAAGCATTGACGAGCTAACAGTCCTGAAGGACGCCCTCGGCTCCCAATACAGGGTCATCGCCGCTGATCCGCCTGGCTCTGGCCAGTCCGGCCCGCAGCCGCGCGAATACACGACCAGCTACTTTGAAGACGACTCCCGCTCGTTCTTTGCTCTCCTGACAAAGCTCTCGGCTAGCCCGGCGCACATCGTCGGCTTCAGCGACGGCGGCGAGTATGCGCTGCTCATGGCCGCCCTACAGCCGGACATGGTGCGCTCCGTGGTGACCTGGGGCGCGGGAGGCAAGCTCGAGGCGCCGCCTGGAATGCTGGAAGCGTTCTATAACCTGGTTGATAGCCCGATCGAGCCACTCAAGGACTTTTCTGAGTACCTCAAGGCGACGTACGGCGACGCGAACGCGCGGGTGATGACGCAGACCGAATCAAACGCGCTCCGGGGGATCATTGAGGGCCGCGGCGGCGACATCAGCCTGTCGCGGGCTGCCGACATCAAGTGTACGGCCCTCCTCCTCACGGGCGAGCAGGACTTCTTCGCCCCGCCACCGCTCGTATCGCAAATGGCGAGCGCGATCCGCAACGGCGAGTTCATGGAAGTGAAGGACGCCGGCCATGATGTTCACGCGACTAAGCCGGAGTGGTTGGCACAAACAATCGTTGACTGGCTAGCGAAGCACTAGTCGCGTTTCGCGCCGCCGGACCTACTTCGCCTGTGCCCGCTCGTCCAGCAGCTGCCCGACGTAGCGGGCGATGATATCGGACTCTAAGTTTACCCGATCGCCGACCGCCCTGCGGAGCAGGTTGGTGTGCTCTTGAGTGAACTCGACGAGCGAGACGGCGAACGTGCCGGCGGTCTTGTCGATCACGGTGAGGCTGACGCCATCGATGGTGATCGGGCCCTTGACGACGGTGTAGCGGAGGATTTCGCTGGGGGCGCGGTAGCGGGCGATGACGGCGTCCGCTTCGGGTGTGAACGAATCGACGGTGCCGGTGGCCTCGACGACGCCGCGGACGAGGTGGCCGCCGAGACGCTGCGCGAGCGTCATCGCGCGCTCGAGGTTGACGACGTCGCCGGGCCGCAGCTCGCCGAGGTTGGTGCGTCGATAGGTCTCCGGCATCACGCTGGCGTAGAAGCCGTCCTCTTCGAGGTAGCTGCAGGTCAAATCGCAGCCGTTGACGGCGATGCTATCGCCCAGGTTGGTGCCCCAGAGCACCTTCTTGCAATTGATGATGAGCCGGCCCTCGCGCACTTCGCGGACGGTGCCTAGCTCTTCGATGATGCCGGTAAACATAGTGTACGGCTCATTCTTGCCACAGATACGAAAGGGCGGTCTTGCGGCATGTGCGCGGACAGATCCTTCGGCCTCCACCCCGCCGTTCTTCTACCCCGCTCGCCTCAGGATGACAAGAGTCGGCGCCCAGCTCTTCGATGATGCCGGTGAACATTACGCCCTATTGTAGCCGCTTCGCCCCACTCCTCGACACGGCCCGGCCGGACGCGTTCCTCTCGGACAGCGCCGCCCGCAGGAAGCCCTCGATCCGTTCGCGCGCGTGAGGCGGCGTGACATGGGCGAGGCCCGCATCGTGATAGCCCGCCAGCCAGTGCTCGTAGGACAGGAGCGCGCGCAGGCCGCGAAACAGATCGAAGTACCAGGTGTCCGGCAGCCGCTGGGGGGCGTTCGCTTGATACGCCTCACGGAAGGCGTTCGCAGCGTCGACGTCGAGGATGAGCGCTAGGTCCATCCGGCACTGCGACACGTCCGTGCGCGGGTCGCCCACCTCCGCGTGCGTCCAGTCGATCACGCCGGTCAGCCGGCCGAAGCGCCAGACGGTGTTGCCGGGCCAGAAGTCGTCATGGACGAACGTCGCTTCAGGCCAGGCGATGCGGTCGATCTCCTCGGTGAGGACCGCGTGGACTTCGCGCGCCAAGGGTCCGCCCTGCTGCGCATACTCACGTCGCCTCTCAAGCTCTTCTCGGACGCCATCGCGCAGATGCACGCTGAGGCCCGACAGGTCGAAGCGTTTCGGCGTCACCGCGTGTATCCTCAACAATGCCTGCGCGAGCTGCTCCGTCCACAACGCAACGTTTCGCGGCATGTAGATGGGCGCTCCAGACAGGTACGTCAGCACGATCGCCGGCACGCCGAGCAGACCGCCTTCCGCGTCCAGCAGCAGCGGCCGCGGCGCCGGGATCTCTGCCTTCTCGACCAGCTGCAGGACGTTGTACTCGTGCGCGACGTGTTCAGGACGGGACGAACGATTGTCGCGCGGAAAGCGCCGCAACGCGACCTTGAACCGCGTCCCATCCCGCCGCTCGATGTCGAGGACGTCCATGCGAGCGCCGACGCCGCCGCGCAGCCTGCGAGTTCGTACCAGCCGTCCGCCGGGCGCCAGCTGCTCCACAAGCCGAGCGAGACTGCCAGGTTTCGCGCGGCCACCCGCCACGTTACGCCTCGATGGGCGGATAGCCGGTGACGAGGATATCGTCGCCCAGGCGCTCGACGGCCACGTCATGCAGGCGGAGGGCATCGGCCATGCGGGCAGCGCCACGACCCGCGACAGCCGTCGGCGCGCTCGCGCCGCCGATGATCATCGGCGCGATCACGGCGTGGACCTTGTCGACGAGGCGCTGATCGAAGAACGAGCCCAGCAGGATGCCACCCCCTTCGACGAGGAGCGACTGCACATCCTCCGCGCCGAGCAGATCGAGCAGCGCCGGCAGGCTGACGCGGCCATCGATCGATGGCAGCACCTCGACGCGCGCGCCGGCGGCGGCGATGCGCTCGCGCCAGCCGGCGGACGAGGCGTCCGTCGTCGCGATCAAGGCCGGTTTGGTCACGCACGCGAGGACATTCGCATCGAGCGGCGTGCGACCGCGCGAGTCGATCACGACGCGCAGCGGCTGATGCTCCGATAGCTGATCGTCGGGCCGCGCCGTGAGCTGTGGGTTGTCGACTATTACCGTGTTCACGCCGACGGCGATGGCATCGATGCGCGTGCGCAGCTCGTGTGACCAGGCGCGCGTCTCTGGGCCGCTCACCCAGCGCGAGTCACCGCTCGTCGCGGCGATCTTGCCGTCGAGGCTGGCGGCGAACTTCGCGATGACGAACGGGCGGCCCGTCTCGCGATGCTTGATGTAGGCCTCGTTGATCCGGCGCGCCTCGGCCTCGCCTTCGCCAACGACGACGCGGATGCCGGCGGCTTCGAGCTGGCGTTTGCCTTCGCCGTTCACGCGCGGGTTGGGATCGACGTGGGAGAAGCGCACCTCCGCGACGCCCGCCGCGATGATCGCGTCGGTGCAGGGTGGCGTGGAGCCTGTGTAGCAGTGCGGCTCGAGCGTAACGTAAACGCTCGCGCCGCGCGCGGCCTCGCCGGCCATCTGCAGCGCGACGGCCTCTGCGTGGGGCGAGCCGGGCCCTCGATAGCAGCCCTCGCCAGCGATGCGGCCGTCCTTGACGACGACGGCGCCGACGCTGGGGTTCGGGCTGGTGCGTCCGGCGAGCTCTCGGGCGAGCTCGAGCGCGCGGGCCATGAACGGCCCGGGCGAGCTCACGTCACTTCCTCTTGCTCGAAGAGCTCGGACTGCTTGCCTTTGTGGAGCTGCTCTTCGCCCAGCTCTTCGTCGAGCTCCTCCCAGATGCCGCTGGCGAGCGGGCCGCTCTGGCCCTGGTACTTGCTGGGCGTGCTGCCGTAGGGGCGCTCGGCGGGGGACGAGAGACGTTCGAACGTGAACATGCAGATGCGCATGCGCGGGTAGAGCGCGACCGGCATGACGCCCAGGTTGCCTAGCTCCATCGTCGCCGTGCCGTCCCAGCCGGGGTGGAAGATGCTGGCTGTGCTGTGGACGATGATGCCCAGCCGCCCCAGGCTACTGCGCCCCTCGAGACGGCCGAGGATGTCGTCCGCGATCGTGAGCCGCTCCAGCGTAGTGGCGAGGACGAGCTCGTGCGGGTGGATGATGAACGGCTCGCCGGCCTTGACGTCGACCTGCCTCGTGCTGCCCTTGAGGGTATCGGGCCGGCGCGGGTCGATGTAGGCCTGCTTGTTGCGCTCGAAGACGAGGAACGTGAAGCCGAGCCGGAAGTCGATGCCGTCCGGCCCGATGCGCTTATCGAGCCCATCGGACGGGGCGATCTTGATACTGCCGTCGGACAGGGCGGCGCGGATATCGCGGTCAGAGAGGGTCATGGCGCTCCTTTGGGAGGAAGTATAGCGGGGACAGCAGTCGGTTTGGGCTATCTTGTACGGAAGCGAACAACGAGCGAGATCCGTCTCTGCGCTAGACTAGGCCGAAGGAGCTCCTCGTGAACGTCTTCATAAGTTACTCCAGCGACGACAGAGAGTTCGTGGAGCGGCTTGCGCGCGATCTGGTTAGGGCAGGCCTGAGCGTTTGGTATGACCAGTGGCAACTTTCGGTTGGCGACTCACTTCGAGACAAGATCAGCGCCGGGATCGAAGGCTCGGCCTATCTAGCTGTCGTCCTGTCGCAAGCCTCCGTGCAATCGAAGTGGGTAAAGGAAGAGGTCTATGCGGCCATGGCCCGGGCGGCGGAAGATGGTCGGGTTATCGTCCTACCTCTTCTCAAGGAGGACTGCGATATCCCGGCACTATTGAAGGACAAAGTCTACGTAGACTTCCGCTCGGATTATGAAGGAGCCGTTGGCCGCTTACTCGAACGCCTACGCACAGCTGGTCCAGATCAAACTGGCAGAACCAGGCGAGGCGAATTCCTCAATGATTACTCATTCGACTGGGGTCACGACGGTAAAACGCATCGCTTCAGACTATTCGTTGTGTCTCATTCCGAGAGTGCTCCGGCATCCTTCCTTTGTCGAATTGAGGCCTTCCCGAACGATGCGATGGACAAGCGCTTCTCGGAATACGAGAACGCGGGACTGCATCTCGTACCTCGGCTTTTGTGCGCAGGAATGATGAAGGTAGCCATCCCGCCAGGAACACGCGTCGCGATCAACGACGAAATGCCTGGCTACAAGACTATCGAGTTCCAAGATCCCAAGGTCGGCATTGCCTGCACGCTGGAGATTGAAGTTCGCCGTATGGGAGAGCCGCTAGACAAGGCCGTAATCTACGATGTTGGAGATCTTACCTCAGAAGTTTTCGACCTGGCCGCCAAGCATCTCGATGAAGAACTCAGCGAAGATGACAAGAAGACATGGGCTGATTTTGTAAAGTCGACAGTCATCGACAAGGGTCTATGGCCATGAGTTACGAAACATCTGCAATATGTTGAGCTTGAACGCGGCAAGCATTACCAGCCACTTGTGTTGCGCGCTACGGCGGCGTGCGGCGGCCGGAGAGCCAGCCGATGAAAGCCAGAGGGCCGGCTTCACGCCGGCCCTCCCCTTCGCGTTCGATGAGCGGCTGCGATCAGTCGTCGCTGTCCGCCGCCAGCACTGCGCCGTTGCTGGCGTCTACCTTGACGTCGTGGTCGCCGATATCGACGTTGAAGACGAGCGTGCCGTTGTCGTCCTCGAGGTCGATTTCACCCAGGGCGCCCGTGGCGGCACCCTGCGCGGCCGCGATGGCGGCGTCGATGGTGATGCCGGCCTTCGGCAGCAGGTCCTTGCCGTCGTCGAGCTGGCCGGCACCGGCCGAGTCGTCGGCGGTCTCGCCGTCGTTCGTACCGTCCTCGATCGCGGCGCCGGCCGAGTCGTCCGCGGTCTCGCCATCGTTCGTGCCGTCCTCGATCGCGACGCCGTCGTCGGCGGTCTCGCCGTCGTTCGTACCGTCCTCGACGGCGGTCGGCCCTGACGGGCTACCCGCCGAGGTGAGGCGCGAGGTCAGCGTGAGGATACCCCCCGCCAGCGCCAGCGCTACCACGAGCGCCGCGACCCAGTAGGCTCGTTTACTTAGACTCATAAACCACTCCTTTCTAGCTGAGCTTTCGTCTCTGCATCCCGAGTCTACGAGGCGCTGGTGAAGCTGGGATGAAGCCATCGTGAAGAACTAGCGCCCTTCCGCCAGCCGCACGGTGAACGTCGAGCCGCGGCCGGGTGCGCTCTCGACCGAAATCGAGCCGCCGTGAGCCTCAGCGATCCAGCGGCAGATGCTCAGGCCGAGGCCGGAGCCTCCTGCCGACCGGCTGCGCGCCTTATCCGCGCGATAGAACCTGTCGAACACGCGAGGGAGGTGCTCCGCCGCGATGCCGGAGCCGGTATCGGTCACCGAGATGTCTACGTGTCCATCGAGAGTGCGCCAGGAGACGCTTACGATGCCTTCCGCGGGCGTGTGCTTGACGGCGTTGTCGAGCAGGTTGAGGAAGAGCTGCAAGAGCAGGTCAGGGTCGGCGCGCACAACGGCGTCGGCATTCGACGACAGGCGCAGCTCGACGCCTTGCTCGGCGGCCAGCGGTCCAACCTGCTCGATCGCGCCGGGGACGAGGTTGTGAAGACTGACGGCCTCCAACGTGAGCGCGATCTGGCCGGCATCTGCGCGGGCCAGGGTGAGCAAGCTGCGAACCAACCTAATCAGCCGGTCGACCTCTTCGTTCACCGTCCGCAGGACTTCCTCGTACGACGCCGCGCTTCGTTGCTTGCTGAGCGCGACTTCGATCTGTCCCTTGATCGCGGTGAGCGGCGTCCGCAGCTCATGTGAGGCGTCGGCGGTGAACTCGCGCTGGCGGCGAAAACTGTCCTCCAGGCGCGCGATCATCTCGTCGAATGTCCGCGCAAGACGGCCGACCTCATCGTCAGGCAGGTCGAGCGCGAGTCGCTGGCTCAGATCTGCCGCGGAGATGCGCCGCGCCACGCGCGTGACGTGATCGATAGGCGCGAGTGCGCGCCCCGCGAGAAACAGTCCGCCGACGCTGGCGACCGCAAGCGTGGCGGGAAACGCGATGCCAAGCGTAAGCAACAGCGTCCGGAGCGTATCGGCAACGTCGCCGTCCGAACGCGCCACCTCAATGACGCCCTGGACGCTCCCCTCGCGCGTGATCGGCGCGAGGTGGGCGTGGAACGTGCTGCCGTTGACGTTGATGCTGTGCGTAACTGCTGAGCCCGAAAGAGCCGCCCGTACCGCGCCCGCATCGACCGGCGCTGCCCCTCCACTCGAATCGAACGTGAGGGCGCCAGAGGAGTCGTACACGCGGTCGAACTGCTCCAATTCACTTGGCCGCGCCGGAAGCGTCGCGGCGAGCGTCGGCCGTCCGCCGGCGAACTGGACCACGGTGAGCAGGTCCTCGGAGCGGGCTTCGAGCGAGTCGTCGAGGTTGGCGTAGAGATTGTGCCGCAGCGTGAGGTAGATCCCTGCGCTGAACACAGCAAGGATGACCGCCAGAAGGAGAATGTACCAGAGCGTCAACCGCAGCCGCAGCGAACGTGGTGTCACGAACTAATGCTCCGTGGCGCGGCGATACGGTATCCAGCGCCGCGAACGGTCTGGATCAGCCGTGCCGGGAACGGATCGTCGATCTTGCGGCGGAGGTTGCGGACGTGCACGTCGATGACGTTCGTCGCGTTGTCGAAGTCGTAGTTCCAGACGTGCTCGGCGATCATCGTTCGCGTGAGCACCTGGTTCGGGTGGCGCATCAGGTACTCGAGCAGCGCGAACTCCTTCGTCGTCAAATCGATCGGCGTCCCGCCGCGAGCCGCCGCGCGCGTCGTCGTGTCGAGCACCAGGTCGCCGACTTGAAGCGTCGCGCCGAGGACGGCGGGCTCGCGCCGGATGAGCGCTCGGATGCGAGCGAGGAGCTCAGCGAAGGCGAACGGCTTTACGAGGTAATCGTCGGCGCCGCTATCCAGCCCCCTAACGCGGTCATCGACCGCGTCGCGCGCGGTGAGCATAAGGATGGGCGTACGTACGCCGTCCTGCCGGGCGGCGCGGCAGAGGTCGATGCCGTCGCGGCCGGGCAGCATGACATCGAGGATGATCAGGTCGAAGTCGGCCAGGCCGATCCAGTCGAAGGCCTCGTCGCCGTCGTGGGCGACGTCGACGGCGTGGCCTTGTTCCGAGAGGCCTCGCGCGATGAAGTCGGCGATGCGCCGTTCGTCTTCGACCAGCAGGATACGCATTTGCCAGGCTTCCAGTATAGAGGGGACTGTATGAAGCCAGGATGAAGGATATACTCACCGAATGCCACACAAGATCACGGTCGAGCGGAACACGCTGCGCTTCGCGGCGGCGCACTTCGCCACGTTCGAGGGCCGGTGCGAGCCGCTCCACGGCCACAACTACGACGTGATCATCGAGCTGGAGGGCGAGCTGACGGACGATAGCTGGGTGTTCGACTTTGGGGCGCTGAAGGAGGTTGTGCGCTCGATCTGCAAGGAGCTCGATCACAAGTTCTTGCTGCAGCGCGACAGCCGCGCGCTCAAGATCGAGGAGGGCGAGCGCAACTGGAAAGTGCGCTTCCAGGAGCGCGGCTGGGTCTTCCCGAAGGCCGACGTCGTCGCGCTGCCGATCGACAACACGACGGCGGAGCGGCTGGCGGAGTACTTCGCGGGGCGGCTACAGGCGGCGCTGGCCGAACGCGGCGCGACGAACATCTCGGCGATCACGGTGGGGATCGAGGAGATGCCGGGCCAGACGGGGTGGTTTAGCCTGTCACCCTGAGCGCAGCGAAGGGTCTGATCTCTCGAGATGCACGGTCAGACGCGAGGGGCCAGATACTTCGCGGAGTTTACTCTGAGCGCAGCCGAAGGGCTCAGGATGACGGGCGTTCCAGCGTCTCCGCGTTCTGCTCTTCGCGGTCGGCGCAGGCGAGAAGTTGCGCTTTCGTGGCGGCATCCGGCTCCTCAGCAGCGAGCGCGCGGTAAACGGCGGCGCCGGCGCGCTCGAGCGCGGCGAGAAGCGCCTTCTGCTCGTCGCGCGACTTGCCCTGGAAGAGCTGCGCGAGCGATTGGACAGCTTCGGGGATCGACTGGGCGGTCATGTTGCACCTCTCTGTGATCTTCCGGGCACGAGAGTTCGCTGCGACGCGATGCGCACCTGCTCCTCGCTGAGGAGGGCGGCGAGGCAAACGAGCGCTCGCGCGAGCCACTGCGCCAAAAGGGACGGTTGTCGCTGCGGAGCGGCGTATTGCACACCATGCACGAGGCGATCCTGCTCGCACGCGCGCACGTACAGCTCGAGAAACGGTCCGGACATCATCGGAGCTTTCCTTTGCTCGTGAGGCTGACGCCTTCCATCGTGAGCAGCTTGCGTTTCATATCGAGCCCGCCGCCGTAGCCGTGCAGCGTGCCGTCCGACGCGAGCACGCGGTGACAGGCGATGATGATCGGGATCGGGTTGTTCGCCATCGTCGCGCCGACGGCGCGGGCGGCGCCCGGCCAGCCGGCCGCGGCGGCGAGCTCGCCGTAGCTCAACGTCATGCCCGGCTTGACCAACTCGCGCAGCGTGAGCAGCACCGCTCGCTGGAAGTCGCTCTGCACGTCCGAGAGGTCGACCTGTACACGATCCAGCGCATGCGCGTCTCCGGCGAAGTAGCGATCGAACGCGGCGCTTACGGCCCGCTGGTCAGGCGGCGCTTTCAACGGCGCGCCGTCCGTGCGCACCGGCCGGCCCGCGCGGCGCGAGCCGTTCAGGTGCACGTGCGAGACGCCGGCCTTGCCCGCCGAGATGATGAGGTCGCCGAAGGGTGATTTCTGGGTCCAGGTTTGCGTGTGTTGTGTGTTCATAGCAAGGCCAGTATGCACTCCTGCGGAGCGCCTGGCTAGACAGATCCGGACATCATCCAAGGTTGTCCGGATCTGTCTAGTCAAGCCGTCTAGCGAGCACTACTATATCAGCATGAACACGCGCCTATCCGCCGTCGTCACGACCGGCATCTACTGTCGGGCGGGCTGTCCTGGGCAGCCGAAGCGCGAGAACGTCACCCGCTACCGCTCGCCGGTGGCGGCCGAGGCGGCGGGCTTCCGCCCCTGCCTGCGCTGCCGCCCCGACCGTTTGCCGCCGACATACGCGACGAACGGCGCGCCCGATCCTGTCCAGCGCGCCGTGCTGCTGATCAGCGAAGGCGCGCTCGATGAGTCGACGGAGGACGCGCTGGGAGATCGCATCGGACTAAGTGGAAGGCAGCTGCGCCGGCTGTTCATCGACCACCTGGGCGCGACACCGTCGTTCGTCGCGCGGTCGCGTCGCGCGCACTTCGCGCGCCGCCTGCTGGACGAGAGCGATCTGTCGGTCACGGCCATCGCATTCGCGGCGGGGTTCAACAGCACGCGCCAGATGAACCGCGCAATGCTCGATACCTTCCGCTTCACGCCGTCGGAGCTGCGCGCGAAGCGGCGCGAGCGCGACCGCCTCGTCGCGGACGGCGGGCTGCCGCTGCGCACGCCCTACGATGGCTCGTTCTTGTTTGGCGAGATGCTCCGCTTCCTTGCGGTGCGCGCCGTGCCCGGCGTCGACACGGTCGACGCGACGACGTACCGGCGCACGATCACGACGTGCGGCTACCCGGGGATGATCGAAGTCTCCGATCTGGGCGACCGAAGGCATCTCCTCGTGCTCGCACATCTGCCCACCATGAACGCGCTGATCGATGACGTTGGGCGCACCCGCCGCATCTTCGGCCTCGACCAGCCGGCAGCCGATCGCATCCCCGCGCTGGCGGACGACGAGCTGCTCGCGCCACTCATCGCGGCGCGGCCGGGGTTGCGCGTCGCGGGCGCCTGGGACCGCTTCGAGACGGCGGTGCGCATCATCGTCAGCCAGCAGATCTCGCTGCGCGGCGCATGCACGATACTGGGGCGCATGGTGCAGGCGTTCGGGACGCCGGTGCCGGGGCTGGACGCGCTCGGCATGACGCACACGTTTCCGACGGCGGAGCGGCTTGCGTCGGCGAGCGAGCGGCAGATCGCCGCGCTCGGCATGCCGTCGGCGCGCGCGACGACGATCCGATCGTTCGCGCGCGCCTACGCCTCGGAAGAGATCAGCCTGGAGCCATCGACCGGCCTCAGCACGCTCGTCGATCAGCTCGAATCGTTGCCTGGCATCGGCGCGTGGACGGCGCAGTGCGTCGCGATGCGCGCGACGGGTCACCTGGACGCCTTCCCCGCAGGCGACCTCGGCCTGCGCCGCGCCGCCGCCCGAGCGCTTGCGCGCGAAGGCGTTTCGGCCGCGGAGCTGGAGGAGCGCGCCGAAGCCTGGCGGCCCCATCGCGCCCTCGCGGCGATGCACCTCTGGGCTTCGCTGTGACCATCATGAGCGCATGAGGAAGAGAGGAAACATACAGTGACAGACCACCCAAACGCACAGACCATGAGACGGGGGTACGAAGCGTTCGCGCGCGTCGACCTGCCTGCGCTCGCCGAGCTGTTCGACGAGAACGTCGTCTGGCACAACCCCGGCGTCAACCCCGTCGCCGGCGACTTCACGGGCAGAGACAATGTCTTCGCCATGTTCGCCGAGACCCTGAAGATGCAGCAAGGCACCGGCCACTTCGACGTGCGCGATATCCTCGCAGACGACGACTACTCGGTCTCGCTCCTTCATGCGACGGCGAGCCGTCCGGACGTCGACAAGCACCTGGACGTGCGCGAGCTCCATGTGTTCCGCTACCGCGATGGCAGGATCAGCGAAGCCTGGGTCTTTTCTCTGAACCAGCCACTCAACGACGAATTCTGGGCATAGCCCGATTCGTCCCGCTTCGCGCGCCCGGTCACGGCGGACTTGCGGCTCAGAATGACGGAAGGACGGACGCGCCGCCGATCGGCTCGAAAGGTCCTTCGCCCTCCGCCCCGCTGCCGCCCTTCTCTTTCCCCACCCCGCTCGGCCCAGGATGACGCCAACGAGGCGAATTAGTGTTCGATTGACACGAATGGCCGCCTGTGGTAGATTAGTGTACGAGGTACACTAATTATGGTCGCTGTCGCCCTCCGACCCATTACCGTCCTCCCCGGCATCGCCTGCGAGGCCGATAGCACGCAGACGGTGCCGCTGCGCGAGGAGCGCTCCTTCGGCTTCTGGCAGCAGGACATCCCGGACGGGTACCGCGACCTCTCGCCCGAGGAGATCGTCGAGCGCATCCGCGTCGCGCGCGCGCGGCTGGGCACGAAGCTGATCGTGCTCGGCCATCACTACCAGCGCGAGGACGTGATCCAGTTCGCGGACGTCATCGGCGATTCGTTCAAGCTCTCGCAGTGGGCCGCCGAGCACACGGAGTCGGAGTACATCGTGTTCTGCGGCGTGCACTTCATGGCCGAGGCCGCCGACATCCTGAGCGCGCCGCACCAGAAGGTGATCCTGCCGAACATGGCGGCCGGCTGCTCGATGGCCGACATGGCCGACCCCCAGGACGTTTACGCCGCATGGCAGGAGTTCGAGGACGCGGGCGTCGCGGACGAGATCGTGCCGATCACGTACATGAACTCGGCGGCGGCGCTGAAGGCGTTCGTCGGCGAGCACGGCGGCGCGGTGTGCACGTCGAGCA
>CAYQLM010000082.1:0-13698 GCA_964418365.1 uncultured Dehalococcoidia bacterium
AGAAGGGCGGCATGCGCGTCGATCCGTTTTACATGCTCAAGGCGCTGCCGAACATGGCCGCGTCGCACCTCACGCTGCGCTTCCAGGCGAAGGCGTACAACGGAACGATCGTCACGGCCTGCGCCGCGGCGACGCAGGCGATGGGCGAGGCGGCGAGCGTAATCCGCCGCGGCGACGCCGACGCAATGCTCACCGGCGGTACCGAAGCGGGCATCTGCGAGCTGGGCATGGCGTCCTTCTCCGTCATGAGGGTGCTTTCGACGGAGAGCGCACACCCTGCGAAGGCGAGCCGGCCGTTCGACGCCAAGCGCGACGGCTTCGTCTCATCGGAAGGCGCGGGCGCGTTCGTGATCGAAGAGCTGGAGCACGCCCGGTCGCGCGGCGCCACCATCCTCGCAGAGATCGCCGGCTTCGCCGCGACCGCCGACGCTTACCACATCGTCGCGCCGTGCGTCGACGGGGACGGCGCTGCCCGCTGCATGCGCCTCGCCATCGAGGACGCCGGCATCGCGCCCGAGGAGATCGACTACATCAACGCGCACGGAACGTCGACCCCGCTCAACGACGCGGCGGAGACCGCCGGCATCAAGCTCGCGCTCGGCGAGCACGCGTATCAGATCCCTCTCAGCTCCAGCAAGTCGATGCTCGGCCACGCGCTCGGCGCGTCCGGCGCGCTCGAGTCGATCGCGTGCGTGCGGACGCTGCAGACCGGCATCATCCACCCCACGATCAACTACGAGTTCCCGGACCCCGCCTGCGACCTCGACTACGTGCCGAATGTTCCGCGCCGCGCTGACGTGCGCGTGATCCTGAAGAACAGCTTCGGCTTCGGCGGGCAGAACGCCTGCCTCGTCTTCCGCCGGTACGAGGCCTAGGTTGCGCGTCTTTCCTTCGCTTTGCTCAGGACAGGCTCGGCCAGAGTTGACCTGTGCGCCCTCCAGAGGCGTCGGACTGACGTAGATGCGGGTTTTTGTTACAGGAGGCGCCGGCTTCATCGGCTCTCACGTCGCCGGCGTCCTCATCGATCAAGAGCACGAGGTCACCGTCTACGACAACCTCTCGCGCGGGCGGCGCGAGCTGGTGCCCGAAGACGCGCAGTTCGTCCGCGGCGACATCGGCGATGAGGAAGCGATGACTGCGGCGCTGCGCGGACACGACGCGGTGATCCATCTTGCCGGCTATCTCGAAGTCGGCGTCTCCGTGCAGAGGCCGGTCGACTTCGCGGTGAACAACATCGTGAACTCGGTGAAGCTCCTCGAGTCCATGAAACACGCCGACGTCGGCAAGATCATCTTCTCTTCGTCGGCGACGGTGTACGGCGTGCCGAAGCGGCTGCCGCTGCGCGAAGACGATCCGGTCGGCATGCAGGCCAACCCCTACGGCGCAACGAAAGTCTCCGTCGAGACGTTCCTCGGCGTCTACCACCAGCTCTACGGCTTCGATTGCATCGCGCTCCGCTACTTCAATCCGTACGGCCCAAACGAGCTGTGCGATCCCGAGACGCACGCCATGCCCAACATCGTGCGCGCCGCGCTGGAGCGCCGGCCAATCCCGCTGTACTGGAAAGGTGAGCAGGTGCGCGACTACATCTACGTCGATGACCTCGCGCGCGCGCACGTGCAGCCGCTAAAGGTGCGCGGCTTCGAGGTATTCAACGTCGGCACGGAGGTCGGCACAAAAGTCATCGATGTCGTCCGCGCCGTCGAGCGCATCCTCGGCTACGAGGTGCAGATCGAGGACCTCGGCGAGCGTCCAGGCGACGTCGAGGCGCTCATCGCGGCGTCCGAGAAGCTGCGCACGCAGCTCGGCTGGTCGCCCCAGGTCGATCTCGAGGAGGGCCTGCGGCGCACCATCGCCCACTACCGCGAGCGGCTGGGGATACGAGAGTAGCGACCCCGAGCCACCCTCCGAAAACCCTTCGCTGCGATCAGCGTGACACACATACCACTGTCATTCCGAGCGAAGCGAGGAATCTGATCCGTTCGCGATAACACTTCGATCTCGGCCGTAAGGACGAACCTTCAGGTTCGTCCGCCGGTGGACGGAGCTGAAGCTCCGTCCCTACTTCTGCACTCGCCTGCTCCATCGAGCCACGATTCCCGATTTCGCCTTCGAGGTTTGTTTCCAATAACTTTGCGCTAGTATTGAGGCATGACTGCTGTACAAGAACCTCCCGCTCAGGCACCAACACTTTCGTTTTCGCTCGACCTCAACGATGAGCAGCGCCAGCTCCAGGAGTGGGTGCACGGTTTCGCTGAGAAGGTGATCCGTCCCGCGGCTCATGAGTGGGACGAGCGCGAAGAGACACCCTGGCCGATCATCTCGGAAGCCGCGAAGGTCGGCATCTACAGCCCCCAGTTTCTCGCGCATCTCACGTCCGACCCAACCGGTCTCATGCTGCCCATCGGTATCGAGGAGATCTTCTGGGGCGACGCGGGCATCGGCATGGCGCTCATGGGTACGTCGCTCGCGGTCGCGGCCCTCTTCGGCAACGCCCAGCCCGATCAGATGATCGAATGGGTCCCACAGTGCTTCGGCACGCCGGAGCAGCCGCAGCTCGGCGCGTTCTGCGTCTCCGAGCCGGACGCCGGCTCCGACGTCTCCGCGCTCAAGACGCGCGCCGTCTACGATCAGGCGAAGGACGAGTGGGCCCTCAACGGTCAGAAGACCTGGATCAGCAACGGCGGCATCGCAGCCGTGCACGTCGTCGTCGCCTCGGTCGATCCCGAGCTCGGCACGCGCGGCCAGGCGTCGTTCGTCGTGCCGCCGGGCACGCCGGGCCTGCGACAGGGCGTCAAATTCAAGAAGCACGGCATCCGCGCCTCGCACACCGCCGAAGTTTTCCTCGACGACGTGCGCGTGCCCGGCCGCTGCCTCCTCGGAGGCAAGGAGAAGCTGGACGCGCGCCTCGCGAAGGCCCGCGAAGGCAAGCGCACCGGCCAGCAGGCCGCGCTCGGCACATTCGAGGCGACGCGCCCGTCCGTCGGCGCGATGGCCGTGGGCGTCGGCCGAGCGGCGTACGAGTACGCGCTCGACTACGCGATCCAGCGCAAGCAGTTCGGCCGCCCGATCATCCAAAACCAGGCCATCTCCTTCATGCTGGCCGATATGAAGACCGAGCTCGATTGCGCGCGGCTGCTCGTTTGGCGCGCCGCGTGGATGGCGCGCAACCGCAAGCCGTTCGACTGCGCCGAGGGCTCGATGTCGAAGCTCAAGGCGGGCGAGATGTCCGTCTGGGTGACCGAGCGCGCGATCCAGATCCTCGGCGGCATGGGCTACGTGCGTGAGACGCCCGTGGAGCGCTGGCACCGCGACGCGAAGATCTTCACCATTTTCGAGGGCACCTCGGAGATCCAGCGCCTGGTCATCGCCCGCGCCATCTCCGGCCAGCAGCTCCGTTAGCGCCCTCGTAACCCAACCGTAACTTCGCCTCGGCGCAGGGCTCCTTCGGGTTGCGTAGACTACCCGCAGGGAGAGCAGCGTCATGGCGAAACAGCAAACGGCCGGAAGCTACTTCGAGACCATTGTTGCGGCGTACGACTCTCGCATACGGCGCGGGCTGCCCCGCTACGACGAGATGCTCGCCGAGCTCGCGCGAACTCTCCCGACGACCGCGAACGATGTCCTGGAGCTTGGCTGCGGCACCGGCGCACTCTCGCTGCGTATCGCCGAGCGCTACCCAAGCGCGCATCTTACGCTCGTCGACGCGGCCCCCTCGATGCTAGAGGTCGCCCGGCAGCAGCTCGCTTCCGTCACGTCGCGCGTTCGCTTCGTCGAGGCGACGTTCGAGGATCTCGCCCTCGATACAGGGCGCTGGGACGTGATCGCGGCGAGCATGAGCCTGCACCACCTCGCCGATAAGCAGCCGTTCTATCGGAAGCTGCGGCTCGCGCTGCGCGAAGAGGGCGTGCTCGCTTTCGCCGATGAGCTCACCGGCGCAACCGCGTACACCCAGGAGCTCCACTGGAACGACTGGCTCGCCTTCGCCCGCCAGCCCGGGCATCTCTCCGAAGAAGAGATCAGCGGCATCATCGAGCACATGAACGTCCTCGACCACTACGAGACGCTGCCGGCCCAGCTCGAGCTGCTTCGAGCGGCAGGATTCCGTGAAGTGGATTGCGTTTGGCGCAACGTGAACTACGGCATCTTCGTCGCCGTCGCCTAGCGACGCGCATCGCCTAGCCGCGTCCCGTGCTATCCTAACGCCGCATCAGGAGGACGCTCGCCATGATCCCCACGCAACCCTTCGGCTCGACGGGCCATGAGAGCACGCGCGTCATCTTCGGCGCAGCGGCGCTGTTCACGGCCGACGACGAGACCGGCACCCGCGCGCTCGATCTCGTGCTCGCGAGCGGCGTCAACCACATCGATACCGCCGCCGGCTACGGGCGATCGGAGCGCAAGGTCGGCGCCTGGATGCCGCAGCACCGCGATCGCTTCTTTCTCGCCACGAAGACCGGCGAGCGCACCTACGAGAAGGCCCGCGACCAGATCAAACACTCCCTCGAGCGGCTGCAGACCGACCACGTCGACCTGATCCAGCTCCACAACCTCGTCGACGAAACGGAGTGGGAGACGGCCATGGGCCCGGGCGGCGCGCTGGAAGCCGCTATCGAGGCTCGCGAGCAAGGCCTCGCGCGGTTCATCGGCGTCACGGGCCACGGCATCACCGTCGCGGCCATGCACCTGCGCAGCCTCGATCGCTTCCCGTTCGATTCCGTCCTGCTGCCATACAACTACACGATGATGCAGAACGCGCAGTACGCGGCCGACTTCGAGGCGCTGTCGCGTGTCTGCGCCGAGCGCGGCGTCGCCATGCAGACGATCAAGGGCCTCACGCGCAAGCCCTGGGACGACGGCCAGGAGCGCAGCACCTCGACGTGGTACGAGGCGCTTGCTGAGCAACAGGACATCGATCGCGCCGTGCACTACGTGCTGGGCCGGCCGGGCGTCTTCCTGAACACCGCCTCGGACCTGACGCTCTTCTCGAAGATCGTCGACGCGGCGGAGCGCTTCTCCGCCAGGCCATCGGACGCTGACATGCAGAGCCTCGCGTCGTCGCGCAGCATGGCCCCGCTGTTTACGTAAACCCTCCCCGTCATTCCGAGCGCAGCGACCTATCCGCCTCAGGAGGAGGATCCTCGTCGCTCCCCTTCACCAACCGTCACCACGCAGGGCGAGATGTTTGGCGGGCAATGTAGGGGCGGCCTTCATGGCCGCCCACAACGTCTCGCTCATCCAAGGCGGTGCGGGATCCCGGCATCCTTCTTGTCATCCTGAGCGAACCGAAGGATATTTCGCCGCTCCCTCCGCCGCGGTCGCCACGCAGGGCGAGACGTCCCGTTGGAACTGTAGGGGCGGCCTTCATGGCCGCCCGCAACATCAGACCGTGTACACCCGCTCGCTCGGGCCGCGCAGCAGCAGCGCCGATGAGCCGTCCGCCTGCCCGCCGTGGTGGGGCCGCCAGAACGGCCCGACGAGGTTGTCCTCCGTCCCGCTTACGACCTGCTCCACGCGATCGCCTGCGAAGCGTAGCAGCGAGCCACCCTCGCCGCAGAGCAGCGCGTACTCGCCGCTCGGGTGCCACGACGCGCCGAGCAGCGCGCCTCCTCCTGAGGCGGACTCGCCTGCGGCTCGCGACGCCTCCACCGCTCGATAGCTGAAGCCTGCGCCGTCGTAGACGAGCAGCTTGTTCGACGCGCGGCCGTCGCCGCCGTACGCGTAGCCCGCGATGAGCGCGCGGCGGCCGTCCGGATGCCAATCGACCGCGAGGAAGTCGTCCTCGTCGTCGCTGTGCAGCAGCGCCTGCAGGTACACGCCGTCGCACTTGTAAAGGGGATGCGGCCGCGGGTAGCCCGCCCAGCGGCTCGCGTACGCTCCGACGAGCGCATACGCGCCGTCGGGTCGCCACGCGACGCAGCGCAGCGTGTGCGCGCGATCGCCAGGCACCGGCGTCACGCTCTCGCTCGACGCGTCGTAGCGCAGGACCGTTCCTGCATTGCCCACGATCAGCGCGACGCCACCATCGGGCCGCCACGCGGCGCGGCGCAGGTTCTCCGTCGTGCCGCTCGCGAGCGCGCGCACGGAGCCGTCCTGCCACAACAGCAGCGCTCCGCGATTGCCCACGAGCAGCGCCCGTGTGCCATCCGGCGAGAACGCCGCGCCGCGCAGGTTATGCCGAGTGCCCGTCACGATAGGTTCCGCGCGGGCACTGCGGGCGTCGTAACGCACGGCTGTGCCGCCGTTGCCTGCGAGCAGGCACCACGAGCCCCCGGGATGCCACGCTGCCCAGCGCAGCGGCTTCGCCGCGCGCAGTTCGAGCGCATTGAGACGCTCGCCATCGAAGACGTACACTTGCGCAGCCATCGAGTCTCATTGTAGCCGTAGGCCACCTCGGACGCGGCTCGGGCTTCAGCCCGACAGGCTGCAGCCTCCCACGGCATTGGTCATGATAGGATGGAGCGCCATGCGCATCGGCTTCATCGGCGGCACCGGACCCGAAGGCAAGGGCCTCGCCTATCGGTTCGCTCTCGCCGGCCACGAGATCGCCCTCGGCTCGCGCAGCCGCGAGCGCGCGGACGACGCGGCGAAGGAGATCGCCGAGCGCGCGCCGAACGCTACCGTGCGCGGCGGCGAGAACCTCGATGCCGCGTGCGACGCGGAGATCGTGATCATCACGGTGCCCTTCAGCGCACAGGCCGATACGCTGCCGCCGCTCCACGACGCCGTCGGCGGCAAGATCGTCGTCAGCACCGCCGTGCCGCTGTCGTTCGGCGGCGGCAAGCTCTCGATGCCGCACGTTCCCGAAGGCTCCGCCGCGGAGCTAGCGCAGGCGCTGCTGCCGCGCGCGAAGGTCGTCGGCGCGTTCCAGAACCTCGGTGCGGCCAAGCTCTGGAAGGGCGACGTGCCACTCGATCAAGACGTCATCGTCTGCGGCGACGACGCTGACGCCAAGCAGCGCGTGATGGCGCTCGCCGAGTCGATCCGCGGCGCGCGCGCCGTCGACGGCGGGCCGCTCGCGGCGTCGCATTACGTCGAGGGCATCACGGCGCTGCTCATCGGTGTGAACAAACGCTACAAGGCGACGACCGGTGTGCGGATTGTGGGTCTGCCGTGAGCGAAGTGCGCATCATCGGCATCACCGGTATCGGTGAAGTGCGCCCCGGCGACGATCTCGCATCGCACATCCTCGGCGCGGCGCAGCGACAAGGCATCGCGTTTGCAGACGGCGATGTCCTCGTCGTCACGCAGAAGATCGTCTCGAAGGCGGAGGGGCGCATCGTCGATCTCGCTACGGTCGAGCCCAGCGCGTTCGCGCTGCAGATCGCACAGCAGTGGGAGAAGGACGCGCGCGTGGTCGAGACCGTCCTGCGCGAGAGCGCGCGCATCGTGCGCATGGGCCACGGCGTCCTGATCTGCGAGACGAAGCACGGTCTCATCTGCGCCAACGCCGGCGTCGACGCGTCGAACGTCGAGAAGCTCGGCACGGTCACCCTGCTACCGGAAGATCCGGATCGTTCTGCGGAGTGGCTTCGTGGCCGAATCGCAGAAGGCTTAAGGATCGACGTTGCCGTAATCATCACCGACACCTTCGGCCGCCCCTGGCGCGAAGGCCATCTCAACTTCGCGATCGGCGTCGCCGGCATGCTGCCGCTGCACGATTACACCGGCCAGGTCGATCCCGCCGGCTACGAGCTGCGCGTCACCAGCATGGCCGTCGCCGATGAGCTCGCAGCGGCTGCGGAGCTCGCGCACGGCAAGCTCGACCGCATCCCCGCGGCCATCATCCGCGGCTACGACTACCCGCGCGGCTGCGGCACCGCCCGCGACATGATCCGCGACGCGGAGAAGGACCTCTTCCGCTAACTCTGTGTCATGCTGAGCGCAGCGACTTGTCCGCCTTGGGAGGAAGCATCTGGCCCCTTGAGATGGCCTAACGACTGCCCTCTCCTTGCCCGTGACATATCAAATGTCGATTTCGGTTGGCTCCGTTCGTCGTATAGCAGAACAGCAACGACGAGCGACCAAGAGGAGGCACCAATGGCTGAGTTCATCATGTTGATCGCCGATATCGAGCAAGAGCGAGATGCCTTGCCAAAGGAAGAGTTCGCGGCTCACTATGCCAAGATCGGCAAGTGGTGGGAGGAACAAGAGCGCAAGGGACGCATCGTCCCGAACTCGGGCCGGCGGCTTCAGCCTACCCGGACGGCAAAGACCGTTCGCGTTGCGCACGCCAACGCTGTGGTTACGGATGGCCCCTTCGCAGAGACCAAGGAGGCCATCGGCGGTTACGCCATCATCGAGGCACCCGACGTCAATGCCGCTGTGGACGTCGTGAAGACCTGGCCCGGCCTGGCGGTTGCGATCGAGCTTCGGCCGGTTCTGGTGAGCTAGATCGTCCGCGTCAAGAAGCGGACTCCGGGGCAGCCGTACGCCGCCTCGAACTCCCCATTACGCTTCTCGCCGATCACATTGAAGCCAGCCTTCTCGTACGCTCGCTGGGCGCGATCGTTATCGATGTACACGCCGATGTCCGCGATCGTCGCGCCCCTCGCGCGCCCACGCTCGATGATCTCCCGCAGCAGCGCATCGACCAAACCGCGCCGGCGATACTCGGGCCGCGTCGCGACGTTTTCCACGATCCATGCGCCCGGTTCGTGCTCCTGCGAGCAGTACATGATCGAGCTAGCGCGAGCCCAACCCTCGGCCGTCTCCTCTGCGCTCCGGCCCAGGGCGGCGTCCGCCTGTCGCTGGCCCTCGATCACCGCGGGCACGCCGCACTCCGCGTCGAAGTAGCCACACAGGCCGGCCGCCGGCTCGCCGTCCACCTCAGCGACGATGAAGTTCGACCAGTGGAAGAAGTGCCGCGCCTCGGTTGTCGCCAGCGCTTCGAGGTAGCGCAAGCACGCCGCCTCATCGCCATCGACGAAGAGGTCCCACACGCCGCGCTCCAGGTGCGAGCGCGCCGCTGCGAGCATCACCCACGCGAGAAACGCGCTGTGCTCCTTCTGCGCCGGTACGATCTTGGTCGTTGTGCCTACGGTATTCGTCGCCATGCCGTCCTCCCTTCGCTGAGCGTGCCAGTCTAGCAGTTCAGATGAGACCTCACACTATCTTGTCATTCTGAGCGACAAGGGCGCCGCCAGGCGCACGTCAGCGAAGAATCTGTCGGTACGCCGTAGAATCTGGTATCCCTCAGACAGACACGACCTCAGCCTGCGACCAGCGCTGTTCGCTTGCGCGCTACCTTTCGTGCTGCGCATACTGCGCGCGATGGCCGATAAGCCCTTCGCCGGCAAGGTCGCGCTCGTGACCGGCGGCAGCCGCGGCATCGGCCGCGCGTGCGTGCTAAAGGTCGCCTCGCTCGGCGCGGACGTGGCGATCAACTTCTCTCGCAACGCCGACGACGCCGAGGCCGTCGCCCGCGAGGCCGAAGCTCTCGGCGTACGCGCGCTGACGGTGCAGGCCGACATCGGCGACCGCGAGGCGATCGTCTCGATGTTCACCCGCGTCGCCGAGCGCTTCGGCCGGCTCGATATCCTCGTGAACAGCGCCGCGCGCGGACTCGAGCGGCCCCGCGGCGCGCTCGATTCGCTGCCGAGGCACCTCCAGCACACGCTCGAGGTCAACGTCCTCGGCCCGTGGTTCTGTTCGCAGGAAGCCGCCAAGCTCATGCAGGAAGGCAGCGCGATCGTGAACCTGCTCAGCCCGGGCTCGCAGCGCTACCTGCCGAAGTACGCGCCCGTCGGCGTCTCGAAGGGCGCGCTGGCCTCGCTCACCACCTATCTCGCCGTCGAGCTGGCGCCGCGCGGCGTCCGCGTGAACGGCGTCGCCGCCGGGCTGGTCGACGACACCGACGGCGTGCGCATGCTGCCGCCGGAGGCCGTCGAACGCTACCGCGAGCTCTCGCCCGCCCGCAAGATGGTGCGCCCCGAGGACGTCGCGGACGCCGTTGCCTTCCTCTGCAGCGATGCCGCATCGATGATCATCGGCCACGTGCTCCTGGTCGATGGCGGCTACTCGCTTCTCGGCATCGCCTAGCGGGTGTACACTAGCCAATGCTCACATGAACACTGCACGTCTGGACCGGGGCCATAGATATTTCGCCTTCTTCTATTCGCGCTTCATCGCGAAGGGAGAAGAGCGGAAATGGGGCGATGCGCGCCGCCGCGTATTGGCAGACCTGCAGGGCAAGGTGCTCGAGGTCGGGGCCGGCAGCGGAACGAGCTTCTCCTACTACCCAACCGATGTCGAGGTCATCGCCACCGAGCCTGACCCGCACATGCTCAAGCGCGCGCATGATCGTCTGCGCGAACTGCACCGTTCGAACATCGAGGTGCGCCAGGCAGCCGCGGAGCAGCTTCCCTTCGAAAACGCTACGTTCGATCATGTTGTGTGCACGTGGGTACTCTGCACCGTCGACGATCTCAGCGGCACTCTCGCGGAAGTGAGACGCGTACTCAAGCCGAACGGCACCATGCGCTTCATGGATCACGTCGGTAACGACACGAGCGGCTTCTGGGCCGGCATGCAGAACGTCATCGCGCCGGTCTGGCACTGGATGGGCGCCGGCTGTCGAATCAACCAGCGTACGGAGAAGGCGATTGAGGCGGCTGGTTTCCGCTTCAACTGGATCGAGCATGTTCCGGGCAAGATGCAGCCGGTGATCTATGGCGTGGCGCGCCAAGCGTAAGGGAGAGCATGGATATGGCTGTCCGACGAGCGCAAGACGCCATCGACAAGATGGCTGAGGAACGGGCGACCTTCATCGCGTGGGTGCGCAGCGTCCAATCAGAGAAGTGGAGCAGCCTGTCGCCGGATGGCATCTGGCAAGCGCGCGATTACGTTGCGCACCTCGCGTCGATCGATCCGCTGCTCACGCGACTCATGCGCGCCTTTCAGCGCGAAGCCGGCGTCGACGGCGAACGCGCATCCGGTCAGCACTTCAGCATCGACGAATGGAACGAAGGAAAGATCCTGGAGCGCAGACCGCGCTCGATCGAAGAGCTGGTCACCGAGATGGAGAAGTATCGCGTCGATCTGAACACGGCGATGGCCGGCTTCACTGACGAGCAGCTCGATCGCACGTTCCACTTCGGCGGCGACAAGTCGCGCTCGCCGCGCGACCTCACGGTCGCCCAGTTCCTGAGCGGTCTGGTTTACCACGACCGCTGGCATATGGAGGACGCCCGCCGCGCCATCGAAGGCGAGAACGAGCAGCCGTTCGGCGACGCCGCCTGGGAGACGATGATGCAGAGGCGCGCGCAGGCCTAGCTCACGTGACCGCCGCCGAGACCGCCGACCTGACCGCCGAATTCCTCGCGACAGAGCCGTCGCCCGTCCCGGGCATCTCGCGCAACGTCTTCGTCCTTGGCCTCGTTAGCTTCGCGGCGGACATCTCGTCCGAGATGCTCTACCCTGTCCTCCCCATCTTCCTGACGACGACTCTCGGCACGCCGGTGTCGCTCGTCGGCGTGATCGAGGGCGTCGCGGAAGGCACGGCCGGCACGTCGAAGATCGCTGCCGGCTGGCTCTCCGATCGCATGCCTGAGCGCAAGCCGCTGGTCACAGCCGGCTACGGCCTGGCCGCGCTAGGGAAGCTGCTGCTGGCGCTCTCGTTCGTCTGGCCGCAGGCGCTCGCCGCACGCTTCACCGATCGGCTCGGCAAAGGTGTGCGCACGTCGCCGCGCGATGCGTTGCTCGCCGACTCATCGTTTCCAGAGCAGCGCGGCCGCGTCTTCGGCTTCCACCGCGCGATGGACACCAGCGGCGCGGTGCTCGGCCCCCTCATCGCTCTGCTCATGATCGTGCTGATCGGCAAGAACCACCTCCGGCCGATCTTCCTGATCGCGGTGATTCCGGCCGTCGCCAGCGTGCTGCTCGTCGCGCTGGCGAGGGAGCACAGGCACAGACCGAAGAAGGACGACGGCGTGAAGCGACCCGCGATCGACTTCAGTGGCGCGCCGGCGGGCTTCTGGCTTGTCCTCACCGTCGGTCTGCTCTTCGCGTTCGGCAACTCAAGTGATGTGTTCCTGCTGCTGCGCGCGAAAGACCTCGGCCTTGGGCTCGACGCTGTCATTCTCGTCTACGTCCTGTACAACGTCGCCTATGCGGCGCTTGCGTTCCCCGCCGGCATCCTCGCCGACCGCATCCAGCCGCGCTGGGTGCTCGTCGGCGGGTACATCGTCTTCGGGCTCGTCTATCTCGGCTTCGCGCTCGACAAGGGATCAGGGTTCGTCTGGCTGCTCTTCGCCGCGTACGGCATCCCGCTCGCCATGACGGAGGGCGTCGGCAAGGCGCTCGTCTCCAACCTCTCGCCCGGCGAGCGGCGTGGTGCGTTCCTCGGGCTCTACAACGCCGGCATCGGCCTCACGGCCGTCGTCGCCAGCGTGCTCGCGGGTCAGCTCTGGGACCACGTCAGCCCGGCCGCGCCCTTCGCCCTCGGCGCCGGGACCGGCCTCGCCGCGGCGCTGCTGCTCGCGTTCATCCCGCGCCGCACACTGCACGAGCCGAAGACAGCATGACGAACGCCGACTCCGTCTCCCTCCCCTCGCAGCGCGTGCCCGTGATCGCGCGGTGCGATGTGCTCGTCGTCGGTGGGGGCTCCGCCGGCATCGCCGCCGCGATCGCCGCGCGACGTCAGGGCGCGGACGTGATCCTCGTCGAGCGCTACGGCTATCTCGGCGGCCTCGCGTCCGGCGGGCTCATCGTGCTGCTGCTCACGCTCGACGACGGCGCCGGACGGCAGGTGATCGCCGGGCTCTGCCAGGAGCTCGTCGAACGGCTGCAGGCGCGCAACGCCTGCTTCGCCCCGCCGCGCGAGGAGTGGGGCCGGACGGACGCGGAGCTCATCGAGCGCTACCAGCGCTGGGGGCTCGTCTGGGGCTCCGCGCCGCACAAGGTGCGCTACTCCGTTGCATACGACCCGGAGGAGTTCAAGTTCGTCGCTAACACCTGGGTCGCCGAGACCGGCGTCCGCATCATGTACCACCGCTGGGCGAGCGATGTCGTCATGGACGGCGACAAGATCACGCACGTCGTCTTCACATCGAAGGCCGGCAGCCAAGCGATCGCATGCGACACCGTGATCGACACCACCGGCGACGGCGATCTCTTCGTCCTGGCCGGCGAGCCATTCGAGTTGGAGCAGGTACACCCCTGGCTCTGGTTCCGCATGTCGGGCGTCGACAACATCGACGCGGCGCAGTCTGAGAAGGGCGCGTACTTCTTCCGCACCGTGATGCCCGGCCAGGCGCTCATGCCCTGGGGCGCCGCCGAGCGCATCGACCGCCGCATCGACGCGACGAACCCCGATGACCTCACGCACGCCGAGATCGAGTGCCGGCGCATGGTGATGGAGGAGGTCGATCGCCTGCGACGGCAGGTGCACGGGTTCGAGAAGGCTCACCTCACCGACGTCGCGCTCACGCTCGGCATCACGGAGTCGCGCCGGCTCACCGGACGCTACGTCCTCCAGCGCGACGACATCAATCGCGCGTTCGACGACGTGATCGCCGTCACCGGCCACTGGACGAAGTACGACTGCACGTACCAAATCCCGTATCGATCGCTCCTGCCGCAGCGCACGAGCAACCTGCTCGCCGCCGGCCGCTGCATCAGCGTCGACCACCGTGCGCACCACGCGACGAAGGAGATCCCGGCCTGTTTCGCCACCGGAGAAGCCGCGGGCATCGCCGC
>CAYQLM010000083.1:0-13512 GCA_964418365.1 uncultured Dehalococcoidia bacterium
TCTTCATCCCGATGTTCTTCTTCGCCGTCACCGTCGGCGCGATCGGCGGCGTGGCGAGCAAAGCGTTCGGCGTGTCGAACTTCGTCGGCTTCCAGATGCCGGTGGCGATCCTCCAGGCCGTCGCGGGGACGGCGGGCACCGCCGGACTCGGTACCGTGGCGGACATCGAGCGGGGCTACTTTGACAAGCTGATGGTGACGCCAGCGCCGAGGCTCTCGCTGGTGCTGGGGCGCCTGGCCGCGGACAGCGTCCGCGCGATGGTGCTGACGGTGCTCATTGTGGTGGCGGGGCTGGCGGCAGGAGCCGGCATGAAGTCCGGCCCGGCCGGCGCGGTCGTCATCGTCGCCCTTGCGGGGTTTTTCGGCTTGGCCTACTCTGGGATCGGAATGGCGATCGCCTTGCGCACGGGGAGCGCGCAGGCGGCGCAGGCTGGATTCCTCATCTTCTTCCCGCTGCTATTCCTTTCCCCCGCACTCGCGCCGAAGGAGGTATTTGCAAACTGGCTGCAATTCCTGGCCACCATCAACCCCGTGACGTACGTGCTGCAAGGCATGCGCGATCTCATTTTGTACGGCTGGGACTGGCAGTCGGTGGCGGGCGCGCTGGGAAGCATCGCCGGGCTGGCGGCGTTCACGCTCACGCTGACGCTCCTGGCGCTTCGAGGCCGTACCGGATGACGCGAGCGCTTCCCGTCCTGTTCCTGCTCCTGACGGCGTTTGCACTCGGTGCGACCTGCTCGAGTTCAGGATCTGACCGCACCGCAGGAACGCCAGCGACGCACGACCGCATCGGCGATAGCGGCCTCTACATCGCATTGGGCGACTCGCTCTCGTTCGGAGTCGGTGCCTCCGATGCGAACACGACGAGCTTCGTTGGGCGCGTACACCAGAGCCTCGGGCCGGCTATCGAGCTACTGAACCTCGGCGTTCCCGGCGCCACCAGCGACGATCTCCTCAGCAACGGCACGCTCGACCGCGCGCTGTCCGAGATCACCCAGCGCGACGGAGACAACGATCCGGCCAACGACGTGCAGCTCGTCACGCTTGAGATCGGCGGCAACGATCTGCTGCGGCTGTACGGCGCATTCGTCCTGACCGGCGTGTGTCCCGATGTCGAGACGGGCTTCCAGAAGCCGGAGTGCGTGCAGCCCCTGCAGGCAGCTCTGGACCACTATCTTCCCAATTTGACCACTGCGCTCGACAAGCTGAAGGCGGCTGACCCCGCCGTACCCATCGTGCTGCTCACGCTGTACAACCCTTTCGGCCATGTGCCGAAGTTCGGTGAGATCGGCGACCTCTCGCTCGAAGGCCTGCCGGACACGCCCTTCCCCGAAGGCATCAATGACATCATGCGCGAAGTCGCCGCAGGCCGCAGCGACGTCACGGTCGTCGACGTCTACGGCCCGTTCCACGGCCACACGCCCGACTTCATCTTCGGTGACGGCATCCACCCGAACGATGCCGGCTACGCAGCCATGGCCGATGCGGTGATCGAGACCCTGCGCTAAATCATACCGACGCGCCGGTTCGCGATTGACCGCCCACAGGTTTACCTTCCTGAGGTCGAGCTTAGATGGGATAGGGGCGCGGGGCGGCCGTGCCGCAGCGCGTCACGTTCGACGCTGGGAGGCACCGCATGAGAACAAGGATCATCGCCTCATCGCTGTTGGCCGCGCTGGCGGCATTCGTCGTGTGGCAGACCGGCGCCACCACCGGCCGGGCGCGCAGTCCGGAACCGCCCCGCCTTGCAGAACGACGCGCCGTTCCTCATGACGGCGGGCCTGAACTGGCGAGCCGGCAGATCGTCGTTCGTTTTCGGCCCGGCACGTCGCTGCGTGGCATCGCGGACGTCACAAGCTCCATCGGCGGGCGCATCACGAAGGTCGAGCGCCGCTCTGGCCTGGTGCGCATCGCGCTGCCGGACGGCGCCAGCGCCGACGGCGCTGTCGCGAGGTTGCGCGGGAGCCCGATCGTGGCCGAGGCGGGCCGCAGCTACATCGTCCGCGCGTACGAGACACCGAACGACACGAACTACTCGTACCAGTGGCACCTGCAGAACACGGCCGGCGGGATGTGGGCGGAAGGCGCCTGGGACCTCAGCGCGAACAAGGGCGCGGGTGTCGTCGTCGCGGTGATCGATAGCGGCGCGGCGTTCGAGACGTACAGTACATCGATCGCAGGCGTCTTCCCGCAGAGCTTCCAGCCCAATCCCGATCTCGCCGGAACGAACTTTGTCGATCCGTGGAACTTCATCACAGACGACGCCCATCCTGACGACGACAATGGCCACGGCTCGCACGTCACCGGCACGATTACCCAGGACACCAATAACGCCTACGGCGTCGCCGGCGTCGCATACAACAGCTCGATCATGCCGCTCAAGGTGCTCGATTACTCCGGCGCCGGGGCCGACGCGGACCTGATCGAGGCGCTGTACTACGCCGTCGACCACAACGCCGACGTGATCAGCATGAGCCTGGGCTTCACCGGCACGGGCGCGCCGGACGGCAACGGCGACGTCTGCACGGAGGTCGTGGGGCTCAACGCGGCGCTGGACTATGCCTACCAGCATGGGGTTGTCGTCGTGGCCGCCGCCGGCAACGATGGGACGAGCACAATCACGTGCCCGGCCGCCTACCCGACCGTGATCGCCGTCGGCGCGACACGCTTCGACGGGCAAGTGACCTCGTACTCTAACGGCGGGCCGGCACTGGACCTGACCGCGCCGGGCGGAGACCCAAATATCGACCAGAACGGCGACGGCTTTTCGGACGGAGTGCTGCAGGAGACGTACTGCTACGACTGGCTGACGCTGCTCTTCCTGGGATCGTACAGTGACTTCTGCGACATCTTCATGTCCGGCACATCGATGGCGACACCGCACGTGGCCGGGACCGCCGCTCTGCTGCTCGGTGAAGACCCCTCGTTGACACCGGACCAGGTGCGTTCCTACCTGGAGACCACGGCGCGTGACCGCGGGCCCGCCGGATGGGACGGCGGCTACGGCTGGGGCGCGCTCGATGCGCGTGCGGCCTTGGCCGCGCTCGGCGGCGTCTCGCCACCGACGTCGACGCCGACGAACACGCAGACAGCGACGGCCACGCCCACCCCGACGAATACGCCCACCCCGACCAACACGCCCACCCCGACCAACACGCCCACCCCGACCAACACGCCCGCGGCCACGCCGCGGCCGGACCTCGTGGAGTCGGCGCTGAGCAACCCGCCGGCGTCGGCCGCGCGCGGCTCTCGCTTCTGGGTCAGCGACACCGCCCTAAACCAGGGGACGGCCTCGGCAAGCAGCTCTACGACCCGCTTCTACCTCTCGCTCGATCAGGAGCGCGGCGCCGACGACATCATGCTCTCTGGTTCGCGATCCATACGCCGGCTCGGTGTCGGCGCGACATCTTCGGGGCAGACGAGAGTCCGTATCCCGGCGGGAACGGCGACGGATCTCTACTACCTGCTCGCCTGCGCGGACGACACCCAGCTCGTCGTGGAGGCTAGCGAATCGAACAACTGCCGGGCGTCAACAAGTACCGTGCAGGTGACGGGCTAGCCGCCGCGCGGGAGACATAAAGGCCGCCCTATTTCTCCAGGCGCAGGACGGCAAGGAAGGCTTCCTGGGGGATCTCCACGTTGCCGACGCGCTTCATGCGCTTCTTGCCTTCCTTCTGCTTCTCGAGGAGCTTGCGCTTGCGCGTGACGTCGCCGCCGTAGCACTTGGCGAGGACGTTCTTCCGCATCGCGCGGACGGTCTCGCGCGCAACGATGCGGCCGCCGACGGCGGCCTGGATCGGCACGTCGAAGAGCTGTCGCGGGATAAGCGAGCGCAGCTTCTCGACCAGCTGACGCCCCTGCGATGACGCCTTGACGCCGTTCGTGATGAGCGAGAGCGCATCGACCGGCTGGCCGTTCACCAGGATGTCGAGCTTGACGAGCTTCGCGGGCGTGTAGTGCGAGAACGAGTAGTCGAGGCTGGCGTACCCTTGCGTCAGCGACTTGAGCTGATCGTAGAAGTCAATCAGGATCTCCGACAGCGGGATCTGGTACTCGAGCAGCACCTGGCGCTCCAACCGCACCGTCACATGCGCTTTTTCGCTGACCGCCGACGACTGTAGATACTCCATGCGCTTGTACTCGCCCCGGCGGCCCGTGACGAGCTCCATGACGACGCCGATGTAGCGGTCAGGGCAGACGACAGAGATGTTCATCCACGGCTCGCGGATCACCTCCACTTCGTTGGGCGACGGCAGCTCGGCGGGGTTATCGATCACGATCTCGGTGCCGTCCGTCTTGCGCACCTCGTACTCGACGCTGGGCGCCGTCATCAGCAGATCGAGATCGTACTCGCGCTCCAGCCGCTCCTGCACGATCTCCATATGCAGCAGGCCGAGGAAGCCGCAGCGAAAGCCAGGGCCGAGCGCCACGCTCGACTCGGGTTCGAAGGCGAGCGAGGCGTCGTTAAGCTGAAGCTTCTCCAGCGCCTCGCGGAGCGGGCCATAGTCGTTGGGCTGCGTTGGGTACAGGCCGGCGAAGACCATCGGTTTGGCCTGGCGGTAGCCCGCGAGCGGCTCGCGCGCGGGGCGGGCGTCGTCGGTGAGCGTGTCGCCGACACGCACCTGGCGTACGTCCTTCAGCCCCGTCGCGACGTAACCCACCTCGCCCGTAGTCAGGCGAGGCGCGGGCACCGTATCGGGCGTGAAATAGCCCACCTCAAGCGCCTCGATCGCCTGGTCCGCGGACATGAGCTTGAGCGTGCGCCCTCCTTCCACCGAGCCGTCGACCACGCGGAGGTAGGCGAGCACTCCTTTGTACGCGTCGTACTTGGAATCGAAGACGAGCGCGCGCAGCGGGGCGGCATCATCGCCGCCGGGCGGGCCCACGCGCTGCACGATTGCTTCCAGCACCTCGCGGCAGCCGGTGCCTTCCTTCGCCGACACCAGGAGCAACTCGTCCCGGCGGAAGCCAATCACCTCGCGGATCTGCTCCGCCACAGACTCCGGGTCGGCGCTGGGCAGGTCGATCTTGTTGATCACGGGCACGATGGTGAGATCGTGCTCGAGGGCGACATGGACGTTCGCGAGCGTCTGCGCCTGAATGCCCTGCGTCGCGTCGACGACAAGAATGGCGCCCTCGCAGGCGGCCAGCGCGCGAGAGACCTCGTAGGAGAAATCGACGTGGCCGGGCGTATCGATGAGGTTGAGTTCGTAGTCCGTGCCATCGTCGGCGCGGTACGGCAGGCGGACGGCCTTGGCCTTGATCGTGACGCCCTTCTCCCGCTCAAGGTCCATCGAGTCGAGCACCTGCTCCACCTTCTCCCCGCGGGTGGCGGACAGGAGGCCGGTTAGCTCCAGGAAGCGATCGGCCAGCGTGGACTTACCGTGGTCGATGTGGGCGATGATACAGAAGTTACGGATGCGAGCTTTGTCCATGATCCGTTCATGGTAACAGGCCAGCGTGTCAGCCGGTCAGCTGTCAGCATGTCAGCACTTCAGCTTCAGCTTGTGAGCCGTCAGCATTTCAGCTAGTCAGCATTTCAGCATGTCAGCGGTCAGCACGCCGGCGGTCAGCATGCCGGCGGTCAGCATGTCAGCACGTCAGCATGTCAGCACGCCGGCGGTCAGCATTGTTGAGCGGCGCGCGGCGAGGCTGGGCGTCTCGTGAGACGCCCCTACATCCCCTACGGCGGCCTCCGATGGCGCGGTTTTGCGCGTTTTTTGCGTCATTTTCGGGCGTTAGACGCACGCTTTTTGCGCCGTTTTGGGGCGAGTTAGATTCAAATCGAAGTTCGTTTGGTAAAATCGGTGTTTTTTGGTCTACGTCCATATTGTGCCTACCTCTTTATGCGGAGGGAGGGCGAGCGCTCCTTCGCTGCCTCCTGAGGCGGACGGGCCGCTCGAGGGCTTCTTGCGAGGGCACAAGACACCTCCATTTCCTCTGTTTTTTGGCCGATTTTGGGCCGTTTCGGTACACGGGCTTAGCTTCGTGCTGAATGTGTAATTAACAGTCTTGTTCTGTAAAAACACCCTCATGTTTTGCCTATACCGATGAACTGTTCCTGGGCGCATCGCTCCTTCGCTTCCCTTCGCTCCGCTCGAGGGCAGGCCTCCTGAGGCGGACAGGTCGCTCGAGGACAGGCTCCCAAAGGGCTGGGCGTTGGGCGGACATCCTTCGCTGCGCTCGAGGACAGGCTCCGGTCCGCCCCTACATCCTGTTGTGGCGCGGCATTTGCTGAACCATACGGCTCCCCTAGAACAGGCGCTCTAACTAAGGGAGGATACTAACGGGCGGCGTGGAATATGTCAAGGGGAACAGGGCAGGGGAGCTAGCGAATGAGTGTTTAGACGCTGTGATCAACGTGCTGGAGCCCACCCCAAGCGCGAGCGCCGCTCGCCCCTACAGCCGACCTCAGGGCGCTCCGGGCCCAACCTCCGCTAGGGCGGCCACATGGGGCCGCCCCTACACCAACGCCCCACCCGCGCAGCGCGACCGAGACGCTTGTTGTGGCAAGTGGTGGCTCCGGCCCGACGCTAAGGGGCGCGGCGTTTCCAGCCTTTGGTGATCATCTTGTACTTCCAGCCGTGCTCGGCGCAGTACGCCTCGGCGCTCTGGCGCTTGAGTTTCGTCGATATCCAGAACATGAGCGGTAGACCTTTGGTCTCGTGTAGCTGCTTGGTGCCGTTGTTGTACGTGATTAGGAAGTCGGGGTGGTAGTTGTGGGGGAAGCCAAGCAGTCTGTAGGGTATGACCACGCCGTGTTCTTTGGTCCATTCGCGGACGGCGGGGTCGTGGTCGACCTCGATCATGTAGTCGCGCTCAAGGTGTGAGTCGTATTTCTCCGTGCCGCGTGGTGACTTACGCAGGCCGGAGAGCGTGCCCCGCTTGCTCTCCATGTTCCTCCGTCTTGGGCGGCGAGGCCAAGATGCTGCCGATGAGGCGAGGGTTGTAGAAGTTGGCCTTCACCTGATCGAACAGGTGCCAGACGAGCTGCAACAGTTGCGTGTTATCGAGGTCGTGCAGCTTGACGCCGCCGGTCAGCCGGCGGGCTATGTGCCCATGGAGAACGCGAAGGACCACCTCCTGCCTGGCGTCGGCCTGCTGGTCATAGTTCAGCAAGGCAGTACGCGCCAGGTCGCGGACTCGCCGGAGCAGCTTGCTCTTCAGTTCGCCAAGCTCGGCTGGAGCCTCGACCGCCAACAACGCCGGATCTATCGTAGGTATCTCGCTGCTGTCGAGCATGTCGTGGCCAGAGTCCAGGTTTCTGGACAGGACCTGAACGATCGACTGGTTGATCGTCTGCTTGCGGAAATCGTACACGCAGTCGTCGAGGTAAGCGCGCCAGTCAGTGATCGGCTGCAGTACTTCCGGCTCCGGCAAGGGTGGCAGGCCCGACAGGTCAAAGGGCTCAGGTAACGATGACGTGATCGTATCGTCGAGAGTTAGCTGCTCTCTTGGGGCGGGAATCTTCGCAAGGTCGATAACGTCGCCCGGGTTCAGCGCCTCGGTGTAGTGCTCGGCCTCGATCATCTCCCACAGCCAGTCATGCTTGAAGATCGGGTGGTCGATGACGTGGCACTGCTCCCAGTCCTTGCCGAGCGCGTTGACGCGGCGGAGGCCGCGACCGATGATCTGCGGACCATAAACGGAGAACTTCGTATCGCCCATCTGTGTATAACTGAACTTGCGGAAGAGCAGGATAGCCGAGATGTTCTTCACGTCCCAGCCTTCGCGGAGCATCATGACGGAAACGATAGCGTCGTATTTGCAGTTGCGGATGTCCTTATTGATCGCCATCGCTTCGTCTTTGGCCTCTTCTTCAGACTCGTTGTGAATGAGAAGCACGCTGACGGGCTCATGGTCTAACGTCTGCTCCTCGAGTGTGCGAGCGATGGTCTTCGCGTCCTCGATGTTGAGCGCCACTATAAGTAGGAGTGGCTTATAGAGAGGCTTGCCGTCCTCGGCGGGCGGAACGGTGAGCCGCTGATGGCGCAGACATTCCATGGCGATGCCGATCTGCTGCGCCATCGGCTCGGGACTCATCGTGTAGCGGACAGCGGGAATCTTGCGCTGCTCGATCTCCGCCCAGGGGACTTCCTCGGCGCTGATCTCCTGCTTTGTCTCCCAGTCGTAGTAGGTGAACTTGACCTTCTCGATCTCCGGCTCGAAGACGACCACGCGCTTCACGATCCTTTCGTGCATGGCCTCGCGAATGCCGAAGACGTAGATCATCTCGCTGTCCGGGTGGAGGCCGTCGAGCCGGTCGGGCGTGGCTGTGGTGTCGAGGCGGAACGTGCGCTTTGGCTTGAGCTTGTTGACCAGGTCGTTGTACTGCTCGGCGCGCGTGTTGTGCGCCTCGTCGTTGTAGATGCAGAGGCGGTCACAGTTCTCGGCGATGACCTTCCAGTTGTCTTTGCCTTCGTAGAGCTGGTGGACGTTGCCGATGATGATGTGGGCGCTGCGGATGCCAGCGGGGTTCTGGCCGACCTGCATGACGTGCGTAGCGAGGCGTTGCGGAACGTCCGCGTGAGCGCCGAAGAACAAGGGAAATTCACCAAACACGTAGTCCTGGGCGTTGATGTCGAACGCGTCTAAGAGCCGCTGGCGGACGATGGTGTTGGGGACGAGGATAAGGTGCTGGGTGACATCGTGCACCTGCATCATGTAGGCGATCATGGCGGCGATGATGACGGTCTTCCCCGCACCGGTCGTCACGTTGGTGAGCACGTCCTTCATGCCGAGGACTTCGTAGGCGTACACGCAGCGTTTGATGGCCTCCGTCTGGTGCTTCCAGAGGGGTGGGGTGAAGTCGGGCGCTCCGAGGTGGCGGAGGAAGTCGCGGCCCCCTTCGGGGATGCCGGGGTAGTCTGACTGGCACCACTCGCGGAAGTTGGCGTCGTGAGCGGCGAAAGCGTACTGCACTAGCTCACCTCAAGCGTCAACGTCTGGATGGCTTCTGCACCCAGGTTGTCCTGCACGCGACAGGCGACCGTGCGCAACCCGGTCGCGTCGAAGGTATGCTCCGCTGTGAGCACGGCCTCGAACTTGCGGCCGGCGAGCTTGGCGTCCTTCCCTTTGAGCTCCGTGCGGGAGAGCACATACTTGGAGTCGGCGGCGAAGTGGCCGCGCTGAAAGTCGAAATCCCACTGGCAGTTGACCAGGTAGCCGCCTGCGTTCGTGCTGTCAGCGTCACGGGCCTCAAAGGTGTACCTCCGCTGCCCTAGGCGGGTGGCGGCGATCTCGCCGATGACCGGCTCCTTGGTAAAGCGGAGCAGGAACTCGTTGTCGTCGGCGTCGGGATACTTCTGGCGAATGCGCTCGCGGAACTCTTCGCTGTCGATGAGGAGGAACTCGAAGTCGAGGTCTGCGCCGCGCGGGTGGATGTTTTTGCGGATGTAGTCCGAGAGCCTACGCCGGTAAGCCGTTAGCTCGGGGGAGATGCGCCAGCAGACGTAGCGGGCGACGAAGCGCACGTTGGGTTGCAGACGCTTGAGCACGGCCTCGAAGAAGTCCTTGACTTCGTCGGCGCTAGGCGCAACGCGGGGATCGGCGGGGCCGACGCGTAGCGGTTCGCGCGCCGAGCGCCAGCCGCTGATCGGCAAGTCGGACGTATCGGCGAGGGCAGCCAAACACTGCAAGATGAAGTCTTCGAATTTGGACTGCTCGACCTGTTCGAAGCGATCCATGGGGTAGACACCGACGTAGTAGACGCGAATGTCCGCCACGGCGGCCTTGACTTCCGGCATGTCCAGCCTAGTCTGTACGGCACCGGCCTTGCCGTAGTTGGACATGACTCCGGATTGCTCTTCGCCCAGTTGAACGAGGCGGTTGAGCGTGACTGACACGGCGACGCGGGAGGAGTCACAGGCGATCCAGCGACGACCAAGGCGTTGAGCAACCGATGCAGTCGTACCGCCACCAACGAAGAAATCAGCGACTACATCGCCGGGCCGCGAGCTTGCACTAATGATGCGCTCCAGCAAGAGCTCAGGTTTCTGTGTTGGATAGCCTATCCTTTCGCTCGATGCGGTACGCGTACCAAAGCCAGCTATATCCGTCCAGATCGTGTCAACTGTTGCCTTCGCCTCGTCGAGGTAGTACTTCTTGTACTTCTTGCCGGTCGATGAAACGTAGATCAGACCTTCCGCTTCCATACGGCGTATGGATGCTTCTGAATAATCACCAAGTTGGACAGCCTTGAATCGGCGGCCATCGGGTTCCGCATAGCGGTAATTCTTTGCCTGTTTCTCACTCAGCTCGTCGTAAGCCTGCTCGAAGTGCCACTCTTCTCCCTTTGTGTAGGCAAGAATCGTGTCCACATTTCGAGGCCATTGACGTGACACCCGCTTTGCACCCTTACCGGCAACATCGCGCCGCCAGAAAATCTCGTTCCCGAACTGTACATACCCGAAGATCTTGTCCATCTCCGCCTTGATGTAGTGAGACGCGTGCCAGTCACAGTGCACGAACATAGATCCTGAAGCCTTCAGAACCCTCTTCATCTCCCAGAGACGAGCGTTGAGCCAGATGAGGTAGGTGTCGAGGCCGCCCTCCCAGATGTCGCTGAACGTGCGTACTTCGTTGGTGTCGCCCCAGATAACGTTGTAGTCCGCGCCGGAGAAGAATGGCGGGTCGATGTAGATGAGGTCGATGGAGTTGCTGGGGAGCGTGCGCAGCACCTGGAGGTTGTCGCCGTAGTAGAGGCGGTTGGGCTCCAGGTCGGGGCTGCCGAACTGCACCCAATCTCCGTTCAGATTGGGTGCAAGGTGCGGCAGCTTGATGAATGGGAATACAACGTCGAACCCACGACCAGGCACAAACCCGAGGGGAGGCTTGGCGGCGTCAGGCAGGTTATTGAGCTTGGACCGAACGCGAGGTGCGATTCGGAAGAACTTCTCTTGATCGGGTAGCGCCTGCTTCTCCGAGTCGGCCTGAATCGCATCAAGATCGGGCTCATTAGGGCGGCGCGGCAAGTCGCGACGTGTCGCGGGAGTACCGGTAATTTCATCTCGCGTTGGCGAGTTCGCCATAGCTATCGCCTCAGGCACCTGACACTGGCATAAGAGCGAGGTCGTTGTGCGAGGGTTCCATTGCGACTACCACAGGGCTGTAACATCGCGCTTAATCTTCAAGACAATGCCGTTTACTTGAACCAAGGCGGACTGTCCATCGCAGGAATTGAGCTTCGACTTTGGCGCACGGTGTATCAGAGCATGATGACTCGCGCAGAGCAATCCGATGTTAAGCGGGCTGTCCGCACCGCCGGCGGCGACATGGTTGAAATGATGGACATCGATGAGCGCCCGGTGAAGATGGCCAGGAAGGCCGGCGGCAGAAGTGCAGCCAACGACTTGGCAAGACGCGCCCCAAGCACTGATGGCGTACTTTCGGAGACGAGGATCACGCTCCCATTGCGCGTAGAGCTTTCGTCTCCGAGAACCGCGCTGCGCCTTCGCCAGTTTGATGGCCTTGCTCACTGTTTGCTTGCGAGCAGCACGGCGGCCAGTAAGGGGCTTCACCGGATAAACGGCGATGAGTTGGAGCATGTTGCCCGTCCCGACCTGTTGTACTGTCACGTTCACTGGATTGTTCCACCTGACCCATGACTTGATCCATCTGACCAGCGCTGGACCGCCGATGTACGGGTTCGCGGGATGTCTGTGAAAGAGGCAGTCCACGCTCTGCCCGTCCGGGAGCAGAATCTTGCAAAGGGTGTCTCCAACGGGCAGAGCGGGCAGCTGGGACGTGGTAAACCGTACCATTGTGCCAGTGTGGTGCACTAGCCTAGCTCCGAGTTCAGTCGTTCCACTGAGGAAGGGCATATGATCTCCTCATGTCCGAAAGGCGATGCCCGATTCTAGCCGAAGGAGGCACCGCCATGGCCAGCCAACTCTCATTCTACGATGAGAGCGCCCAGGGGTGGGAGAGGGCCATCTGCGCCTTCCTGGGCGAGAAGCAGCGGCGGTCCGGCTCCCGGCGTACCGCTCAGGGCGCATGCCACAGCACTTGCTCTTTCTGGCTTGCTCCTATGCCCCGTGCTCCTCGCCGGCTTCGTTCGCAATTTCGTCATAGACCCGGCCCTCCTCCAGAGCTGGTATGGTTTGCAGCGAAGTGCCGACGAGGCCTTGGAGATCACCGTACATGCCGGCGGTATTGGCAATGACCTTGTCAATGTGCATTTCTCTCTTCGCCCACCGCCTGGCTGCGATGCGCTTTTCGTCGTCGAGGTCTTCCTTCATAGCCCTAAAGGTTTCAAGGATAGCTTCGACGCGCTGTCTAAACTGAGGGCCGGTGAGGTATCTGAACAGAAATTCCAGCTTTTCATCCTTGCCTTCAACGGCCATCTTTGTGCGGGCGACGTTCGCGAGCCACTCTCGCAAGACTGTTGCCAGCGCCAAGACGGAGGCGAAACTTGCGACCCACACGCCCTCCCTGGGTTGGAAATCGGTCACATCATTCGGTAGCGCCTCACTCACGAGAACAGCGAGATCGGCATTGATCTCTCGCTGATCGTCCTTCAGTTTTTGTATCCAGTTGTTGTTCCAAGCTTTTGTTCGTTTCGACTCCCACACGATGGAGCCGCAGGAGACCGCTGTTCTGGTGAAGACGTGTTGCACAATATCAGCGCCAGCAACTCCCTTTGGTACGGGGTCAACGCTGTCGAATGGGAAATTCTCTCTCAGAAGCGACTCCAGGTCGAGTTCTAGTACCTCTCCCTGTAACTGCTGCGAACCCTGCTCCGCCTTTCTCTTAAGGTCATCGATTTGCCGACGAAGGTCGCCGATCTGCTTCTCTTGTTCGAGGTCCTTTAATCGATGCTCTTCTAGTATTCTCTTCGCCGCCCGTTCCTCAATTGCGGCTCGTTCCGCGTTGATGCGGCGCACAACCTCAAGCTGGAGTTCCTTATTGCCCTCCTCCAGTGCACGTTCGCGTTTGCGGAGCTCGAGCTCTTGCTTGCGTGCCTCTGCGAGCTTGTCCTCGTGCTCCCGCAACCGTGTTCGCAAGTCTTCCATTTCGAGCGTTAGCTCTTGTTTTGCCGCTTCTCGCGCTTCGTGTTCTAGCTTGGCCTTCTCTTGCTCCAACCGCTCATGCAGCCTTTTGTTGAAGTCCGTCTCAGCCTCAGCGAGGTTCGCCTCCTTCTCCTCAAGGCCCTGGCGCTTCGCTGCTAGTGCCTGCTCCTGCTCCGCGAGTTCCTGTTGTAGTTCCTTCCGCAGCCGCTCGGCGATCTGGCGTTGAAGGGCCTCGGTTACGGGAATAGCCTCTCCGCACCTGGGGCACACTATTCGATCGAGGTCTGCTTCGTTGTGCACTTGTGTCATGAGGGGACCTCGCCAGTTCTGTGCCTTGGCTCCGCCGACACTTTCCGGCGTGCGCAGCGCTCCGAATTGTAACAGGCGCAGAACAAATGGGCGTCAGCCCGAGCCCGGCTCGGCCGGCGGGAGCCCATGAAGGGCTCCCCTACGCGCGGGCGCGCGGTGCCAGAGGGCGCGTGGGCCCTTCGGCGCGAGGACAG